>NZ_JBSFFN010000043.1:0-17660 GCF_053596135.1 Streptomyces sp. NPDC001770 | reverse complement strand
GGCGTGGCGCTGCCTGGTGGTCGTCCCGGTCGTCTGGGCGTGGACGTACCTCGTGGTCGTCCCGCTCGGGTGGCTGTACCGCGTGGTGCTCACCCGCGTCGGCCGCGCGATGGTGCTGGTGGCCCGGGCGCTGACCGTGTGGCCGGTGACCTTCCTCTGGCGGTACGTGCTGGTCCCGGTGGTCCGGTACGGAGTCCTCGTCCCGCTCGGGTGGCTGTACGCGGCCGCCCTCACCCCGGCCGGGCACGGGCTGCGGAGCCTGTACCGCACCCTGCTGATCCCGCTCGGGCACGGACTCCTCGCCGCACTGCGGTGGCTCGGACCCGCTCTCTTCGTCCGGCCCTTCGTCGGCCTCTGGCGGTACGTCCTCACCCCCCTCGGCATCGCCGTCGCCTGGCTGGCGCGCACCCTCCTGGTGGTGCCGCTGGTCTGGCTCTGGCGGTCGGTGCTCACCCCGCTCGGACGGGGCACGCTCCGGCTGATCCGCGCGGTGGGGGCCGGGCTTGTGTGGTGCCGGTGGACGCTGGTCGTCGTCCCCGTGGCCTGGCTGTGGCGGCGCGTCCTCCACCCTGTGCTGCGGGAGACCGGGGCGGCGCTCGTGGTGGCCTGGCGGATCACCGGAATGATCAGCCGCGCGCTCGGGCGGGCCCTGGCATGGCTGCTCCGCACCCTCCTCGTCGCCCCACTGGCCTGGTGCTACCGCACCCTCTGCACCCCGGTCGGGCACGCCGTACGGGACTGGGTGTGGAAGCCCGCCCGTATCGCCGCCTCGGCGACCGGACGTGCCGTGCGCGACACGCTGCGTACGGCACGCGATGCCGTCCGCCAGGCCCGCCGCGACGCATGGCGCGCGTTCACCGGCCGGCCGGCGAACCCGGAGGTCGGCGGACCCGGGAGGGTTACTGCGCGTACTCTGGGTGAGGAGCACCATGCGACACCCGTGCACGGCGTGGCGCCCGCACCCGAGATCTCCCCGCCCGGCGGAACCACAGGCCGGAGGGGGTGAGCCGGAGCGGGGCCCCCGTGACGACCTGTACTTCGTGGGCGGCGCGCCACCGCGCCCGCCCCGCACCGAGGAGAAGAACCACTGGGCAAGCGACAGCCCGAAGGCCCGCCGCCCGCACCGGCGGTGCAGCGCATCCGACTGCGCTACACCAAGCGCGGCCGCCTCCGGTTCACCAGCCACCGAGACTTCCAGCGTGCCTTCGAGCGGGCCCTGCGCCGCTCCGAGGTGCCGATGGCCTACTCGGCGGGCTTCACCCCGCACCCCAAGGTCTCGTACGCCAATGCGGCTCCGACCGGCACCGGCAGCGAGGCCGAGTTCCTGGAGATCGCGCTCACCGAGCACCGCGACCCGAAGGTCCTGCAGGACCTCCTCAACGAATCCCTCCCGGACGGCCTCGACATCACCGACGCCGTGGAGGCCCGGACCTCCGGGCTCGCCGACCGGCTGACCGCCTCGATCTGGGAGATGCGCCTGGACGGCGTCACCGTCCAGGACGCCGAACAGGCCGTGGCCGCCTTCCTGGCCGCCGAAACGGTCGAGGTCCAGCGCCGGGCGAAGAACGGTATGCGTACCTTCGACGCCCGCGAGGCCGTGGTCGGTCTCGAGGCCCTCGGTCCACAGGCCGATGGGTCCATGGACACCGCCTGTGCGATACTGCGCCTGGTAGTGCGGCACATGACACCCGCCGTACGACCCGACGACGTCCTGTCCGGTCTCCGAGCTGTGGCCGACCTGGCGCCGCCGGTCCCCGTAGCGGTGACCAGGCTGGCGCAGGGGCTCTTCGACGAGGAGTCCGGCACGGTGACCGACCCGCTCGCGCCCGACCGCGACGCACCCCCGGCCGTCCCCGCGACGGCCCCCGGGAGTGTCGCGACGGCGCCTGAAGGTTCGGGTTCCGCGTAAGGCGGTCGTTGTAGCGCGGCCCCCGGGAAGGAACCGGGGTCGGGCCGCGCACTGACCAGAAGACTTTCGCCAGGCCGTGCGCACTCCGCGTACGGAACCGGCGAGCCAGACATCAGCTCCCGTGCGGCGCCCGCGCCCCGGACAGCGGGGTCGCGCACCACGCGACCACCCCGCCGGACCGGATCAGGCGCGGCGCCCGGGAGCGCGACGGGAGAACCGCCCGCATGCTTGAGCCGACCGAATCCGGCACGACCGGAAACAACGAAGAGAACACCCCCGGGGACAAGCTGCCGCCGCGCCGCAGGCGCCGCGCCGCTTCCCGCCCCGCCGGCCCGCCGTCCGGCGGAGCCGCGAAGGCGCAGGACCAGACGCCTGCCGCCGAGTCCGCTCCGGTGGCCGAGGCCGTCGTGGAGCAGGCCGTTGCCGAGGAGCCGGCTGTCGAGGCGCCGCGTGGCCGTCGTCGCGCGGTGCGCAAGGCGACTTCCCCGGCCGGTGCGCCGCAGGCCGCAGTCGAGGCCACTCCGGTGGTGGAGCCGGTCGAGGAGCAGGCCGCCGAGGAGTCGGTGGAGGCTCCGGCGCCGCGTGCCCGTCGCCGTGCGGTCCGTAAGGCGACGGCTCCGGCCGGTGCGCCGCAGGCCGCCGCGTCCGCCGCCGAGGAGATCGTGGTCGAGTCCGCTCCGGTGGCCGAGGCCGTCGTGGAGCAGGCCGTTGCCGAGGAGCCGGCTGTCGAGGCGCCGCGTGGCCGTCGTCGCGCGGTGCGCAAGGCGACTTCCCCGGCCGGTGCGCCGCAGGCCGCAGTCGAGGCCACTCCGGTGGTGGAGCCGGTCGAGGAGCAGGCCGCCGAGGAGTCGGTGGAGGCTCCGGCGCCGCGTGCCCGTCGCCGTGCGGTCCGTAAGGCGACGGCTCCGGCCGGTGCGCCGCAGGCCGCCGCGTCCGCCGCCGAGGAGATCGTGGTCGAGTCCGCACCGGTGGCCGAGGCCGTCGTGGAGCAGGCCCCTGCCGAGGAGCCGGCTGTCGAGGCGCCGCGTGGCCGTCGTCGTGCCGTGCGCAAGGCGACTTCCCCGGCCGGTGCGCCGCAGGCCGCCGTACCCGCGGCCGAGCCCGCCGAGCCGGTCGGCGAAGCCCTGCCCGAGGCCGTCGCCGAGGAGCTCGCCGCCGAGCCCGAGGAGGTCGCGGAGTCCGCGCCGCGCGGCCGCCAGCGCCGCCGCGCCACCGCCGCCGCCGGCCGCCCGGTCGCTCCCGCCACCCGCCCGGCGTTCACCGCGACCGAAGAACCCGTCCGCCGCGGACGCCGCGCCACCCGCCCGGCCGTGGCCGTCTTCCAGGCGCCGGTCTTCTCCGAGCCCATGTTCCAGACCCCGGAGACCGCGGCCGCCGCGGCCGCCGCCGCTCCGCCGTACGTGGAGCCGGAGGACGAGGAAGAGACCGAGGACGCGCAGCAGCAGGCCGTCGAGGCGCCCGCGCCCGCCGAGCCCGCCGGGCAGACCCCGCGCCGCCGTCGCCGCCGCCGCGGTGAGGCCCCCGAGGCCGAGCAGGCCGTCGCGCCCGCCGAGCCGGAGGCGGAGCCCGAGGCCGAGGACGCGACCGAGACCGAGACCGAGACCGAGACCGAGGCGGAGCACGAGGCCGCCGACGAGAACGAGTACGGCGACCGCCCGTCGCGCCGCCGCCGTCGCGGCGGCCGGCGCCGCCGCCGCGGAGACGCGGGCGACGGCGACGAGGGTTACGAGTCGGAGCACTCCGCCCCGTCCGACACCGCCGACGAACAGCAGCCCGCCGTGGCGGACGCCGACGACCACGACGGCGACCACGACGAGGACGACGAGCGCCACGACTCCGCCGCCAGCGGCTCCAGCAGCAGCCGTCGCCGCCGTCGCCGTCGCCGCCGCAGCGGTGACGCCGTCGACAACGGCACCGACAACGGAGCCCAGGGCTCCGGCTCCGACGACCCGGAGCGCACGGTCGTCAAGGTCCGTGAGCCGCGTGAGCGCCGTAGCCGCGAGTCGGCCGACCGGGAGCCCGGTACCGGCTTCGACGAGGTCCAGTCCATCAAGGGCTCGACCCGTATGGAGGCGAAGAAGCAGCGCCGCCGCGAGGGCCGCGAGCAGGGCCGCCGCCGCGTCCCGATCATCACCGAGGCCGAGTTCCTGGCCCGCCGCGAGGCCGTCGAGCGGGTCATGGTCGTCCGCCAGAGCGGCGAGCGCACCCAGATCGGCGTCCTCGAGGACAACGTGCTCGTCGAGCACTACGTCAACAAGGAGCAGGCCACCAGCTACGTCGGCAACGTCTACCTGGGCAAGGTCCAGAACGTGCTGCCGTCGATGGAGGCCGCGTTCGTCGACATCGGCAAGGGCCGCAACGCCGTGCTGTACGCCGGTGAGGTCAACTTCGAGGCGCTCGGCATGGCCCACGGGCCGCGCCGCATCGAGACCGCCCTCAAGTCCGGCCAGTCGGTGCTCGTCCAGGTGACGAAGGACCCGATCGGCCACAAGGGCGCCCGTCTGACCAGCCAGGTCTCGCTGCCCGGCCGCTACCTCGTCTACGTGCCCGAGGGCTCGATGACCGGGATCAGCCGCAAGCTCCCCGACACCGAGCGCGCCCGGCTGAAGACCATCCTCAAGAAGATCGTCCCCGAGGACGCGGGCGTCATCGTGCGCACCGCCGCCGAGGGTGCGAGCGAGGACGAGCTCCGCCGTGACGTCGAGCGCCTCCAGGGCCAGTGGGAGGAGATCCAGCGCAAGTCGCGTGCCACCGGCAGCTCCAACGCGCCGACGCTGCTCTACGGCGAGCCGGACATGACCGTCCGGGTCGTCCGCGACATCTTCAACGAGGACTTCTCGAAGGTCATCGTGAGCGGCGGCGACGCCTGGGAGACGATCCACGGATACGTCTCGCAGGTCGCCCCCGACCTGACGGACCGGCTGTCGCGGTGGACCTCCGAGGTCGACATCTTCGCGACGTACCGCATCGACGAGCAGCTGATGAAGGCGCTGGACCGCAAGGTCTACCTGCCCAGCGGCGGGTCACTGGTGATCGACAAGACCGAGGCGATGGTCGTCGTCGACGTCAACACCGGCAAGTTCACCGGACAGGGCGGCAACCTCGAGGAGACCGTCACCAAGAACAACCTGGAGGCGGCCGAGGAGATCGTGCGCCAGCTGCGGCTGCGCGACCTCGGCGGAATCGTCGTCGTCGACTTCATCGACATGGTGCTGGAGTCCAACCGCGACCTGGTGCTCCGGCGCCTGCTGGAGTGCCTGGGACGCGACCGTACGAAGCACCAGGTCGCCGAGGTGACCTCGCTGGGGCTCGTCCAGATGACCCGTAAGCGGGTCGGCCAGGGGCTGCTGGAGTCGTTCTCCGAGACCTGCGTCCACTGCAACGGGCGCGGCGTGATCGTGCACATGGAGCAGCCGGCGACGTCCGGCGGCGGCGGTGGCGGCAAGCGGTCCAAGAAGCGCCGCGGCGGCGCGGACCAGGACCACGGCCACGAGCAGGACCACGGTCACGAGCAGGAACACGGCCACGAGCAGGAACACGGCCACGAGCACGAGCACGAGTCCCTGGCGGAGGTCGCCGCCGAGGTGGCCGAGCCGGTGGCGCTGCCGGAGCCCGAGTTCGTCCCGGACGAGGAGCTGTACAGCAGCCCCGCCGAGGCGGAGGCGGCGGCTTCGCGCGGCCGTGGGCGCCGCAGGGCGACCCGCAAGGTGTCGGCCCCGGCCGGCGCCCCCAGGGCCGCCACCCCGGCGCCGGTCGTCGAGGCGAAGCCGGCCTTCGAGGCGAAGCCGGCCGAGGCCGTGGAGCCGGTGGCCGAGCCGGTCGCCGAGCCCGCGCCGGTCGTGGAGCCCGTCGTGGAGCCGGAGCCCGTCGTGGAGCCGGCCGCCGAGGCCGCGCCCCAGGGCCGTACGCGCCGCAGGGCGACCCGTAAGGCGACCTCTCCGGCGGGTTCGCCGAAGCAGGCCGCCCCGGCGGAGCCGGTGACCCCCGTCGAACCCACCGCCGACCCGGTGGCCGCCGAGGACCCGGTCGTCGAGGCGCCCGCACCGGTCGTCGAGGTGCCCGCGGAGGCCCCCGAGGCAGCGGCTCCGCCGCGGGCCCGCCGCAGGGCGACCCGTAAGGCGACCGCTCCGGCGGGCTCGCCGTCCGGTGCCGAGGAGGCCGAGATCGTCGTCGTGACGGGTACGCCCGCCCCGGCCGACGAGGTGGCCGAGGCTCCCGTCGCCGGGACCGGTGACGCGGCCGAGGCCGAGGAGGCCGCGCCCGCCAAGAAGACGGCGGCGCGCAAGACCGCCAAGAAGGCTCCGGCGAAGAAGGCGGCCCCGGCCAAGAAGGCGGCGGCCGTGAAGAAGACGACGGCGGCCAAGAAGACGACGACCGCGAAGAAGACGACGACGGCCAAGAAGGCGCCGGCGAAGCGGGCGACCAAGAAGGCCGTCGCCGCCGAGCAGTCGTCCTCGGCCGGTTCGTCCGAGGAGTGACCGCGGGCTGATCCCGCACGCACCACCACCGGTGGGCCGTTTCCCCGACGCGGGGGAGCGGCCCACCGGCGCGTAGGGGGCCGGGGCCGGTGAGAGGTTCCCCGTGCGCCCTTCCGGGCCGGTTCACGGCCCCGTGGAGTCCCCGGAAGGAGCTCGGCCGGGTGTGGTGAACCCCGTACGCCGCACGGGCGCGCAGGAGCTCACCGGGGGCGGTTTGACCCGTCGGGCGGTGGCCCCGTAGCCTTGACCCTCGGCGTGTTTGTCTGTGCGCCTACCCCTGAGCACATCCCTCCCGGTGCGGTTCCGCGCCAGGAGAGGCCGCTCATCCTTCCGGATCGTCCCGGGCCCCGGCCCGTGCGAGCGGCTGGCATCAGGGGATCCGTTCCGAGCGAGAGAGAGACCCGCGTGTACGCCATCGTGCGCAGCGGTGGCCGCCAGCACAAGGTTGCTGTCGGTGACATCGTTGAGGTTGACAAGATTTCCACTGCCAAGGTTGGCGACACGGTCGAGCTCTCGACCCTGCTCGTTGTCGACGGCGAAGCCGTGACCAGCGACCCGTGGGTCCTGGCCGGCATCAAGGTCCAGGCCGAGGTCGTGGACCACCACAAGGGCGCGAAGATCGACATCCTTCGCTACAAGAACAAGACCGGCTACCGCCGTCGCCAGGGTCACCGCCAGCAGTACACGGCGATCAAGGTCACCGGTATCCCCGCGGCTGCGAAGTAAGGGACTGAGACATGGCACACAAGAAGGGCGCATCGTCCACTCGGAACGGGCGCGACTCCAATGCTCAGCGGCTCGGCGTGAAGCGCTTCGGCGGTCAGGCCGTCAACGCCGGTGAGATCCTGGTCCGCCAGCGCGGCACCCACTTCCACCCGGGCACGGGCGTCGGCCGTGGCGGCGACGACACGCTGTTCGCGCTGACCGCCGGTGCGGTGGAGTTCGGCACGCACCGCGGCCGCAAGGTCGTCAACATCGTTCCCGTCGCCGCCTGATCTTCCGGCGAGCACGGTAACGACGCAACACCTTCCGAGGGCGGATCTCAGCTTTCCCGGTCGACGGGGAAGCGGGTCCGCCCTCGGCGTGTTACATCAGAGACAGATCCGTAGATAGCAGTACCTGGAGGCACCCACCATGACCACCTTCGTGGACCGCGTCGAGCTCCATGCCGCCGCGGGTAACGGAGGCCACGGCTGTGCCTCCGTCCACCGTGAGAAGTTCAAGCCCCTCGGCGGACCCGACGGCGGCAACGGCGGACGCGGCGGCGACGTGATCCTCGTCGTCGAGCAGGCCGTGACCACGCTGCTGGACTACCACCACCACCCCCACCGCAAGGCCACCAACGGCCAGCCCGGCGCGGGCGACAACCGTTCCGGCAAGGACGGCCAGGACCTGGTCCTGCCCGTGCCGGACGGCACCGTCGTCCTCGACAAGGACGGCAACGTCCTCGCCGACCTCGTCGGCCAGGGCACCACGTTCGTCGCCGGACAGGGCGGCCGCGGCGGCCTCGGCAACGCGGCGCTCTCCTCGGCCCGCCGCAAGGCCCCCGGCTTCGCGCTGCTCGGTGAGCCGGGCGAGGACCGCGACATCGTCCTGGAGCTCAAGACCGTCGCCGACGTGGCGCTGGTCGGCTACCCGAGCGCCGGCAAGTCCTCGCTGATCTCGGTGCTCTCGGCCGCGAAGCCGAAGATCGCGGACTACCCCTTCACGACGCTCGTCCCGAACCTCGGTGTCGTCACCGCCGGTGAGACCGTCTACACCATCGCCGACGTCCCGGGCCTCATCCCCGGCGCCAGCCAGGGCCGCGGCCTCGGCCTGGAGTTCCTCCGCCACGTCGAGCGCTGCTCGGTGCTCGTGCACGTGCTGGACACGGCGACGCTGGAGTCCGACCGTGACCCGGTCTCCGACCTCGACATCATCGAGGAGGAGCTGCGTCAGTACGGCGGTCTGGAGAACCGGCCCCGCATCGTCGCCCTCAACAAGGTCGACATCCCGGACGGCCAGGACCTGGCCGACATGATCCGCCCGGAGCTGGAGGAGCGCGGCTACCGCGTCTTCGAGGTCTCCGCGATCGCCCACAAGGGCCTCAACGACCTCTCGTACGCACTGGCCGGGATCGTCGCCGAGGCGCGCGCCACCAAGCCTGTGGAGGAGGCGACCCGGGTCGTCATCCGCCCGAAGGCCGTCGACGACACCGGGTTCACCGTCACCGTCGACGAAGAGGGCATCTACCGGGTGCGCGGTGACAAGCCCGAGCGCTGGGTGCGTCAGACCGACTTCAACAACGACGAGGCCGTCGGCTACCTCGCGGACCGGCTGAACCGCCTCGGCGTCGAAACCGCCCTGATGAAGGCCGGTGCCCGCGCGGGCGACGGCGTGGCCATCGGTGCCGAGGAGAACGCGGTCGTCTTCGACTGGGAGCCGACGATGATGGCCGGCGCCGAGATGCTCGGCCGCCGCGGCGAGGACCACCGCCTGGAGGCCCCGCGCCCCGCCGCGCAGCGCCGCCGGGACCGCGACGCCGAGCGGGACGACGCGCAGAAGGAGTACGACGAGTTCGACCCCTTCTAAGGGGAGCCGTTCCAGGAGCCGTGAGGAGTACCGGGCCCGTGAAGCCCGGTACGGGCCTCTCCGCCGGCACCGCAGCAGGGCCCCCGGCCCACGCGGTCGCCGGGGAGGGGCCCTCGCGCGTTCCGGGGGGCGGGCGGTACGGCGCAGCGGAATCCAGGGAGACAGCGAGCCCCCCGAACGGGTGAGGCGGGGCGACGTGTGTCGGCCGGTCGGGTGAAACGAAACGACCGTCCGGGCCGCTCAGGCGGGACGTCGCCCGCTCAACCGTGTGGTGTCGGTCACCTGCTCGCGCGGCACTTTCGCAGGTAACGGCCCTGCTCACACGGGAACGGCGGGTGTCGTGGGAACGGCCTGCACTCGACGTCCACCTTGCGAGATGGTAACGGAGAGTGCAACCATCGGGGGGTTCCCGAGCCCTCGCAAGGTAGGTCGTCTGTGTCTGTGCAGCACATAGCCCAAGCCCGTACCACAGCAGTCGTGCTCGCCGGGGGTACCGGTCAGCGCGTGGGACTGTCCATCCCCAAGCAGCTGCTGAAGATCGCAGGCAAGGCTGTCATCGAGCACACCCTGTCGATCTTCCAGCAGTCCGAGTCGATCGACGACATCATCGTGCTGATGGCGCCCGGCTATGTCGCCGACGTCGAGAAGATCGTCGCGAAGGCCGGCCTGACCAAGGTGGTCAAGGTCATCGAGGGCGGGACGACGCGCAACGAGACCACCGAGCGGGCCATCTCCGTCCTCGGCGAGGGCCTGGCGGAGGGCGAGGACCGCAACGTCCTCTTCCACGACGCCGTGCGCCCCCTGCTGTCGCAGCGCGTCATCACCGACTGCGTCGACGCCCTCGGGCGGTACGAGGCGGTGGACGTCGCCATCCCGTCCGCGGACACGATCATCGTGACCCGTACGCACGGCGGCGACGGCGAGTTCATCACCGAGGTCCCCGACCGTTCCCGCCTGCGCCGGGGCCAGACGCCGCAGGCGTTCAAGCTTTCCACCATCCGCAGGGCGTACGAGGTCGCGGCCGGCGACCCGAACTTCCAGGCGACCGACGACTGCTCGGTGGTCCTGAAGTACCTGCCCGACGTGCCGATCTACGTCGTCGCGGGCGACGAGTACAACATGAAGGTGACCCAGCCGGTCGACGTCTTCATCGCGGACAAGCTCTTCCAGCTGGCCTCCACGGCCGTGCCGTCGCCCGCCGACGACGCGGAGTACCGGGAAGCGCTGACCGGGAAGACCATGGTCGTCTTCGGCGGCTCCTACGGGATCGGCGCGGACATCGCCGCCCTCGCCGAGTCGTTCGGCGCCAAGGTCTACGCGCTCGGCCGGTCCACCACCGGTACGCACGTGGAGAACCCGGAGCACATCGACGACGCGCTCTCCAAGGCGTACGCCGAGACCGGCCGGGTCGACTACGTCGTCAACACCGCCGGGGTGCTGCGGATCGGCAAGCTCGCCGAGACGGACAACGCGACGATCCAGGAAGCCCTGAACGTCAACTACCTCGCGCCGGTCCAGATCGCCCGGGCCTCGCACAAGTACCTCGCCGAGTCCAGGGGCCAGCTGCTCCTCTACACCTCCAGCAGCTACACCCGGGGCCGGGCCGAGTACAGCCTGTACTCCTCCACCAAGGCCGCCATGGTCAATCTCACCCAGGCGCTCTCGGACGAGTGGGCCGGTGACGGGGTGCGGGTGAACTGCGTGAACCCGGAGCGCACCGCCACCCCGATGCGTACGAAGGCCTTCGGCGACGAGCCCGCGGGGTCGCTGCTCTCCTCCGAGGCGGTCGCCCGGACCTCCCTCGACGTGCTGCTCTCCGAGATGACCGGACACGTCATCGACGTACGGCAGCAGGACCCGACCCGGGGCGCCTCCGAGGCGTCGGGCTTCGAGCAGGCGCTGGCTGCCGTCCTGGACCGACAGGCCGATGTGTAATACTGCTTGACAATCCACCATTCGGACCCCTGTCGTTCACGTTCGCGTGAAGGGCAGGGGTCCGAATGCGTGACGCTATTTCTTCACAATTTCCCCGCAAGGTATTAGTCGGAACCCTCGGGAGCGGTACTTCGTGTTTTCGAAAGCCATTCGCGTGGCGAGAGTGGGCAGCGGTTCTGAGCTCGCTGCCGCAATTCTCCTGGCCCTGGGATTCCCGTGCGTCATGCTCGCGGCGATACTCCCCAATATCTGGCTGTTCGCCGCCGCAGTCCTCGTCACATATCTGGCCGACCGGTATTTGCACCACTGCGGCAGTTATCTCGTCAATCGCCTCGCCGCCGTCCGGGCCGGCCTGTCGATCCGTTTCCTCGTGCGTGAGCTGCTGCTGATCCTGCTCATGTCGCGCATGGGATACGGCGAGGGGGCGTTCTTCTACACGACGGTCGCCTGTCTCCTGGCGTTCTACGGCCTCCAGGCGCCGCAGAGCGCGATGGTGACCCTCATCCGGCTCCGCCGCAAGCTGCCGGTGGTCACCCGGAACATCGACCTCGGCCCCGTCGGGATAGGGGACGCGCCGCCGCGTCTGCTGATGAGCCGCCCCGCCGAGAAGATGCTCCACTTCGACGTGTTCGCCCTGGTGGGCGTGGTGGCCGCGATCGAGACCGGCACCGACGCGCTCGCCTACGCGGGCCTCGGGCTGACGCTCGTCCTCGCGGTGGTCTACATCCTCGCGCTGCTGCCGTACGTGCGGCCCAGCCGTCTCGTGCCGCCGGAGGCCAAGGTCCTGGCGGCCGTCGACAACTGGCTGCGTGCGTACAAGCCGACCGTCATCCTCTACTTCTCCGGTTCCAAGGATTCCGCCTACCAGGTCAACATGTGGCTCGAGACCATGGGCCGGCTGAGCGGCCGCCCGATGGTCGTGCTCCGCGAGCGCTCCATCGTCCCGCAGCTCGCCGGCACGTCCGTCCCGGTCCTCTGTGTCCCCGGCGGCGTGCACCTGATGAACATGGACCTCTCGACGGTGCGGGTCGCGCTCTACGCGGCCAACGTGGGCAAGAACATCCACATGCTGCGCGTGCCGACCATGAAGCACGTCTTCATCGGCCACGGCGACAGTGACAAGCTGGCCAGCGTCAACCCGTACAGCAAGGCGTACGACGAGGTCTGGACCGCCGGCCGGGCCGGCCGCGACCGCTACGCGCTGGCCGACGTCGGCGTCCGCGACGAGGACATCGTGGAGGTGGGACGGCCGCAGCTCGCCTCCATCACCTCCTGGACCGGCTCCCCGAAGAACCCCGTCCCGACCGTGCTGTACGCGCCCACCTGGGAGGGCTGGGACGACAACCCGGGCAACACCTCGCTGCTGCTCGCCGGGGAGAACATCGTCCGCCGGCTGCTGGAGTCCGAGAAGCCCGTCCGGGTGCTCTACAAGCCGCACCCGTTCACCGGCAGCCGCAGCCGCAAGGCCGCCGCCGCCCACCTGCGGATCACCGCGATGATCGAGGACGCGGCCGCCCGCCGCGCCGACGACCCGCGCTGGACCGCGGAGAGCACGGCGCTCCGGGGCGAGCAGGCCGAGGCCCGCGCCGAGCTGGCCCGTATCGAGGCACGCCTGGCCGAGCTGGCCGGCGGCACCGGTGAGACGGCCCGCGACGAGGCCGAGCTCTCGCGCAACTCGCTGGCCGACCCGGCGCGCGAGGCCGAGACCGCGAAGCTGCGGGACGACTGGAACACCGCCTACTGGCGCTCCCGGGGCTGGTGGCAGCACCAGGTCATCTCCGGATCGACCATGCGTCTGTACGACTGCTTCAACGAGTCGGACGCCATGGTGTCGGACATCTCCAGTGTGGTCTCCGACTTCATCGCCAGCGGCAAGCCGTACGCGGTGACCGACTCGGCCGAGCTGGGCGAGGAGGAGTTCAAGCGCCAGAACACGGCCGTCCGGGCCGCGGTGATCCTCTCCAACGACGCGAGCGAGCTGGACCGCCTGCTCGCGGCCGTGTCCGACCCCGCCGCGGACGACCGGGCCGAGGGCCGGCGCGAGCTGAAGGAGTACCTCCTCGGACCCGACGAGCCGACCTCGCTCGTCCAGTTCGACCGTGCCGTCCAGGCGCTGGCCGGCCGGGCGGAGGCGCGCAATGCCGGGGTCGCTCACCTCAGCGAACACGTAAGTGGCTGAATCTCGCCAGAGGTGACTGAAAAGCCGTGCCCAATGGCCCGTTCTCGCCTCCGAAGAGGCCAGAACGGGCCATTGTGACGCAAGTCACTTTTCGTACTTGCTAGGTGTGCACAACCAATTCTGTGCGTCCGCTGTCATCTCTATTCGTGAACGACACTCGAATTCCAGACGTCAGCGTGATCGTCGGCGCTTACGAAGCCATGCCCTACCTCATCCGCTGCCTCCAGTCCGTGGAGGCACAGACCCTTCCCGCCGACCGCTTCGAGCTCATCGCGGTCGACGACGGGTCGAAGGACGGCACCGGCGCGTACCTGGACGAGTTCGCCGCACGTACGGCCGTCCCCACCACCGTGCTCCACCAGGCCAACTCCGGCGGCCCGAGCGGTCCGCGCAACGTGGGCCTCGCCCGCGCCCGCGGCCGGTACGTCTTCTTCCTCGACGCCGACGACTTCCTCGGCTTCGAGGCGCTGGAACGCATGGTCGCCATCGCCGACAAGGCCGGCACCGACGTGGTGCTCGGGAAGATGGTGGGGGTCAACCGGGGCGCCGCCGGGTCGATGTGGGGGCGCCACGACGAGGAGCGCGTCGACATCTTCGACTCCCGCGTCATCTACACCCTCAGCGCCCAGAAGCTCTTCCGCCGCGAGCTGCTGACCCGTCACGGGATCACCTTCGACGAGAAGATGCGCAACGGCGAGGACGCCATCTTCACCATGGAGGCCTACCTTCGGGGTGCCGGAGTCTCCGTCGTCTCCGAGTACGTCTGCTACTACCTGGTGGGCCGTGACGACGGCCTGCACGTCACCCGCAGCGGCAGCTACGAGCCCCGGTTCGAGGCGCTGCAGGCGCTGGTCGAGCTCATCGCCGAACTGGTGCCCGAGGGGCCGAAGCGCGACTTCATGATGGCCCGCCCGTTCACCGTGGGGCTCATCCAGCAGTTCGGGCCGGGCGTCCTCAAGGAGAGCGAGGAGGTCCGCGCCCACAAGCTGGAGCTGGCCGCCCCGATCACCAAGTACTGGACGCCGGGTGTGGCGAAGCTGATCAAGGTGAACGAGCGCCTCCGGCTCGAATGCGTCGCCCGCGGCCGGCTGGACCTGCTCGCCGACATCCACCGGTACATCGCCGCCCGGCACACCCCGAAGGTCGTCCGGGCCGAGCAGGGGGACGCTGCCTACCTCGTCTACCCGCACTTCCGGAAGCCCGAGGCGGGCCTTCCCGACTCGGCGTTCGAGATGACGGTGCCCGAGTGGGCCCCGAGCAAGCGGCTGCAGGTGCCCGCGCGGCCGAAGCCGGGTCAGCCCAAGCCCACGCCGACCCTGGCCCGCAGGGTGGTCCGCCGGGTCCGTCGTGACATGAAGCGGTGGAAGTCCTCGGTCTGATCCGACGGCCCGGAGCGGACGGGGCCGAGATGGTGGCAGAGTTACTCGTCGGGAAACCTCACGGGAACTCGAAGTAATATCCCATGGAATGAAAGCGGCCTCGGGAACGCCTGCCATCCGGCTTCCGGCCACCGACCACGCAGCTTGGGGACAGCACACGTGAAGGCACTCGTACTCTCCGGTGGGGCGGGCACCCGCCTGCGCCCGATCACCCACACGTCCGCGAAGCAATTGGTACCGGTCGCCAACAAGCCGGTGCTTTTCTACGGGCTCGAAGCGATCGCCGACGCCGGTATCACCGAGGTCGGCATCATCGTGGGCGACACCGCCGCCGAGATCCGTGAAGCGGTCGGCGACGGCTCGGCGCTCGGGATCAAGGTCACCTACATCCCGCAGGACCAGCCGCTCGGGCTGGCGCACGCGGTGCTCATCGCGCGCGACTTCCTGGGCGACGACGACTTCGTCATGTACCTCGGCGACAACTTCATCGTCGGCGGCATCACCGGCCTCGTGGAGGGCTTCCGCGGAGACCGCCCCGACGCGCAGATCCTGCTGACCCGGGTACCCAACCCGACCTCGTTCGGTGTCGCCGAACTGGACGGCGAGGGGCGCGTCGTCGCGCTGGAGGAGAAGCCGAAGGAGCCCAAGAGCGACCTCGCCCTCGTCGGCGTCTACCTCTTCACGCCGGCGATCCACGAGGCCGTCCGCTCGATCGAGCCGTCCTGGCGCGGCGAGCTGGAGATCACCCACGCCATTCAGTGGCTGATCGACCAGCAGCGCAACGTCCGCTCCACCACCATCTCCGGGTACTGGAAGGACACCGGCAACGTCACCGACATGCTGGAGGTCAACCGGTCCGTCCTGGAGACCGTCGAGCCGGCCATGGAAGGCGCGGAGGTGGACGAGCACAGCGAGATCATCGGCCGCGTGCGGATCGAGCCCGGCGCGAAGGTCACCGGAAGCCGCATCGTCGGCCCCGCGATCATCGGCGCCGGTTCGGTCATCAGCGACGCCTACGTCGGTCCCTTCACCTCGGTCTCCGAGGGCTGCCGGATCGAGGACAGCGAGATCGAGTACTCCATCGTGCTCCGGGGGGCCTCCATCACCGGCGTCCGCCGCGTGGAGGCGTCGCTCATCGGCCGCGACGTCGAGGTCACCCCGGCGCCCCGCAACCCGTCCGCCCACCGACTCGTCCTCGGCGACCACAGCAAGGTGCAGATCTCCTCATGACGACCAACATCCTGGTGACCGGCGGAGCCGGCTTCATCGGCTCGCACTACGTCCGTACCGTCCTCGGCCCCCAGGGGCCCGGCGACATCACCGTCACGGTGCTGGACAAGCTCACCTACGCGGGCAACCCCGCCAACCTCGACGAGGTCCGTGACCACCCCGGCTTCTCCTTCGTCCAGGGCGACATCTGCGACGCCGAACTCGTCGGCAAGCTCATGGCCGACCACGACCAGGTGGTGCACTTCGCCGCCGAGTCGCACGTGGACCGCTCCATCGACGGGGGCGCCGAGTTCGTCCGTACGAACGTCGTGGGCACCCACACCCTGATCCACGCCGCCCACCTGGCCGGGATCAAGACCTTCGTGCACATCTCCACCGACGAGGTCTACGGCTCGATCGACGAGGGCTCCTGGCCCGAGACGCACCCGCTGGAGCCCAACTCGCCGTACTCCTCGGCGAAGGCGTCCAGCGACCTCATCGCGCTCTCCTACCACCGCACCCACGGCCTCGACGTGCGGGTGACCCGCTGCTCCAACAACTACGGGCACCACCACTTCCCCGAGAAGGTCATCCCGCTCTTCGTCACCAACCTGCTCGACGGCAAGACCGTCCCGCTCTACGGCGACGGCGCCAACGTCCGCGACTGGCTGCACATCGACGACCACGTCCAGGGCATCGAGCTGGTCCGCACGGAGGGCCGCGCCGGCGAGGTCTACAACATCGGCGGCGGCACCGAGCTCTCCAACAAGGAGCTCACCGGCCTGCTGCTGGAAGCCTGCGGCGCCGACTGGGAGACCAGCGTCACCTACGTCGAGGACCGCAAGGGCCACGACCGCCGCTACTCCGTGGACTGCGCCAAGATCCGCGAGGAGCTCGGCTACGTCCCGCGCAAGGACTTCAGGCAGGGCCTCGCCGAGACCGTGCAGTGGTACCGCGACAACCGCGCCTGGTGGGAGCCGCTGAAGGACCGGGCCGCCCTGTGAGCCCCGTCTGGCTGGTGACCGGAGCCGGCGGCATGCTGGGCCGGGACGTCCTGGCGAAGCTCGCCGCGGAGGGCGTCGACGCGGTCGCCGCCGACCGTGCGGCGCTCGACATCGCCGATCCGGCCGCCGTCGCCGCCGCTTTCGCGGAGCACCGCCCCGAGGTCGTCGTCAACTGCGCCGCCTGGACCGCCGTGGACGACGCGGAGAGCCAGGAGGAGGCCGCGCTGCGCGTCAACGGCACGGGCCCGGCTGTCCTCGCCGAGGCGTGCCGCGAGCACGGCGCCGTGCTGCTCCAGGTCTCCACGGACTACGTCTTCGCCGGCGACGCCGGCAAGCCGTACGCCGAGGACGAGGCCACCGCCCCCCGCAGCGCCTATGGGCGGACCAAGCTCGCCGGCGAGCGCGCGGTGCTGGAGACCCTCCCGGAGACCGGGTACGTGGTCCGTACGGCCTGGCTGTACGGAGCGGGCGGCGGCAACTTCGTCCGCACGATGATCAAGCTGGAAGGCATCAAGGAGACCCTGGACGTCGTCGACGACCAGCGTGGCCAGCCGACCTGGACCGTCGACCTGGCGGACCGTCTGGTCGCCCTCGGCCGGGCCGCCCTCGCGGGCGACGCCCCGGCGGGTGTCTACCACGGCACCAGCGGCGGCGAGACGACCTGGTTCGGCTTCACCCGGGAGATCTTCCGGCTGCTCGGCGCGGACCCCGAGCGGGTCCGTCCGACCACCAGCGAGGCCTTCGTCCGGCCCGCTCCCCGTCCGGCGTACAGCGTGCTCGGCCACGACCGCTGGTCCGCCGCCGGGATCGCGCCGGTCCGGGACTGGCACGAGGCGCTGGCGGAGGCGTTCCCCGCCCTCGTCGCCGCCGAGCGCGGCTGACGCCCGACGCACCGTCACCACGGCCGTGGGGGCGCCCCCCCCCCCGGGGGGGCCGCCGCCGCGGCGGGGGACCCCCCGGTCAAACACAAAAAAAACACACAAAAACTTAAGTTGG
>NZ_JBSFFN010000042.1:0-58795 GCF_053596135.1 Streptomyces sp. NPDC001770 | reverse complement strand
ATTCGTTCCGGGCCGGCCGCCCGGGTGATGAGCGAGAGCGTGATCGGCATGACCATGCCGCCCCCGATCCCCTGGACCACCCGGAAGGCGATGCCGGGCACGCGGCCCGGAAGCCGCCCCGTCAGCCCAGGCCGAGCTGGTGCGTCGCCGCCCGGACCGTCTGGTCGAGCAGCACGGCGATCGTCATCGGCCCGACGCCGCCGGGCACCGGGGTGATCAGCCCGGCCCGTTCGGCGGCGGACTCGAAGTCGACGTCGCCGACGTTGCCCGGGTTGTACCCCGCGTCGACCACCACGGCCCCGGGCTTGATGTCCGTCCCTGCGATGAAGCGCGGTCTGCCGACCGCGGCGATCAGCACATCGGCTTCCCGCAGGTGCGACGAGAGGCCGGCGGTACGCGAGTGGCAGTACGTCACCGTCGCGTCCCGGCCGAGCAGCAGCAGGCCGGCCGGCTTGCCGAGGATCGCGCTCCGCCCCACGACGACGGCGTGCTTGCCGGCCAGGTCGACCTCGTACGCGTCGAGCAGCCGCATGATCCCGCCGGGGGTGCAGGAGACGAAGCCGGGCAGGCCGAATCCCATGGCGGCGAAGGAGTGCATGGTGACGCCGTCGACGTCCTTCTCCGGCGCGATCGCCTCGAACGCGGCACGCTCGTCGATGTGGGGGCCCACCGGATGCTGCAGCAGGATGCCGTGCACCCCCGGGTCCTCGGAGAGCTCCGTGACCGCCTCGACCAGCCCGGCGGTGGAGATCGAGGCGGGCAGGGCCACGTGCCGTGACTCGATGCCGGCCTTCTCGCACCGGGCACGCTTCATCCGTACGTAGGTCACCGACGCGGGGTCCTCGCCGACGAGTACCGTCGCGAGGCAGGGCGCCGTCCCCGTCCGGTGCCGGATGGCGGCCGCCGAGGCCGAGGCGGCTTCGACGGTGCGCCGGGCGAGCGCGGTGCCGTCCATGGGGCGGGCTGTCTGTGTCCGGGCCACGTGTTGCTCCTGAGCTTCACGGTTGGGTGCCCAGGCGTACGGCAGCGACAAGGTGTCAGGCCGCTCCCCGGTGGTACTCCACCTGAACGCCAGTCACGACCCGCTCGTCACCCTAGACGATGAGGTCGTCCCACGTCCCCGGTCCCGGTCAGCCGCGTCCACCGGAACGGGGAGCGGGGGCCAGCAGCTTGCCGAGGATCCGGGAGAGCTGCCGTCGTTCGGCGACCGTCAGTGCCTGGAACGCCTCGTCCAGGAACGCCGGGACCGATTCCTCGGCCCGGGCGAGCTGTCCGCGTCCGGAGGCGGTGAGGGTGACGGCGTAGGCGCGGCGGTCGGTGGCGTTCCGCTCCCGGCGCACGAGGCCCGCCTGTTCCAGTCCGTCGCAGATTCCCACCATCACCGTGCGGTCGATGCGCAGTTCCTCGCCGAGCACACGCTGGGAGCAGGGTCCGGTCTCCGCCAGCATCTTCAGCACCAGATGGGGCCCGACACCGAGGCCCCGCTCGTCCGTGTCCCCCTCCGCGGCCCGTGCGACGGCCGCGGAGGCGCGGCAGAGCGCGATGTCGAGCCGCTCCTCGGCGAGTCGCGGAAAGTAGGCGGGTCGCGCGGTGTCAACGCCTCTGTGCGGCATGGGTGTTCCTCCCTCGTCCTGCGGCTCACAGGGTACGGGAATCGTCTGGACGCAGACTGTTTGACCCCGCCCCCACCCCTCCGCATGCTCACCCTCCATCTGCACCAAGACTGTCTGGACACAGACCATCTGCAGCACGATGACCCCCAATACCGCTGGATCGCAGGCTTGTTGACGCGAGCCCGCTATCAACGGATCGAGGAAACACATGACTCTCGACCTGACACCCGATCAATTACTTTCCACCACACGCGCGGTGCGCAGACGGCTCGACCTGGACCGGCCTGTCGCGCGTTCACTCATCGAGGAGTGCGTGGACCTCGCGACGCAGGCGCCGACCGGCCGCAACCGGCAGCGCTGGCACTTCCTCGTGGTGACCGACCCCGACCGGCGCGCACTGGTCGCGGACCTCTTCCGGCGTTCGCTCGCCGCCAACGAGTCGGCACCGCTGGGCAGACGGGACCTGGAACGCATGCACGTCCGGCCCGGCTCCATGGAGAAGGTGCACGACGGGCTGCGCCATCTCCACGACAACATCCACCGGGTGCCCGCCTTCGTCATCCCCGCGGTCGAAGGACGTACGGACCACGCGTCCGTGGTCGAACAGGCGGGGACCTGGGGCTCGATTCTGCCCGCCGTCTGGAGCTTCATGCTGGCCGCCCGCGCACGGGGGCTCGGCACGGTCTGGACCACCGCGCAAGGGCCGCTGGAGCGGGAGCTCGCGGAAGTCCTCGGGGTTCCGTACGAGGAGGTCATGCTCGCCGCGTTCCTGCCCCTCGCCCACACCATCGGCACCGACTTCAAGCCGGCCCACCGGGTGCCACGCGACCAGGTCCTGCACTGGCAGCGGTGGTAGCACCCAGGTCCCCCCTGCCCGGGCCCCGCGTCAGCCGCGTCCGGCCCGCACCCCGCGTGCCAGCCGGACGGCACCGCTCACCGCGCGGCCCGCGCCGCTCTCCCCGCTCCGGCGCAGCACCGCACGGCCGCAGCCGCGCCACTGCGAGGGCGGAACCGGGCTGCCCGATCCGGTACGGGTGAGCAGGGCGTTCACCGGGGTCATCGGATCGCCTGCGGCCGCCTTCGCCAGCAGGACACCGGCGACGAGCGGGAGGAGAGCCCCGGCCAGGGCGGAACCCGCCACGGTGACGTGGCGGATGCGGGCACGGGGGCGGGGGCGCGATTCGGTGGACATGGTCCCATCCGACCAGCGGCGTCCGGCCCCCGGATGCGCCGGAGTACTCAGCCGGGTCGGCCGGGTACTCAGCGGGGACAGCGCTCAGGTGCTGTCCGGATGTCTTCGGATGCCTGTGGTCAGACCGCCCCGTGGCCGTGGTCGGCGCGCAGCAGCCGCAGGAACGCCTTGAGGCCGGTGATGATCTCCTCGTCGCTGGTCAGCCGGTTCACCGTCGACTCGAACTCCCGGGCCAGGGCCAGGGACTCGATCCGGCGGTCGGCCTCGTCGGCCCGGCGGTGCGCGGAGAGCCCCGCCGCGTCGGCGGTGCAGTGCCACCGAAGCTGCCGGAACGGCGACGGCGGCGACCGCGCCCGCGAACTTGCTCATGTCGCCCCCCGGTGTGCGTCCACGCTGACGTGACGGCCCGTCATGGTCCTGCGGTGAGGCTTCCGTCCGCATGAGTACGGCTACTCAGCGCCCGCGCCGCCGAGGTCGACGTACGCGGCCACGGGCAGGTGGTCGCTGCCGGTCGCGGGGAGGGTCCGGATGCCGGTGACGCGGACGGACCGCGCGAGGACCTGGTCGATACGGGCCACCGGGTGGGATGCGGGCCAGCTGAACGCGACTCCGGAGCCGGGGGCGTCCAGGTGTGCGCGGAGCGGGTTCAGTCCCCGGTCGTCCACGGTGCTGTTGAGGTCGCCGAGCAGGAGGACCCGCGCCAGGGGTTCGTCCCGGATCGCGGTGGCGAGGAGGGCGGCGCTCTCGTCCCGGGGGCCGGAGCGCAGGCCGGTCGTACCGAGGCGGATGGACGGCAGGTGGGCGACGTACACGGCGAGGTCGCCGCCCGGGGTGTGCGCGGTGGCCCTCAGGCCCCGGTTCCAGCCCTCGGCGATGCCGTGCGGCCGGATGTCCACGGGGCGCACGTCCGTCAGGGGGTAGGCCGACCAGAGCCCCACGGAGCCGCTCGCTCCGTGGTACGGGAAGCGCGACGCGAGCGCCCGCGCGTACACCGGCAGGGCCTGCGGGGTGAGTTCCTCCAGCGCGACGATCCGCGCCCCGCTGCGGTTCAGGGCCGCCGCCGTCCCCGCCGGGTCGGCGTTCTCGTCGCTGACGTTGTGCTGGACCACGACCAGGTCGCCGGAGTCCTCCGTCGCCGTGAGGAAGAGGCCGCCGAACCGGACCCCCCAGACGAGGGCGGGGAGCAGCGCGGCCACCACGGCCACCGGCGCCCTTCTCAGCAGTCCGGCGCAGAGCAGCACCGGCACCGCGAGGCCGAGCCAGGGCAGCAGGGTCTCCAGCAGGCTTCCGAGCCGGCCGGGGGTGTTGGGGACCAGCCGGGGCGCGGCGAGCAGCGTGGCGACCACTGCGGCGAGCACGGCCCCCGTCCTCCCGCGCCCGGGGCTGTACCACCTCCGGCCGGCCGGGGCGCTCGGGACGGCCGGAGGTATGCCCGGGGGCGCGGGGGTCTCTGCCGGTCGCATCGTTCTCCTCGGTCCGTACGGGATCGCCAGGCCCTGAGCAGGGCGCCCGGGGTGGCCCGGAACCGGCGCACGACTCCGCCCTCCGGTTCCGGGCCGCACCGGAGGACGACGCGGCCGGGTCCCCTCCGGTTCCGCCGGGGCGGGTGTTCCGTCGTGACGGTGATATCGGGGCAGCTCCTTACCGGATCGAGGGCCGGGAATTCGGCCGAATGGACCGGCTCCACGGCACGCGGGGCGGTCGCCGCCACGAGCGCGAACGGCGTCCCGCGTACGTCCCCTTCACCGCACGCCTCCCGCGGAAAGAAACGTGTGCGGAGGGGCTTGCACGGAAAGGCCGGCCGAACAAGCCGGTCCACCTTCGGACGAAAGAGTGAGGATGTATCTCCCCACACCCCTCCGAAACGTTTCCGCTATTGCGGGATCCCGGCGCTCCGAGCATGTGGACAGGTCAGCGACGTGCGGCATTCGGGTCCGGCGCGACCGGTCGCACGAGCGAGTCATCCACGCATTCCGGCTGACAGTCTGTCAAAGTGCAGTTCGGTTTAACTCATTTTCCACATTCGCGCGAAAGCGCGACACGAACAACCCTGCCCGGAAGGGTGAGCGCGCCCAGGACCGCTCCCCGGAAACCACACAGAACGCATGTACACACCTTCTCGATCGGTCATATGACTTTCGACCGGCCATGTGGTGGGTGCGTACGAAAACTGCCGAAGGCGCCGCGAGAACGTCACCCCCGGAGCAATTCTGTTGAAGATTCTTCATCTCGTTCAGCCTGTGGAGGGCGGCGTCGCCCGGGTCGTCGTCGATCTCGTACGGGCGCAGGTCCGCGCCGGGTTCCGGCCCGTCGTCGGATGTCCGCCGGACGGCCCGCTGGCCGCGCTGGCGTCCGCCGCGGGGGCGGAGGTCCACGGCTGGTGGGCCGTCCGGGAACCCGGCCTCGGGCTGGCCCGCGAGATCGCCGGAGCCCGGTCCCTGGTCCGGGAGCACCGTCCGCAGGTGGTGCACGCGCACAGCGCGAAGGCCGGTCTCGCGGGCCGGATGGCGGTGCGCGGCCGGGTTCCGACCGTGTTCCAGCCGCACGCCTGGTCGTTCGAGGCGGTACGCGGAGGGACCGCTGCTTCCGCGGTGAAGTGGGAGCGCTTCGGGGCCCGTTGGGCGGACCGGGTGCTCTGCGTCAGCGACTGCGAGCGCCGGACGGGAGAGCGGGCGGGCATCGCGGCCCGCTGGTCGGTGATCCACAACGGCATCGATCTCGGACACTTCCGGCCGGCCGGGCTCCGGGAGCGGGCCGCCGCCCGGACCGCCCTCGGCCTCCCCGACGGACCGCCCCTGCTGGTCTGCGTCGGCCGCCTGAGCCGGCAGAAGGGCCAGGACGTCCTGCTGGAGGCGTGGCGCGCGATGCGCCCGGGGACCGCCCGTCTCGCCCTGGTGGGCAGCGGTCCGGAAGAGGCCCGGCTGCGCGAAGCGGCCCCGGCGGACGTGCTGTTCGCCGGGGCGGCCGACGATGTCCGCCCCTGGATCCACGCGGCCGACGCCGTCGTCCTGCCCTCGCGCTGGGAGGGCATGGCCCTCGCACCGCTGGAGGCGATGGCGTGCGGCCGGCCGGTGGTGATGACCGACGTGGCCGGTGCCAGGGAGAGCCTGCCGCCCGGCCAGGACGGCCACTGCCTCGTTCCCCCGGACGACCCGGCGGCCCTGGCCGCCGCGCTCACCGCCCTGCTGTCCGACCCCGCGCTCCGTACGGAACTCGGTCACGCCGCCCAGCTCCACGCCCGTGCGGTCTTCGACGTGAGCAGGACCGCCGCGGAGGTCACCCGCCTCTACCAGGAACTTGTCCACCCGTCCGGCACCACGACGAGAGAGCGCACCGAGCGATGACGACGGAGAGTGCATCACTCCCGGGCACTGCCCGGGGGGCCACGCTGCCCCCTGCTTCTTCCACCGTCCATCGACCACGCGGCGGGCCGGTCCGGCGCTACTCCGAGCCGGTCGTCCGGCAGGTCGGCCGGCACCGGCTGACCGTGCTGCTCGTGGGTGCGGACGGGCTCGTCGCGTGCCTCGCCCCGGCGGTGGGTCCCGCTCCGCGCTGGCCGGTCGCCGTCTTCGCGGTCCAGGCGGCCGCGCAGTTGCTGCTCCACTCCTCCCGCGGCCTGTACCGGCCCCGGCTGTCCCGCTCGGCGGCGGCCGAGTTCCCGGCGGTCCTCGGGCTGACGCTGCTCCAGTGGTTCGTGACCGCCGAGACCCTCACCACGTACGACACCCGCTACGCGATCGGCTGGACCACGCTGCTCTGCGCGGTGGGGGTGCAGACGCTCTTCTGCTGCGTGGCGCGCGGTGTGCTGTACCGGGCCGGTGCGCGTGCCGCGGGCCGCCACCCCCGGCCGGCCCTCGTCGTGGGATCCGGGCCGCTCGCCCGGAGTGCCGCGATCGCCCTCCGGGAGCGCACCGAGTACGGCCTCCGGGCCGTGGGGCGGGTCGCACTGCGCGCGGCGGACGCCGGCCCGGCGGCGGACGACGGAGCGGTGGGCAGGACTCCGGTGCTGCGCACGCGGGAGGAGGTGGGCAGGACCGTCGTACGCAAGCGGGTGGGGCACGTACTGTTCACCGAGCACCCGGCGGCGACCCCCGAGGGCACCGACCTCTTCGCCCTCCTCGCCGGACACGGCTGCCGCATGTGGCTGATCGAGCCTCCCGCGACCGGTGCGATGCCGGAGCACCGGCCCGTGCGTCCGGACCACCTGTGGGGGTACTCCGCGCACCGCCTGATCGCCGCGCGCCGGCATCCGTCCTCCCACGCGGCCAAGCGCGCGATGGACATCGTCCTCGCCTCCGGCGCCCTGCTGGCCGCCTCCCCCGCGCTGCTGGCCTGCGCGTGTGCGGTACGGCTCTGCGACGGGCCGGGGGTGCTCTTCCGACAGGAGCGACTCGGCCTGCACGGAAGGCCGTTCACCCTGCTGAAGTTCCGTACGCTCCGTCCTGCCGACGCCCACGAGTCGGCGACCCGGTGGAACGTCGCGGGCGACCGGCGGATGAGTACGGTCGGCAAGGCGCTCCGCCGTACTTCCCTGGACGAACTGCCGCAGTTGTGGAACGTGTTGCGCGGGGACATGAGCCTGGTCGGCCCTCGCCCCGAACGCCCCTTCTTCGCAGCCCAGTTCAGTTCCATCCACCCCGGTTACCAGGCGCGCCACCGGATGCCCGTGGGCATCACCGGACTCGCCCAGGTGAACGGTCTGCGCGGCGACACCTCGATCGAGGACCGCGCCCGCTTCGACAACCGGTACATCGAGACCTGGTCACTCTGGCAGGACCTGTGCGTGCTCGCCCGCACGGTCCTCTCCCTCTTCCGGTGCGGAGGCAGCTGAGCATGACACCCCCCACGACCGACGCCCCGGTCGCACCCGCCCCTGTCGCGTCGCGCGTACCCGTCGCCCCGACGGCCCCACCGGCTCCTCCGGTGAGGGCAGCACCACCGGGCGGGGCGCTGGACCTCTGGACCCTGCTGCCGCTGGTGGCGACCGTCCTGCTGCTCGCCCTCCCCGCCCCCGGCGCCGGGACTCCCGATTCCCAGGGAGCGCTTCCGGCCGACCTCGCGTCGGGCGTGGCGGTGCTGTGCTGCCTGGGGCGGCTGCTGGCACGTCGGGTGCGCCCGCTGCCGGCGGGCGCGGTGCTGATCGCCGGTCTCACGGTCACCGGGCTCGCCGCGGCGACCGTCACCGCCTCGGACCCGGTGGCGGCGCTCCCCGGCTTCGTCCGCTACCTGCAGGTCTTCGTCCTCGTGCCGCTCGCCGTGTGCCTGACGGTCCGGGACGCCCGCGGCTTCCGGCTCCTCGCCGGGGCGCTCGTCCTGCTCGCCGTGGTCCAGGGGTTCGTCGGAGTCCGCCAGTTCACCACCGGCACCGGGGCCTCCTACATGGGCGAGGAGGTCCGCGCGGTGGGGACGTTCGGGCCCGGCGACATCATGGGCATGGCGACGGTCGTCGCGTACGGCCTGCTCGCCGCCGTCCCGTACGCGCTCTGCCCGCCCGCCTCCGCGCGCCGCTGGCTGCGCCCCTGCGCGCTCCTCGTCACCGCCGGGCTGGTCGTGGCCCTCGCCGTCTCCTTCAGCCGGGGCTCCTGGATCGCGACGGCGCTGGCCGCGCTCACGGTCGTGGTGCTGACCGGGCGGCGTACGGCGACCCGGTCGCTGCTGGTGCTGGGCGCGCTGTCGGTGGTCCTGGTCGGCGGGTTCGGCGTCGGCTCCGACATGGTCCGGGAGCGGCTCTCCAGCGTCACCGACGTGGCGCGGGCCCCCGACCGCTCCGTCAACGACCGGTACACCCTGTGGGAGGCGGCCGGGAGCATGTGGCGGGACCGGCCGGCGACCGGCGTCGGCCTCAAGGGCTTCCCGGAGTTCCGCGACGGCCACGCCTCGATCGGTCTGTCCTCCGGCAGCGACACGGAGGGGGCAGGTCAGCAATTCCGCAGGCAGACCCTGCTGTCTCCGCACAACATGTATCTACTGGTCCTCGGGGAGCAGGGGCTGATCGGGTTCGTCACCGTCGTGGGCGGCTGGCTGGCGGTGCTCGTGGCGTCGGTGCGCGCACTCTTCCTCGCCCGCCGCCGGCGGGCCGGCGCGATCGACTGCGGGCTGGTCGCCGTCGGGCTGGTGGTGTGGCAGACCGTCGACTTCCTCTACGCGGACATCGGCGGCCCCACCACCGTGCTCACGGGTGTCGTGCTGGGTCTGGGCGCGTGGTGGGCGCTGGACGTCCCGGACGAGGCGGCCTGCGCGTGAGCGACACCACGACCGGGGCCGGCCCCTCCGCCGGGCCGCCGCCCGGCGCGGAGGGGCCCGGGGTGGCGGCGCCCCGCCGGGCGCCGCAGCCGCAGCAGGAGGCGGAGTTGCCGGTGCCCGGAGTTCCGGCGGGTGACGCCGTCGCCACCGAAAAGGCGGCATCCCGTCGGATCTCCCCGGTGCTCCCGCGGTTCCTGGCCCGCGCCGCCGCGGCGACGGCCGGGCTGACGCTGCTCGGTGCCGTGCTGGGGCTGCTGCGCGACCAGACCGTCGCCCACTTCTTCGGCGCGGGCGGCGACAGCGACGCGTTCCTGGTGGCCTGGACCGTCCCGGAGATGGCGGCGACGCTGCTGATCGAGGACGGGATGGCGCTGCTGCTGGTCCCGGCCTTCAGCCGGGTACTGGCGCGCCGGGCGGCTCCGGCCGGGCCCGCCGGGCCGTTCGGTGCCCCCGAGGAGCCGGTCCGTGTGTTCGTGGCGGCGACGCTCCCGAGGCTCTTCACCCTGCTGGCCGGGGGTGCCGCGCTGCTGTTCGCGGGAGCTCCCTGGGTGGTCGGGATGCTGGCGCCCGGGCTGGCGGATCCCCGGCTGGCCGTGGACTGCACCCGGCTGACCGCTGTCACCGTGCTCACCTTCGGGGTCACCGGATACTTCAGCGCGGCGCTGCGGGCGCACGGGAGTTTCGGCCCTCCGGCCGCCGTCTACGTCGCGTACAACGTCGGCATCATCGCGATGACCCTGGGGCTGCACTCGGTGTGGGGAGTGCGGGCAGCGGCGGTGGGGGTGGCGGCCGGCAGCGTACTGATGGTCCTGGTCCAGGTCCCCTCCTTCTGCTCCCGGGTCCTCACCCGCGAGCGCGGCGGGCGCGCGAAGCTCCCGGAGCTCCTGGAGGCCGGGGCTGCCGCCGTAGCCGGCGGGCCGCGCTCCGCCGCGCGGCTGCCAGGCGCCGCCGTGCTCGCACCCGTGCTGCTCTTCGTGGTGAGCCGTCAGGCGCAGGTCCTGGTCGAGCGGTTCCTCGCCTCCTCGCTGCCCGCGGGTTCCATCTCGCATCTGAACTACGCGCAGAAGGTCGCGCAGATGCCGATGGTGCTGTCGTTGATGATCTGCACGGTGACCTTCCCGGTGGTCGCGCAGGCGATGGCGGACGGCGACCGGGAGGGCGCCCGGCTGCGGGTCGAACGCGATCTGGCGCTGGCCGCGCTGGTGGTCCTGCTCGGCACCGCGATGGTCGTCGGGTACGCCCCGCAGATCATCGAAGTCCTCTTCCAGCGCGGGGCGTTCGGCGCGGAGGACACCCGGGCCACCGCCGAGGTCATGCGGGTCTACGCGCTCGGTCTCCTCGGGCACTGCCTGGTCGGCGCGCTCGGCCGGCCGTTCTTCTCCTCCGGGCGCCCCACCTGGTACCCCGGCTTCGCGATGGCGACCGGGCTGGTCGTGACGACCGGCACCGGCTTCGCCGTGACGTACTCCTACGGCGTTCTCGGCATCGCCGCCGCGAACGCGGTGGGGATCACCGTCACGGCGGCGCTCCTCCTCCAGGGGCTCGGATCCCGCGTGGTCGCCATCGAGGTGCGGGCCGTGAGCCTCTCCCTCCTCCGCCTGGCGGTGCCGGCCGCCGTCGCCGCCGCGGCCGGCTGGGGATCGGCGGGCGTCGTCGCCGGTCCCCTCCTGGGCCTCGCGGCGGGATGCGTCCTCGTTCCCTCGGTCTTCCTCCTCACCGGACGCGTGTGCCGGGTTCCCGAAGTCGTCCATCTGCTGACCCTGACCCGACAGAGGTTCATCCATGGCAACTGACCCGTCGGCGCGAGTCGCCGCGCCCCGCTCCGCCCGTCCCCGCACGGCCGCCGCCCTGCCGTGGATCTGGACCTACCACTCGGTGGGAGACCCCACGGACGACCCGTACGGGATCACCGTCTCCCCCGAACGCCTGGACGCCCAACTGGCCTGGCTGCGGAGCCGCCGGCTGACGGGCGTGGCGATGGGGACCCTGCTGCGCGCACATGCCGAGGGCGGGCGCGGCCTGGTGGGCCTCACCTTCGACGACGGCTACGCGGACTTCGTGGACGAGGCACTGCCGGTCCTTCGCCGGTACGGCTTCACCGCCACCGTGTTCGTCCTGCCCGGACGCGACGGCGGAACCAACGAGTGGGACCCGAAGGGTCCGCGCAAGCCGCTCCTCACCCACCGGCAGATCGGCCGGCTCGCGGGTACCGGGATGGAGATCGGTTCCCACGGCCTCTACCACCGGGACCTGACGGCACTGCCCGACGAGGAGCTCCACGCGGAGACCCGGCGCAGCCGCGAGCTCGTCCGGGAGCTCACCGGGACCTCCCCGGACGGCTTCTGCCACCCGTACGGCTACGCCGACCAGCGGGTGCTCGACTCGGTGCGCGCGGCGGGGTACGCATACGGCTGCGCCCTTCAACCCGGCACCCTCGTGGGCGAGTTCGCTCTCCCGCGTACTCATGTCAGCCATTCCGACCAGGGCTTGCGGCTGCGCGCGAAGGAGCTGCGGCACCACATGCGCCACCGGGCGGGCCGCACTCCTTCGGGGCCGGTGCCCTCGGGTCCGCTCGCGGAGGCCCGCCGGTGAAGGTACTGCATGTCATCACGGGCCTGGGAATCGGCGGTGCGGAACAGCAGTTGCGCCTGATGATCCGTCATCTTCCGGTTTCCTGCGACGTGGTGACGCTCACCAACCCCGGAGCGGTGGCCGAAGGACTGCGCGCCGACGGGGTGCGCGTCACCCATCTCGGCATGGCGGGAAACCGCGACCTGAGAGCGGTGGGCCGGCTCACCCGGCTCGTGCGCCGGGGAGCGTACGACCTCGTGCACACCCACCTCTACCGGGCCTGCGTCTACGGGCGGATCGCCGCGCGGCTGGCCGGGGTCCGCGCCGGTGTGTCCACCGAACACTCGCTGGGCCACGCGGAGATCGAGGGCCGCCCGCTGACCGCGGGTACCCGCGCGCTCTACCTGGGCACCGAACGGCTGGGGTCGGCGACGGTCGCGGTCTCCCCCACCGTGGCCGGGCGGCTGCGCGAGTGGGGCGTGCCCGAGGAGCGCATCCACCTGGTGCCGAACGGCATCGACGCGCGGGCGTTCCGGTTCGACGCGGAGTCCCGGCGCGCCACCCGCGCGCTCCTCGGCCTGCCCGAGGACGCCTACGTGGTCGGGGGCGTGGGGCGGCTGGTCCCGGGCAAACGGTTCGACGTCCTCGTGCGGGCCGTCGCGGCGCTGCCCGGCGTACGGCTGGTGCTCGCCGGACAGGGGCCGGAGCTCGCGTCGCTGCGGGCCCTGGCCGGGCGGCTCGGCGCGACGGACCGGGTCCGGTTCCTCGGAGCGTGCGACGCCTCGGGACCCGGACCCGACGTGCCCGCGGTGCTCGGCGCGGTCGACGTGTTCGTCTCCGCCTCCCGCGAGGAGTCGTTCGGGCTGGCCGTCGTGGAGGCGCTCGCCTCGGGTCTGCCCGTGCTGCACCAGGCCTGCCCCGCGCTCGACGACCTCCCCGCCGGAAGCGCCCCCGGCGCCCGCCGGATCTCCGGCGATCCCGCCGAACTCGCCTCCTCCTTGCGGAGTCTGGCGGATCCCGGCCCTCAGCGTCTTCCCCCGCCCGCCGCCGTCGCCGCGTACGACATCCGGCGCAGCAGTCACCACCTCATGGACGTGTACCGCCACGTCCTCGCCACGTCCCGTCCCCTGGAAAGAGCAGAGTCATGACCGAAACCCCCGCCCAGAACCAGGCCGCTCCCGGACGGACCCGCAGGCTCCGCTCCGCTCTCCGCCCGCCCGTCTGGTGGCCGCTGCCCGCCTGCGCCCTGCTGGGCGCCGCCTGCGGAATCTCCTACGGCCTGCTCGCGCCGGAGAGTTACGAGGCCACCGGGTACGCGATGACCGTCGCGGCGACGAAGACCACCGACCCGACGGCCGCGCTCGGGTACGCGCAGTCGTACGGCCGGCTGGCGACCGGCGACGCCACCCTCGGCTACGCGCAGGGCGCCGCGGGCGAACCCCTGCGGAAGCTGCGGGGCCACGTCCGGGCGGAGACCTCCCCCGACTCGCCGATGATCGCGGTCACGGGCACGGCCGGGCGGCCCCGGCAGGCGGCGGAGATCGCGGACGCCGTCGTCGAGGCCCTCATCGTCAGCGGGGGCCACGTCTCCAAGGACACCGGGGTGAAGCTGATCCAGTTCACCCACGCCGTCGCACCGAGCGACCCGGCCTCGCCCTCCGTACCGCTCTCCGCCGCCGTGGGCGGCAGCGCGGGCGGGCTCGTGGGCGGGCTGCTGCTCCTTGTCCGCCGCCGCCCCGAGGAGCACCTGACCCCGGCTCCGGCCGCCCCGGTCCCCGGGCCCGCGCACGAGGCCGAGTCCCTGGTGCCCGAGGAGCGGGAGCCCGCGCGATGACACCCCTGCCGAAGGACTCCCTGAGCGTCACGCTCTGCCGGGACGGCCGGGAGTTCGCCGCGCTCGCGCCCGAGTGGGACGCCCTGCACCGGCGCTGCCCGTCGGCCACACCGTTCCAGTCCCACGCCTGGCTGCACTCCTGGTGGCTGTCGTACGGGCGGGACGCGAACCTCCGGGTCGTCCTGGTGCGGCGCGGCGGGCGGCTGGCCGGCGCCGCGGCGCTGCTGCTCGCCCACCGGCCGATGCCGGTGCTGATGCCGATGGGCGGGGCGATCTCGGACTTCTTCGACGTCCTCGTCGACGAGGAGTCCGGTGAGGCGGAGACCGGGGCGGTCGTCGACGCCCTGGCGCGCGGCCTGCGCCGGGCGGCGTGCTCCAGTGTGATCGACCTGCGCGAGGTGCGCCCCGACGCCCTGGTGCAGCGGCTCTTCACCGGCTGGACCGGGCCCCGCGTCCGGCTCACGGACTCCACCTGCATGGAGCTGCCGGCCGCGCCGCTCGCCACGCTGGCCCAGGAGATGTCGGGCTCCCGCGCCCAGCGGGTGCGGGCCAAGCTCCGGAAGGTGGAGGCGCTGGGCGTCGTGTGCCGGGAGGTCCCGGTCGAGCGGGTGCCGGCGACCGTGGGTGATCTGCTGCGGCTGCACGCGTTGCAGTGGAGCGGGCGAGGCGTCAACCCCGAGCATCTGCGTCCCCGCTTCGCGGCCCATCTGACGCACGCCGCGGGGCGGATGGTCCGCGACGGCGGGGCGACGCTCACGGAGTTCCTGCTGGACGGAGAGGTGCTGGCGGCGAACCTGTCTCTGCACGCGGGTCCGCTGACCGGCTGCTACCTGTACGGCGCGCACCCCCGGTTGCGGGAGCAGAAGGTGGACGTGGCGACCCTGCTGCTGCGCGAGGTCTCCCGGCAGGCGGCTGCCGACGGGCGGCGGACGCTGAGTCTGCTGCGGGGCGCGGAACAGTACAAGAGCTACTGGCAGCCGGTCTCGGTGGTCAACCAGCGGCTGCTGCTGTCCCGGCCTGGGCTCGAACCGGTGCTGCGGCTGCGTGCGGCGCAGGTGGCCGCGCGGGACCGGGCGGCCAGGACGGTGAAGGCACGTTTCCCCGCGGCGCGGGACTGGCACGAGCGGTTCACCGCGCTGACGCGGGTGGGGCGCTGAGCCATCCGGCGGAGCCGTACCCAGAACTTCCGTACCGATCCGTTACCGCCGGCCACTCCCGGCGTTTGTCAGTCAGTGCGGGGCCGGAAGGCTCCGCAGCTCCACAACAAAACGTTCTTCCCTAGGAGTTCTTGATGTCGCGTATCACGAAGGTCGCCGCCGTCCTGGCGGGAACCGGCGCCCTCATCGCCGGCGGTGCCGGCCTCGCTTCGGCCGACGCCGGGGCCGGTGCGGTCGCCGCGGGCTCCCCCGGTGTCGTCTCGGGCAACATCATCTCGGTGCCCGTGCACGTCCCGGTCAACGTCTGCGGCAACACGATCAACGTCGTCGGCCTGCTGAACCCGGCCTTCGGCAACACCTGCGTCAACGGCTCGGCCCCGCAGCCGCTCCAGCACGAGGACGCCTACGAGGGCGACCACGACGCGTACGGTCACTGACCGGACCCGTACACGGCGGCCGGTCTCCCCTCCTCATCCCCGGAGGGGAGACCGGCCGCCGTGCCGTCCGGATCGCCCGCCGGAGGACGTGCGGGTCAGGCGTAGCGGTAGACGCGGCTGTGGTCGAGCAGCCCGGCCGGCGCGACCCCCCAGGGCGGCAGCGGCTCGTTCCGGGCGAACACCCGGCCGCGCTGCGGATCGTCGCCGGTGAGCTCCCGGGCGGGCAGGTAGCCGGACCCCGGATGGGCCTTCTGCCAGCGGTCCCAGAGCCGGTCGATGAACGCGTGGTGCAGCCAGAAGACCGGGTCGTTCGGGGAGCCTGCCCCCGCCATCACGCCGCCGACCCAGCGGTGCACCTGGTTGTGGTTGCTGATCGCACGCGCCCCCCGGATACCCCATCCCTCCACCCGGTTGCGGAAGCCGGCACGGCTGACGCTGTTCCACGGCTCGGCGTCGTACAGCGGGTCGTTCAGCGCTCCCCGCACGTCCTTCGCGGTGGGCAGGGCCACCGGGTCGGCCGGCCGGCCGAAGTCACGGGTCAGGAACAGGTCGTCGGTGACGCCGTTGCTGAGGGGCCAGTTCCCCTCCCGGTACGCGAAGGGGCCCGTGGTGACCTGCCGGTCCCCCTCCCGCCCGTTGCCGCCGAGGAAGTCCGGCGTCCACGGCGGTCCCCCCGGCGAGCGGTCCAGGGTCCAGTCCCAGTACGGGACGGAGACCGCCGGGTCCGCCTCCCGCAGAGCCCGCTCGAACTCCAGCAGGTACTGGCGGTGCCAGGGGAAGAACGACGGGGTCATGTGTGCGGCGCGCGGCCGGTCCTCCCCGTCGGTGACGTAGAACTCGCGGTGCGTCGCCACGAAGTCGTCGTACCTCCCCGATCGCTTGAGCGTCAGCACGGCGTCGACGAACCGCTTCCGTTCGCTCCGGGTGAGATCGCGCTGGTTCTTTCGCGTGTACACCTTCCACCTGCCCTTCGGTCAGATGCTGTGGGGTGCGGCGGACAGCCGGGCCGCGCCCAGGACGTCGACCGCGGCGCGCGCGGCCGCGAGGGGCGTCGGATGCGATTCGTAGTGGGTGACCGCGCTGAGGTAGCTCCCGTCGGCCCGTCGCATGAGGTGCAGGGGAGCGCCGTCGATGCTGACCCCGGGGAGGAGACCGGCGCCCGCGGTCCGCACGCCGGGCCCGGCGGTGCCGCCCGGGCCTGCGTCCACGTGTACCCGGATCGTCCGCCCCCGGTACATCTCGGTGGTCTCCCCAGGCCGCGGAGGTGCGCCGGCACCGGTGTGGCTCTCCGGGCCGCGGGCGACGATCGGCTCCCAGGCCGCCCCGGTTCCGGCCACGACCCCGACGGCGAAGACGGAGCGCAGCACACCTCTGCGGGTCGCCACGCTCCGTCCACCCACGGGTCCTCGGGCCTTCCTGCTCGAACCCATCCGTTTCCGCCTCTCTGAAAGCACTCGTGAACCAGTCGGTGAAACTGCTTGTCGGTGAAGCCGCTTGTCGGTGCGGCCGGTATCGACGCCCATCAGACGGCGTGTGCCGGCCTCTGGCCCGTAACGGCTCGCCGTACCGCCGGTCAATCCCTCAACCGTGGGAAATCCGGGCCGTTCGCGGCCGCGTCGGGCCTCGGGTATGCATGGCCGGTTCAGCATGGGAGTCCCGACTGCCGAAGGTGGTGGACATGAGCGTTCCCGGACAGGTCCCCGGTGTGCGTACGGAGCGGCCGAGGGACGTCGATCTGGCGGACCCGGCGTTCTGGCGGCTGCCGCGCAACGAGCGGCTGCGGGCGTTCGAGATGCTGCGCGAGCTCGACGCTCCGGTGCGGTTCACCGCGCGTACCGGCCGGGAGGCGGGGCTCTCCTTCTACGCCCTGGTGAAGCACGCGGACGTCCGGGCGGCGAGCCGCCGGGCGGACGTCTTCGCGAGTGCGCCGGGGGTCACCGTCCCGGAGCCCGCCCGCTGGGCGAAGGCCGTCTTCGGCAACTCCATGGTCAACATGGACGGCGCCGACCACGCGGGACTCCGCCGGATCGTCTCCCGCGCCTTCACCCCCAGGCTGCTCGCGGAGGCGGAGGAGAACATCTCCCGGGTCACGCGCCGGCTGGTGGACGAGGCGGTGGCCGGCCGCTCCACCGACTTCATGCGGTCGGCGCCCGCGCGTCTGCCGTTCGAGGTCATCTGCGACCTGATGGGCATTCCGGAGACGTACCGGCCGTGGATCGCCACCCAGATCGACCACGCGTCGAGCCACGTCGGAGTGGAGCGGCGCGGACTGGCCCGGATCCGGGTGCCCGGCCGGGGGCTGCGGTCGCTCGCCCGGATGCAGCTCGTGATGGCGCGCATCGCGCACGAGCGGCGCCGCCGGCCCACCGGTGACCTGATCTCGGCCCTGGTCCGGGCCGACGTGGACGGCCAGTCGCTCGGCGCCCGCGAACTCGGCGCCTTCTTCTCACTGCTGCTGGTCGCGGGGGTCGAGACGACCAGGAACGCGCTGGCGCACGGGATGGCGCTGCTGTCGCGCTTCCCCGACCAGCATGCGCTGCTGGTGTCCGACCTCGACGGGCACATCGACGGGGCGGTCGAGGAGATCGTCCGGCATTCGACGCCGATCATCCAGTTCCGGCGGACCGTCACCACCGAGCACCAGCTCGGCGGGCGCACCTTCCGGCCGGGCGACAAGGCCGTGCTCTTCTACGCCTCCGCCAACCGCGACGCCTCCGTGTTCGCGGAGCCCGACCGCTTCGACATCACCCGCTCGCCCAACCCGCATCTGGGGTACGGGGGCGGCGGCCCGCACCACTGCCTCGGGGCGCACCTGGCCCGCCTGGAGATGCGGGCGCTCTTCACGGAGGTGCTCACCCGGGCCGACACCGCGCGGGCGCTCGGCGAACCGGAGCTGGTGGACTCCAACTTCGACAACCGGGTCCGCGGTCTGGCACTGACCTTCGATTCCGTCCCGACGCCGTAGGTGGTGTCCGCCCGTGGAGCCGAGCCGCCGCCGGGCCGGCCGGACGTCCACCGATACCGAGGAGCAGCCGTGTCCCGTAGTCGCCGTATCGTCAATCTCTGTGTGGGCACGGTCGCGGCCGGTGTGCTCGCCGTCAGTGGTGCCTCCGGCTTCCGGGTCACCGGGACGGGCTCGGCCGACGGTGCCGGACCGCATGTGGATCCGCGGAGCACGGCGGTCGGCGCCTATCTGGACTACGGCCCCGACGGCGTGGCGCGCATGGCGGAGATGTCCCGGTGGCTCGGCGGGAAGGAGCTGCGCGTCGGGCACAGTTACCTCCCAGGGGACCTCTGGGTGAACATCGAAGGCTCCGTAGACTTCCTGGGCGCGTGGGCGCGGTGGCGGCAGGCGCAGAACGACCGGATGTTCGTCCTCAACACGCCGATGCTGGAGCGGAACGAGGTGCGGGTCCCGGACGCCACCGTTCGGCTGCGGCTGCGGTCGGGTGCGGCGGGCCTGTACGACCGGCATTTCCGCAAGCTCGCCGAGCGGCTGGTGGGGCTGGGCATCCCGGACACCGTGATCGTGCTCGGCTGGGAGATGAACGGCACCACCTACGCCCACCGCTGCGGGCCGGACCCGGCGGCATGGAAGACGTACTGGCAGCGGATCGTCACCGCCATGCGCTCGGTCGAGGGCCAGCGGTTCCGCTTCGACTTCGCGCCGAGCCGGGGACGGGACGCGGTGCCCTGGACCGACTGCTATCCGGGTGACGACTTCGTGGACATCGTCGGCATGGACTCCTACGACCAGCCGCCGGGCGAGAACTTCGACGACCAGGTGTACGGCGAATACGGGCTGCAGAAGCACGTGGACTTCGCGGCCGAGCACAAGAAGCCGATCTCCTACCCGGAGTGGGGTCTCTTCCGCAACGGCGACAACCCCGAGTACATGCGCCGCATGCTCGAATGGATGGATCTCCACCCGCCCGTCTACCAGACGATCACGGACTACTGCCCGCACGGGGTGTGGGGATGCGAGGGAAACCCGGCGGCGTCGAAGCTCTACCGCTCCTTCCTCAGTGACGAGAGCCGGCCGCTCCCGGTTGATCCGTCCTCCGCGCCGGGACCGGCCGAATGGTGCTTCCCGCTGTCGTTGAGCGACTGGTTCACCGACTGGACGAAGAGCCGGCGGATCTGTGTGAAGCTCTGAGCCCGCAGGCTCAGCCGAGGCCGTCGCTCCCGGCGGCCCGGAACCAGGTGGGGCCGTCGGTGAGGGACTGCTTGATCCGGAAGCGCGCGAACTCCGCCAGGGGCGGCAGCGCGTCCAGGGCGAACCAGGCCACCTCCAGCGACTCGTCGTCGTTGACGCGCGGCTCGCCGCCCGTGGCCCGGCACCGGAAGGTGATGTCGAGGTACTGGCAGTGGTCCCCGTTCGGGTACTCCACGGGCTTCAGCGCCTCGGTGAGCACCACGCGTTCGGCCACGCAGTGCACGGCCGTCTCCTCGTACACCTCGCGCACGGCGGTCCGCGCGGGCTCCTCGCCGGGTTCGGGGATGCCGCCGATGATCGACCACTTGCCGGTGTCGGCACGCTTGCCGAGGAGAACCCGGCCGTCCTCGTGGAAGACGACCGCGCTCACCCCCGGCAGCAGCAGCAGCTGATGGCCGGCGGTGGCCCTGATCGCGCGGATGAAGTCGGGAGTAGCCATGCGGACGAGCCTAACGTGATCTTCAGGCGCCGCGGCGGGAGCGTACGGCGGCGAACACGATGCCGGCGGCGGCGAAGAGGGCGATGATCCCTTCGGGGAGAGCGCCCATCCGGGTGGCGGGGGTCAGCGTGGAGCGCAGGGGCACCTCGTCCACCAGGGCCGCCGGAGTGAAGAACCCTGACTTCTCCACGATCGTGCCGTCCGGACGGATGACCGCGCTGACCCCGCTGGTGACCGGTACGACGACGGCGCGGCCGTGCTCCACCGCCCGCACCTGCGACATGGCGAGCTGCTGGTAGGTCATCTCGGTGCGCCCGAACGTGGCGTTGTTGCTCGGTACGGCGATCAGCCGGCCACCGGCCTTCACGGTGTCGCGCACGGCGTCGTCGAACGCGGCCTCGTAGCAGGTGACGAAGCCGACCTTCGTACCGGCCAGGTCGAACACGCCGACCTTGGTGCCGGAGCCGAAGTCACGCTGGACGCGGTCGACGTCCTTGCTGAAGACGCGGGCGACCGAGCGCATCGGCATGTACTCGCCGAACGGCTGGATGTGCCGCTTGTCGTACGTGTCCAGGGGGCCCTTCTCCGGGTCCCACTGGATCAGCGTGTTGCGCAGTTTGCCGGTGTCGGGTTCGACGACCGCGCCGACCACGGTGGGGACGCCGATGGCCCGGACCGCCTGGTCGATGACGTCCCAGGCATCGGCGTTGCGGTAGGGGTCGAGGTCGGAGGAGTTCTCCGGCCAGAGGACGAAGTCGGGCTGGGGCTCCTTGCCCGCCTTGACGTCCGCCGCGAGCTGCTCCGTGACCCGGACGTGGTTGTCGAGCACGGCGCGCCGCTGGGAGTTGAAGTCCAGGCCGAGACGCGGCACGTTGCCCTGGATCGCGGCGACGGTCGCGGTGCCGTCCTCCGGAGAGTTGTCGACCAGCGGGAGCGAGCCGAAGGCGCCCGCGACGGGGACCAGCACCGCCGCCGCGGCCATCGCGGTCGCCGCGCGCGGGAGCTCCCCGGTCGAGCGGTACGCGCGGACCCGCCGGACCACCTCGAAGAGGCCGAACCCGCAGAGGACCACCGCGAAGGAGAGGAGCGGTGTACCGCCGAGCGCGACGATCGGCAGGAAGACGCTGTCGGCCTGACCGAAGGCGATCTTGCCCCAGGGGAACCCGCCGAACGGCACCCGGGCCCGGACCGCCTCGTCGAGGGTCCAGACGGCCGCCGCCCAGAACGGCCAGTACGCCAGCCTGGTCACGGCGGCGATGCCGACGCAGCCCACCGCGATGAAGAGCGCCTCGGCCGCGGCCAGGGCCAGCCACGGGACCGCGCCGACGTCCTCGCCGGTCCAGTGCAGCAGCGGCAGCATGAAGCCGAGCCCGGCCAGCAGGCCCAGGCCGAACGCGGCGCGCGGGCGGCGTTCGTACAGGACCCAGCCCAGCAGGGCGAAGCCGGGCAGCACCAGCCACCACAGGGGCCGGGGCGGGAAGCTCGCGTACAGCAGCGCTCCGGAGAGCACGGCCGCGGCCGGCCGGGCCCAGCTGAGCCACCGCCCGCGGGGACGTGACTCGGGAACGGGCGACGGTTCGTCGACGGAGGTGATGGTGGCGCTCACCTGCGGGAGTCTACGGGCGGCTGCTGTGCGCGCGGCAGCGGGGAGACCCGGGTGTCCGGGGGATGCCGCGTCACGGAGCACCGGCCGGCCGGCGGCCGGGTCCCCGGATCAGGCCTCGGACGGCTTGCCGGCCGCCGGGAGGCGGAGCCGGTCGCGGATGAACCGCACCGCGGCCTCCGCGTTGTCCACGGTGACGGTGAACGACATGCCGTCGCCGAGCCGGAGCAGCAGCGCCTCGCCCCGGCGCACCACGACGGCGGTGCCCTGGTCGGGGCGCCAGCGGTAGCCCCACCCGCCCCACTGGCGCGGGGTCACCCGGGGGACGAACTCGGCGCCCACGACATGGGTGAGCAGGATGCGGCGGCGCGGCAGCCCCATGTGGCCGCAGCGGACCTCCAGGGCGTCGCCGTCCACCTTCACCGCGACGTGGACGAAGGCGAGGGTGCCGTAGAGCATCAGGAGTCCGGCGGCGACGCAGCCGACCACCGACATGACCAGGGGGGCGACCCCGGAGGTCCAGTTGGAATCGAGGGCGATCTCGACCCCGAGGGCGAGGCACGCCGCTCCCACGAAGGCCAGCAGCCACTGGGCGCGGTTGGTCGCCTTGCCGGTCCACATGGTGGACGGCGCCTGGGTCGAGCCGTGCGCCGCACGGCCGGGGTGGTCCGTCATGCTCAGCAGCGTACCCATGACCCGCGCCCGCGCGGCGGGTGTCGGGAGGCCGATCGGGCGGTGGCCGGGGTCAGCGGGAGACGCCCACGCCCCGCAGCAGCCTGCCCTCGGCGTAGGTGAGAGCGGCGTCCGGGAGCTCGGCCTCGCGCCCGCCGAGGAGGACGGTGAGAGAACCGGTCGGTTCGGCCGACGGAGCGGGTTCGGCGCCGATGCGGCGGAGCGCCTGGGCGGCCACGGCGCCGGCGGAGCCGTGCAGGACGACCGGAGGGCGGCCCGGCCGCCGCAGGGCGTCGGCGACGCGGTCGGCGACCAGCTCGTAGTGGGTGCAGCCGAGGACCACCGTGCGCACATCGGCGGGGGTGAGGGCGGCGGCAGCGGCCACGGCGCGGTCGATCGCGGCCTCGTCGGCGTACTCGATGGCGTCGGCCAGGCCCGGGCAGGGCACCTCGGTGACGTCCACGTCGGCCGCGAACTCCCGGATCAGCCCACGCTGGTAGGGGCTGCCGGTGGTGGCGGGGGTGGCCCAGATGGCGAACGGACCGCCGCCGGCGGCCGCGGGCTTGATCGCCGGTACGGTGCCGATGACCGGCAGCGCGGGCTCCAGCTCGGCGCGCAGCGCGGGCAGCGCGCGCACGGACGCCGTGTTGCAGGCGACGACCAGCGCGTCCGGCCGCTGCGCCGCGGCGGCGCGGGCCACGGCGAGCGCGAGCGCGGTGACGTCCTCGGGCTCGCGCGGTCCCCAGGGCATGGTGCCGGGGTCGGAGGAGAGCACCAGATCCGCGTCGGGGCGCAGTCTGCGCATCTCGGCGGCGGCCGCCAGCAGTCCGATTCCTGAGTCCATGAGCGCGATCTTCACCCGGTCACCTTATGCCACCCCCCTCCACGGCCGGTCGGAGTGGGGCAGACTCGGCGGATGAGCGCCGTTGCCTGGATCGCCGTGGGTTCCCTGATCGCGTGGGTGTGGCTACTGCTCGGCCAGGGGTTCTACTGGCGTACGGACCAGCGGTTGCCGGTACGGTCCGAACCGGCGCGCTGGCCCTCGGTCGCCGTCGTCGTACCGGCCAGGGACGAGGCGCCGATCCTGCCGGTGAGCCTTCCGTCACTGCTGGCGCAGGACTATCCGGGGCAGGTCTTCGTGGTCCTCGTCGACGACTGCAGTACGGACGGCACCGGGGAACTCGCGCGGGAGCTGGCGGACCGGTGCGGCGGGCTGGAGCTCCAGGTCGTCTCCCCGGGCGAACCGGAGCCGGGGTGGACGGGCAAGCTCTGGGCGGTGCGGCACGGGATCGCGGTGGCGCGGCGGCGGAACCCGGAATTCCTGCTGCTGACCGACGCGGACATCGCCCACGAGCCGGACAGCCTGCGGGAGCTGGTGGCGGCGGCCGGACCGGCGGGGCCGGACGGTTACGCCCTGGTCTCCCAGATGGCCCGCCTCCGGGTGGAGAGCTGCTGGGAGCGGCTCGTGGTGCCGGCCTTCGTCTACTTCTTCGGGCAGCTCTTCCCCTTCCGCCGGGTGAACCGGGCGGGGTCCCGGACCGCCGCGGCGGCCGGGGGCTGCGTGTTGCTGCGGGACGAGGCCGCGGTGCGGGCCGGGATCCCGGAGTCCATCCGGCAGGCGGTGATCGACGACGTGTCGCTGGCGCGGGTGGTCAAGCGCACCGGCGGCAGGATCTGGCTGGGTCTCGCGGAGCGGGTGGACAGCGTCCGCCCCTACCCGGGGCTCGGGGAGCTGTGGCGGATGGTCTCGCGGAGTGCGTACGCGCAGCTGCGGCACAGTCCGTTGCTGCTCGCGGGGACGGTGCCGGGGCTCGCTCTCGTCTATCTCGCGCCGCCGGTGACGCTGGTGGCGGGTTCGGCCCTGGTCGATCCGGCGGCCTCGTGGGCCGGGGGGCTGGCGTGGACGGTGATGACGGTGACGTACCTGCCGATGCTGACGTACTACCGCCAGTCGCTCTGGCTCGCGCCTCTGCTGCCCTTCACCGCCCTGCTGTATCTGCTGATGACCGTCGACTCGGCGGTCCAGCACTACCGGGGGCGGGGCGCCGCGTGGAAGGGGCGTACCTATCCCCGGCCGGAGACCGCGCCGGAGCGGTGAGGCGGACGCCCCTGGCCGGCCGGGCTACCGGGAGTCCTCCCGGGCGCGCAGCAGGCGGGTGATCTGCTCGACGAGTTCGTCGTCGCTGCTCACGGGCTTCCCCGAGACCAGCGCGCCGAGGCGCTCCGCCGTCTGGAAGTCGTACGCGCGCTCCTGCTCCTCGCCCGGCACCCCTTCGTACTCCGCCTTGTCGCGGAAGCCGACGGTCAGGTCGACCAGCTTCGCGATGAGCCAGGTGAGGGCGAAGGAGAACACGATCACGGCGAGGATGGCGAGGACCTGCTTGCCCAGCAACCCCCAGCCTCCGCCGTAGAAGAGCCCCTTCTTGCCGCTGATCCGGGCCGTGGCGAAGAGACCGACCATGATCAGGCCGATCAGGCCCCCGACACCGTGCACGCCGACCACGTCCAGGGTGTCGTCCACACCGAACCGGTACTTCAGGGTGATGGCGAAGGCGCAGACAGCGCCCACCACCAGTCCGGTGACGACCGCGCCGAGGGTGTTGATCTCGCCGCAGGCGGGTGTGATGGCGACCATGCCGGCGACGGCCGCGGAGACGACGCCCATGGTGGTGACCCTGCCGGTGCGCCACCTCTCGACCAGGGGCCAGGTGACCATGGCGCCGGCGGCGCCGAGCTGGGTGTTGATGAAGGCCGCCGCCGCGGTGCCCTGGTCACTCAGCGCGGAGCCGGAGTTGAAGCCGAACCAGCCGAACCAGAGAAGGCCCACCCCGATGACGACGAGCGGGATGTTGTTGGGCCGTTCCTCGCGCCGGGCGAAGTCGCGCGGTGCCCGCAGCACCAGCGCCACGGCGAGACCGGCCACCCCGGAGTTGAGCTCCACCGGGAGGCCGCCGGCGAAGTCGAGTGCGCCGAGGTGCTTCACGATCCAGCCATCGGTGTCGAACACCCAGTGGGCGAGCGGGATGTAGACGATCAGCAGCCACAGGACGACGAAGACGAGCCAGCCCCTCATCCTTGCCCGGTCGGCGATGGATCCGCTGATGAGGGCCACGGTGATGATCGCGAAGCCCATCTGGAAGGTGCTGTAGACGTAGGTGGGGATGTGTCCTGACAGGGTGGTCAGTTCGATTCCGCGCATGAAGGAGTGATCGAGATTCCCGATCAGTCCGGCGCCCCCGACGTCGGGGCCGAACGCGAGTGTGTAGCCGATGACCCACCAGAGAAGCGTGCCGAAGGCGAGCGCGGCGAAGCTCATCTTGATCATCATCAGGATGTGCTTGGTGCGGACCATGCCGCCGTAGAAGAACGCCAGCCCGGGCGTCATCAGCAGCACCATGGCGGTGGAGGCGAGCAGCCAGGCGGTGTCGCCGGAGTCGTAGGCGGGCGGCATCGGCGCGGGAGCGGTGTTCATCGGTGGGCACCTCTGGGGCGTGGGGGCGGCTTCGTGCGGGAGGACTACGGTTTGCGCAGGTCCGGCGCGGATCGGCCGGTGAGGAGGCGGTGCACCGCCTGGCGTACGGCCTCGTGCGCGGCGGCGACACGGACGGGACTGTCGTCCAGGAACCGGACCCAGGCACCGCATTCCCGGGGCAGTGTGCTGACGCCGAAGAGGACGTCCGAGCCGGCCAGCGCGGTGTGCAGTGTGTCGGCGATCCCGGTGGCGGGCGCGCGGTCGGTGACGACGAATACCGAGGCGACGTGGTCGTGCCCGGCGAACACGCCCGGTCCCACCACTCCCCCGCCGGGTCCGCCCGGCATGAGACGCACCGTGTCGACGCCCAGGAGGGTGCCGTCGGGGCGGGTGAACCGCAGGTCGGTGGCGAGGACGCGGTAGTCGTGGCGTTCGCCGCGGGCGAGCCGCCCGGCGGTGAGGGTGTCGCCCAGCACGACGGTCGCACCGGGGGCGACCTCGACTTCGGTGCGCTGGTAGAAGCGCGAGTCCTTGAAGAGGATCAGCGGGTCCGGCAGGTACTCGACATAGCTGCCTTCCTCGGCCGTCAGGTGCACGCACTGGCTGGCGAAGTCGTGTTCCATCCGGAAGACCTTGGTGGCCGCCTGGGTGGTCAGGTGCAGCTGGGTACCGGGCCCGCACCGGACGTCGATCCGGTAGCGGTCCGCCTGGGCGATTCCGCCGCCCGTCGCCATCAGGTAGACGTGGCTCATGCCGGGCATCGCGGGGTCGATCCACAGCGGGCGCATGATCTGGAGGGGCGACTTCTGGTAGCGCTCGACGAGTTCGGTGCGCCCACCGCGTACCTCGAAGACGAGGTCGAGGACGCCCACCTTGGCCGGGGAGCCGGCGGCGAGCGTGTCGGGTACGGACGCCAGGGCCGCGACGGCCGGGGGGACGCGGCCCGCCGCGTAGTACGCGGGGGCCAGCCGGTCGGTCCTGGCGGCGGGCGGGTTGGACGGCATGTCAGATCAGGACCTTGCGGCGCGATTCGAGGTAGAGGGCGATGTCCTCGATGCCCACGCCGGTGAGGCAGTCCGTGAGAACGACGGGGCGGTTGTCGCGGACCCGGTGGGCGTCGGATTCCATGACACCGACGTCGGTACGGACGTACTGCGCGATGTCGATCTTGTTGATCACGAGGAGGTCGGACTCCGTGATGCCGGGGCCTCTCTTGCGCGGCATCTTCTCGCCCTCGGCGGTGTCCAGTACGAAGAGGAAGAGGTCGACGAGCGCCGGGCTGAAGGTGAGGGTGAGGTTGTCGCCGCCGGACTCGTAGAGCAGCGTGTCGGTGTCCGGGAAGCGTTCCAGCATCTCGGCCCCGGCGGCGAGGTTCATGGTGGGGTCGTCCCGTACGGCGGTGTGCGGGCAGGCGCCCGTCTCGACGCCGACGACCCGCTCCGGGTCCAGCACCCCGGCGAGGGTACGGCGGACGTGCTGGGCGTCCTCCTGGGTGTAGATGTCGTTGGTGATGACGGCGGGGCGGCGGCCCCGCGCGATCAGGACCGGGACCAGCGCCTCGATGAGGGCGGTCTTGCCGGAACCGACCGGTCCGCCGATTCCGACGCGCAGTACGTTGTCGTCCATGGGTGCTCCGTGAGGTGTGGGGGTCAGCTGGCGAAGAGCCGGGCCTCAGCCCGTTCGTGACGGCCCGACATGACGTCCGAGGCGAAGGCGGAGGCCCCGACGTCCGCGAGTTCGCGCCGGAGCGCGGCCTCGACGGCGGTACGGATGACGGGGGCGGCGCCCCGCAGCAGGGTCTGTGCCCTGCGATGGTCGGTGAGCCGCAGGCGCAGGGCCGCGCCCGCGAAGCTCGCGCAGAACGCGAAGAGGTCCGAGGCGACGGCCTGGCCGGCCGGGACGCCGGTCGCGGCGTAGATGATCCCGGCGGCGACCGCCTGGGTGCCGGGGGCTTCCCTGCGTACGACCCGGCCGAAGTAGTCACCGATCTCGGGGTGTCCGAAGACCTCGTGGGAGAGGTCGAGGAGTTGCCGGCCGGTCCGGGTGGCGGCCTGCCGCATCTCCCGGCCGAGCTTGGTCGCGAACAGATGCTCGTCGATCCCGACGACGGCCTCCACGTCACCCGCGCGTGTCGCCCGGTGGGCGAGCGCGAGGGCGGTGGCGTCGGCGGGCCCGACGGCGTGCAGCAGCAGGTCCTCCAGGAGCGACGGCAGGCTGTCGGCATCGACCGCTCCGGCCTGCGCGAAGCCCTCCAGGCTGTGCGACAGCGTGTAGAAGCCGCTCGGGAAGGCCGAGTCGGTCAGCTGGAGGCTGACCAGCAGCGGGCCGAGCCCCTGGGCGCCGTCGGTGGTCCCCGCCGTTCTCGTCGCGGGGTCGCCCTCGTCCTGGTACACGCGTCAGCCCTAGACGAGGAAGAACAGGTGGTTGAGGGGGAGCTTCTCGGCCGGGTCGATCGTGGCGACCTTGCCGTTGAGCGTGACCTTGAAGGTCTCCGGATCCACCTTGATGTCGGGCAGGGCGTCGTTGCGGACCATGTTGTGCTTGCCGATGGTCCGGGTCCGGCTCACCGGGAGGATCATGCGTTCCAGGCCCAGCTCGGCCGGCACCCCGGCGGCGATGCCCGCCTGGGACATGAAGGTGGCGTGGGTGGCCTGGAGGGCCTTGCCGTACTGCCCGAACATCGGCCGGTAGATCACCGGTTGCGGCGTGGGCAGCGAGGCGTTGGGGTCGCCCATCTGCGCCCAGGAGATGATGCCGCCCTTGATCACCATCTTCGGCTTGGCGCCGAAGGAGTGGATGGGCCAGAGCACGATGTCGGCGATCTTGCCCTTCTCGATCGAGCCCACGTGGTCGGAGATGCCGGTGGCGATGGCCGGGTTGATGGTGACCTTGGCGAGGTAGCGCAGCACCCGCTGGTTGTCGTTCCGGGCGGAGTCGCCCTCCAGGACGCCGAGCTTGTCCTTGCAGTGGTGGGCGGTCTGGAAGGCCCGGGTGACGGACTCCCCGACCCGGCCCATGGCCTGCGAGTCCGAGGAGAACATGCTGATCACGCCGAGGTCGTGCAGGACGGATTCGGCGGCGATCGTCTCGGCGCGGACCCGGCTGTCGGCGAAGGAGACGTCTTCGGGGATGTCGTGGCTGAGGTGGTGGCAGACCATCACCATGTCGAGCAGCTCGTCCACCGAGTTCTTGGTGTACGGCAGCGTCGGGTTGGTCGAGGAGGGCAGCACGTTGGGCTCGCCGGCGACGCGCATGATGTCCGGTGCGTGGCCGCCGCCCGCGCCCTCGCTGTGGAAGGTGTGGATGGTGCGGCCGTCGATCGCCGAGCGGGTGTCCTCGAAGAAGCCGCTCTCGTTGAGGCTGTCGGTGTGGATGGCGACCTGCACGTCGTGCCGGTCGGCGACGCTCAGGGCGTTGTCGATGACGGCGGGGGTGGCGCCCCAGTCCTCGTGGACCTTGAGGGCGCAGGCGCCGGCCACGATCTGCTCGTTCAGCGCCTCCGGCAGGCTTCCGTTGCCCTTGGCCATGATGCCGAGGTTGACGGGGAAGGTCTCCGCCGCCTGGAGGAACCGGGCGATGTTGTACGGGCCGGGGGTACAAGTGGTCCCGTTGGTGCCGTCGGACGGGCCGGTGCCGCCGCCGATGAGGGTGGTGATGCCGTTGGTCAGCGCCTGCTCCGCCTGCTGGGGCGCGATCAGGTGGACGTGCGTGTCGATGGCACCGGCGGTGGCGATGAGGTGTTCGCCGGCGATGGCCTCGGTGCCGGGACCGATGACGAGATCCGGGTGGACGTTGTTCTGGGTCTGCGGGTTGCCCGACTTGCCGATGCCCGCGATGAAGCCGTTCTTGATGCCGATGTCGCACTTGACGACGCCCACGACGGGGTCGATGAGGACGACGTTGGTGATGACGGTGTCCAGGGCGCCCTGGGCGCTGGTGGCCTGCGGGTCGGACGCCATGCCGTCGCGCATGGTCTTGCCTCCCCCGTAGAGGACCTCGTCGCCGTACTGGCCCTCGCTGAAGTCCTTCTCGACCTCGACGACGAGATTGGTGTCGGCGAGATGGAAGCGGTCACCGACGGTGGGGCCGAACATGTCGGTGTACTGCTTGCGCGGCAGGATGGGCATCAGCGTGAACCCTTCTTCTTGGCCTTGTCCTTGGCCGGCTTGTCGGTGGAGGCCTTGGTGTCCTTGCTCCGCGGCGTCGCCTTGGACCGCGTCTCGCTGTCGTCGGCCCAGGTACGCCGGGGTCCGGCCCCTTCGAAGCCCTGCTCGATGGCCTTGCGGACCGCTTCCACCTTCGCCGGGTGGGAGGCGAGACTGCCGTTCAGCAGGCCGCTGAAGCCGACGAGGCGGCCCGTTCCCGCGTAGGTGCAGAGTTCCACCTCGCGCGAACCGCCGGGCTCGACGCGTACCGAGGTGCCGGCGGGAATGTTGAGGTGCATGCCGAGCGCCTTCTGGCGGTCGAACGAGAGCGCCGAGTTGACCTCGAAGAAGTGGTAGTGCGAACCGATCTGGATCGCGCGGTCTCCGGTGTTGCTGACGGTCAGCTTGACCGTCCGCCGGCCCGCGTTGATCTCGATGGGGTCCTCGCCGTAGAGGTACTTCTGGCGGTCAGTCATGCGGAGCTCCTGACGGCTCGGTCCGCACCTTCGACGATCACGTGGGGGTGCGGGCGGGGGTGCGAATGGCTGTGGACGTCGCGGACGTCGTGGGGGTCATGGTGTGTGTGCGGGTGGCTGTGGGGGTGCTCGTGCTCGTCGCCCGACGCGTGCCTGTGCATGTGGCTGTGGCCCTCGTCGCGGCCCTCGCCCGGCAGGTGGGTGTGTCCGTGATCGTGGCTGTGGCCGTGGTCATGGCTGTGGTCATGGCCCTCGCCCGGCGGGTGGGTGTGGTCGTGGTCCTCGTCCGTCGCGTGCGTGTGGCCGGCCCCGTGCTCATGACCGTGACCGTGGTCGTGGCCCTCGCCCGGCGGATGGGTGTGGCCGTGCCCGTGGTCGTCGGCCGCGGAGAGCCCGGCGGAGATCCCGTCGTCGGCCAGCTCGTTCCAGCGCCTCCTGGCGTCGGCGACCCGCTCGGCGAGGACCCGGGTCAGCGCGGCCCGCGACACCGGAGGGCCGGCGCACTCGATCCGCGCCGCGGGCCGGCCCGCCGCGTCGGGGACGGCGGGTACCTCCGGCACGGCGAACGCGGCCGGGAGCAGCACCACCCGGTCCGCGCCGAGGAGGAGGCAGCGCCTGACGCCCTCGGCGGGGTCCGGACCGCCGCCGGTGAACGCGACCTCGACCAGGGGGTGGTGGCCGTAGCGGTGGACCAGGCTCGCGACCCGGTACAGCTCGGCGTCGTCGAAGGGGTCGCCCGCCGGGGCGGTGACGAGCACCGAGGAGGTGGCGGGGACACGGCCGGCGGCCGCGCGCAGCCAGGCGATCAGATGCGTGGAGGTGCCGAAGGGCTCGGCGAGCAGGACCCGCGACTCCCGCGAGCCCCCGTCGGAGGGCAGCGCTCGGAGGGTACGGGCCGTGTCGGCCACGAGCCGTGGGTCTCGCCCCAGGGTCATCGGGACCACACAGAGCTGTTCGGTCCCGGGACCTGGTTCGGCGGCTGCGCGGTAGAGCTCGCGCCCGCTGGACACGACGACGACTCCGAGCGCCTCCAGATCCCGGAGCGCCTCTCCGTGCGCCGCCTCGTGACCGCACACGGCGATCACGCGGCAGTCGTCCGGCAGGGTGTTCATCCGCCGATGGGGTCGTGACAGGACACCAGCTTGGTGCCGTCGACGAAGGACGCCTCGATCTGCAGCAGCCCGAGCATCTCGCGTACACCGGGCATGGTGTCGTCCTCGCCGACGACGTGACGGCCGAGTTCCATGCAGTCGGCGACGCTCCTGCCGTCCCGGGCTGCCTCCAGGATCGCTTCGGAGATCAGCGCCACGGACTCGCTGTAGTTGAGTTTGAGCCCGCGGCCCTGGCGCTTGCGCGCCAGGTCGGCCACGACGTACACGAGCAGTTTGTCGATCTCGCGTGGTGCGAGGTTCATCGTCGGTACCTCTCAGTGCGTGCGGAGGGTCGTACGGGTCAGGGCGGGGTCAGCCGCTCCGGCGGAAGCGCGGCAGCAGGGGGACGGCCGCCATGAGCACCCAGGTCGTGAGGATGAACGGCCAGGTGAAGGTGTGACCGCCGAAGGGTTTGAAGAGCGAGGTGAGCGAGGCGGTCAGTCCGGTGGTGGCGGCCGCGCCGAACAGGGCGTAGGCGCCGTTCCACACCGTGGCGGTGAGGAAGACGGCGCCGACGGCGATGGCGACGAGCACGGCGTTGTAGCCGTAGATGCCGTCGGCGATCGACGCGGTGGGGGCGCCCAGCGCCCAGGCCGCGACGATCCCCACGACGCTGCCGGCGGCCGCGTACAGGAGCACGCGCACCCCGGCGAACGCGAGGCCGACGAGCATGATCAGCCCCACGTACCACTCGTCCACCAGGAAGATCTGCGAGACGTTGGTGAAGAAGGCGTGCCACAGGTCGTTCCAGGAGATGCCGGTGTCCCCGCTCGTGGGGGCCACCGCGTCGGGGGCTCCGTGCCAGATCCTGGCGAAGGAGGGTGCGCCGAGCACCATGACGCCGGACACCAGGCAGAAGGGCGCGGTGAGCGCGGTCAGTCCGTAGGGGGCGAAGAACGTGGTGAGGGCCGCCATCAGCAGGGTGCACATGATCGCGCCGACGACGGTCAGGACGTACGTGGCCGGATGGTGCCCGAGCGAGGTGACCAGGGCGATGCCGGTCAGGCAGCCGCAGTAGCCCTGGAGTCCGCGCGCGATACCGTCTCGGTCGGCGCCCAGTGCCCAGGCGGTCGCGGTGGAGATCAGGGTACCGAGCGTGGCGAAGAGTCCGATGCGCCAGCCTGCCGCCCAGAGCCCGGCGAGAATCAGTACGCCGGTCCAAAGAGCGGGTTGCAGGTCCACCTGCCCGACTCCCCGCACCGATGCCAGCAGATACGCGCTCGGCTGTCGCCGTTCGAGTCTCCGGATCACGTCCGGCGCGGTCATGGACAAGGAACGCTCCCGCGAAAGCGGAGAGCAGCACTCTCCTGGACGGCACGGACGATGCGTCATCAACACGCAAGTCCCATTACATGCATAGGAAAAGCTATATATCCTGCCGGGAGCGGGGATGCTGAGCCGCCCGGGTTCAAGCCCCGGGTGCCGTGCGCGCTGCGCCGCCCCTCGCGGGTGCCGCTCCGTAGATTCGGCGGATGACTCCCAAGCCGTTCGCTCATCACCGGCCGCACCCGGACCACCCTCCCGGGGTCCGGACGTCCGTCGTCGCCGCGGTCGCGATCGGCGGGGCGGCCGGGGCGGCGGCCCGCTACGGCGCCGAACTGATCTGGCCGAACGGCCCTGCCGCGTTCCCCTGGACGGTCCTGCTGATCAACGTCGTCGGCTGCTTCCTCATGGGAATCCTGATGGTCACGGTGAAGCTCCGCCTTCCCGGCACCCACCCGCTGGTCAGCCCGCTCCTGGGCACCGGTGTGCTCGGCGGGTTCACCTCGTTCTCGCATTACGTGGACGACGTGCGGGAGCTGTTCGACAGAGGGCAGCCCGGCTACGCGGTCGGCTGCCTGCTGCTGACGGTGGTGGCGGCCCTGGCGGCCGTCACGGTGGGGGCGCTCGGCGCGCACGCGCTCCTCGGCGGCCGCCGCACCTCCGGGGAGGGCGCGTGATCGCCGACTGGCTGCTCGTCCTCGCCGGCGGGCTGGTGGGCGCCCCTCTCCGCTACCTGCTCGGGGTGGGCGCCTCGCACCGTCTGCACACCGTGTTCCCCTGGGGCACCTTCACCGCCAACGCGGCCGCCTCGCTGGTGCTCGGATTCGTCTCCGCCGCGGCCTCGGACGGGGACGTGGGGACCCGGGTCCAGCTTCTGCTCGCCACCGGCTTCTGCGGGGCGCTGTCGACCTGGTCGACATTCTCCTACGAGCTGCTGACCCTCACCTCGACACGGCGCCTGGCGACGGCCGGGGGCTATCTGGTGCTCAGTGTGGGCGCGGGTGTCGGGCTGTCCTTCGCGGGGGCGGCAGTGGCCGGAGGCATCTTCTGAGGGCGGCCGGCATCCCGTTCCCTGCCGCTCGCACGACGTCCTGCCCGTCCGCCCAAACCGGGACGCGGCAGGATCTTACGACCGCCCGACATTGTCCCCTTTACACGATCACTACACACCACGGTGACCCTTTATGGGAAGTTCGCTCGCATTGGTGAACTCAGCTGGCACACAACTAGGGAAACAACCTTCTGGGCGGCCTCCCCAACTGGCACATCGTGGGCTTAACTTAGGTGGCATGACCTCCCCCCGCTCCAGCTACGGAAGCGGCTACTACGCCGCACCGTCGTTCGCCGACACTCCGATCTACGACTCCCTGGTCGCGGAGCGAGGCACGCCTCAGATCGCGCCGATCCGGGTGCCCGCCGCCTACGAGACCGGCAACAGCTACCTCCCCGCGCTGCCCTCCTCGCTGCCGGCCCTTCCCGCTGCTCCTTCCCAGCCCGTCGGTTCTTATGGCTACCAGCAGCCGATGGCGCAGCCGTACCAGCCGCAGGCTCCGATGCACCCCGCGCAGATGCAGCCCGCACAGCTGCAGCACGCCCCCGCGCCGTACATCCCGCAGCAGCCCTCCCCCGCGCGGGGTTACCCGCAGCAGCAGACGCCCGCACGGGGGTTCCCGGCACAGCAGACCCCGTCGCGCGGCTTCCCCCAGCAGCAGGCACCGGGGCGCGGTGGCTACCCGCAGCAGCAACAGCCGCCGCGGCCCGCGCCCGCCACCGGTTACGAGGCGATGCGGCCGGCGGCACCCCGCCCCGCGCCGGCGCCTTCGCCGTACGAGGACCCGTACGACCAGCCGTACCAGGGCCGGGGCTACTGACCGAACCCGGTCCGGAGGGAACGGCCCTGGTCGTGGCCGTGGACGGGTGCGTGCGGGACGCCCCGGGGACGCTGACAAAATGGGCGGATGGTTCATCCCGTTCTGCGCTCACTCCATCTCCATCCCGTCAAGTCGCTGGCGGCACTGACCGTCGATGGCGCCGTCGTCGAGCCGTGGGGACTCGCGGGCGACCGTCGCTGGATGCTGGTGGACCCAACGGGCACAGCGGTCACACAGCGTCAGGAACCCCGGCTGACGGGGATCTCCGCGATGCCGCTGCCCGACGGCGGGGTGGAGCTGTCCGCCCCCGGCAGGCAGCCGCTGAGGGTGGTGGTGCCGGGGAGCGCGGACACGGTCGTCGTGGAGCTGTTCGGCAAGAGGTTCGAGGTGGTCGAGGCGGCACCGGCCGCGCATGTCTGGCTGAGCGGGTTTCTCGGTAGGGAGGTCCGGCTCGTCCATCAGGACGAGCCGTCGTTCCGGAGGCCCGTCAACCCGGCGTACGCGCGGCCCGGGGAGACGGTCAGTCTCGCGGACGGTTACCCGCTGCTGCTGACCACCGTCGCCTCGCTGGACGCCCTCAACGCGCTGATCGCGAGCGGCGATCACCCGCAGGAGGGCCCGCTGCCGATGAACCGGTTCCGGCCCAACGCCGTGGTGGACGGCACCGGCGCCTGGGAGGAGGACGGCTGGCGGCGGGTCGCGATCGGACCGGTCGCGTTCCGGGTGGCGAAGCCGTGCCAGAGATGCGCGATCACCACCATCGACCAGTCGACGGCGCAGCGCGGCAGGGAACCGCTGCGCACGCTCGCCCTGCACCGCAGGACGGGGGCGAAGCTGCTCTTCGGCATGCACCTCGTGCCCGAGGGCACGGGCGCCGTCCGGGTCGGGGACCCGGTCCGCGTTCTGGAATGAGCCGCACGCCCGCGGCGGCGGCCCGCAGCCGGCCGGGAACGGTCGGGGGGCGGACGAGCGTTGGGGGTGGTGAGGCCGCCCTCCGCGCCCGCGCGGGCGCTTCGCGGGGGGATGCGTGCGTCCGGGCGGGCGGTGCATGGGGAGAGAGGCGAGGGAGGCAGCTGTGCGAGCGGTCTTGGGGCTCTGGCGCTGGCGGCACAATCCTCTGTGCCGGGTCACCGACCGCCGCGAGGCGTGGCTGGCTCTGTGGGCACTCGTCCTCGTGCTGGTCGTCGCGCCCGCCGTCGGCTGTCTCTGCGGCCTGTCCGCCGACTCCACCCTGCGCGACGCGATCCGCGAACAGCAGGAGCACCGCCATCGGGTGAACGCGGTCGTGGTGAGCGTGTCCGCACGCCCGGCGGCGTTCCCCGGCGACCCCGAGGGCGGGGCCGGCCCGGCGACCTGGCAGTCGGTGACGGCGAGGTGGAAGGCGCCGGACGGCCGCGAGCGGCACGGCGCGGTGCCGACCGCGGCGCGCGTGCGCAAGCCCGGCGAGCGGGTGCGGATATGGACCGACGACCGGGGCGGTCTCACCCCGCGCCCCATGGACGCGACGACCGCGCGCATCCACGCGGGCCTGGCCGGGGCGGGCGCGTTCCTGCTGACGACCGGTGCCGCGGAGGTGGCCCGGCGGGCCGGCGTGCGGTTCATGGTGCGGCGGCGGTACGAACGGCTGGACCGGGCCTGGGCGTCGGTGGGCCCGGACTGGGGCAGAGCCGGAACGGGGTCCTGAGCACGAGCGTGAGCGCCGTACGGGGCCGTCCGGACCGGGTTCCCGGGCGTCCCGCAGCACCCTGCGGAGCGGCCCGACGGCCTTGTACGGGGCCCCACTTCGATGAGGTCGGGGCAGGAGTCGTCAACTCCCGCCCCCGGCGCGCGCTACGGTGGACCGGCCCGCCCTTCCCCTCGGCAGGGCGGACCCGCCCGCGCCGTCGTCGGAAGGCCGACGGCACCCCGCGGTCGCACGACTGTGCGTACGGGTACGAGGGATCGCACACAGCACGAGGTGGGGGCAGAACAGCGCCATGGCACAGGGCACGGTCCAGGTGACGCACACCGGTACATCGCGATGGCGGCGCCGCACCGGCGAGTACCCCTCGCTCGGCGCGGCCCTGGAAGCGGCGGCCGAGGGCGATGTCCTCACGATCGCTCCGGGAACGTACCGGGAGAATCTCGTCGTCCAGCGGGCGGTCACACTGCGCGGTCCCGAGGGGGCCGTCGGCTCGGTGCGGATCGCCCCGGTGGACGGCGTGCCGCTCACCGTCCGGGCTTCCGCCATCATCCAGGACCTGCATGTGGAGGGCCAGGACTCGGCGGCCCCGGCGGTGCTGGTGGAGGGCGGTGCCCCCGACCTCGTGGACCTGCGGATAGTGACCCGCTCGGCTGCCGGGATCGAGGTCCGTGGCGCCGGCCGTCCCACCGTGCGCCGCTGCACCGTCGACAATCCGGCGGGGGTCGGGATCGCCGTCCTGGACGGCGCGGCCGGTGTGTTCGAGGAGTGCGAGGTCGTGTCGGCGGGGCAGTCCGGCGTATCGGTGCGCGACGGCGCCCACCCCAGGCTCGACCGGTGCCGCGTCCACCACTCCTCCGGCTCGGGGCTGAGCGTGACCGGCGAGGGCAGCGGGCTGGAGGCCGTGGGCTGCGAGGTGTACGAGATCAAGGGCAGCGGGGTCCAGGTGACCGCGCGTGGCTCGGCCCATCTCACCGACTGCACCGTGCACCGCACCTCAGGCGACGGCGTCACGCTGGACACGGACGCCGTGCTCACGCTCGCCGACTGCGACATCCATGACATCCCGGAGAACGCGATCGACCTGCGCTCCCGTTCGGTGCTGACGCTGACCCGCTCGACGGTCCGCCGGTTCGGCCGCAACGGGCTCTCGGTCTGGGACCCCGGCACGCGGGTCGACGCCAACCAGTGCGAGATCCACGACAGCACGGGCGACTACCCGGCCGTCTGGGTCAGTGACGGTGCCACGGTGATACTGGACGCCTGCCGCGTCCACGACGTGCCCGACGCCCTGTTCGTGCTCGACCGCGGTTCCCGTGCCGACGTGGTGGACAGCGATCTCACCCAGATCCGCAACACCGCCGTCTCGGTGAGCGACGGGGCCACCGCACAGCTGGACGACTGCCGTATCCGCGAGGCGTCCACCGGAGCCTGGTTCCGCGACCACGGCAGTGGCGGCACCCTCAACAACTGCACCATCGACGCGGCGCAGACCGGGGTCATCGTCACCAAGGGCGCCGACCCCACCATCGAGCGCTGCACGGTCACCTCCCCGGCCGAGGCCGGGTTCTACGTCTCCGCCGAGGGCCGGGGCACCTTCCACGGCTGCCGGGTGACCGGCAGCGAGGGGTACGGCTTCCATGTGATGGACGGATGCCGCACCACTCTCACCCGGTGCCGTACCGAGCGCTGCGCGCGGGGCGGTTACGAGTTCCCCGAGGGCGCGCACGACGGATCGGGCGGCGCCGGGCCGGTCGTGGAGGACTGCACCAGCGACGAGAGCGCCCTGCGCGGGACCCCCGCCGCGCCCGTGCTCACCGCGACCCAGGCGTCGGCGCCGGGGCTGCTCGGCTCGCCGCCCGCGCAGCGGGCCGAGGCGACCTCCGCGGCGCCCGTGCCCGACGCGCCGGCCGCGCCGGTCCGCGACTCCGATGCCGTCCTCGGCGAACTGGACGCGCTGGTGGGGCTGGAGAGCGTCAAGCGGGAGGTCCGGGCGCTGACCGACATGATCGAGGTGGGCCGTCGGCGGCAGCGGGCGGGTCTGAAGGCCGCCTCCGTCCGGCGCCACCTCGTCTTCACCGGCTCCCCCGGCACCGGCAAGACGACGGTGGCCCGGCTGTACGGCGAGATCCTGGCCTCTCTGGGCGTGCTGGAGCGCGGTCACCTGGTCGAGGTCTCCCGGGTGGACCTGGTCGGCGAGCACATCGGCTCGACCGCCATCCGTACCCAGGAGGCGTTCGACCGCGCCCGGGGCGGAGTCCTCTTCGTGGACGAGGCGTACGCCCTCTCGCCCGAGGACTCCGGCCGGGACTTCGGGCGGGAGGCCATCGACACCCTGGTGAAGCTGATGGAGGACCACCGCGACGCCGTGGTGGTGATCGTGGCCGGCTACACCCATGAGATGGAGCGGTTCCTCACCGTCAACCCCGGGGTGGCGTCGCGCTTCTCGCGGACCATCACCTTCGGCGACTACCAGCCGGACGAACTCCTGCGGATCGTCCGGCAGCAGGCCGAGGAGCACGAATACACCCTCGCCGAGGGCACCGGCGAGGCTCTGACGAAGTACTTCACGGAACTGCCCAAGGGCCCCGCCTTCGGCAATGGCCGCACCGCGCGCCAGACCTTCGAGTCGATGGTGGAGCGGCACGCGGGCCGGGTGGCCCAGTTCGCCGAGACGAGCACGGACGACCTGACCCTGCTCTACCCGGAGGACCTGCCCGAACTGCCCTGATCCTCGCTGCTCGGGTGCGCGGCCCCGTCGCCCTGCCGGGGCAGTACGGGGCCGAGCTCGGCGAGCAGCGCGGCGCGTTCCCGGGCGAACACCGGGTCGGCCTGGTAGTCGCCGTGGCCCAGGATGGGCTCGGGCAGGGGCAGTTCGGCGGTGCGGCCGTGGACCAGCGGGTCCTTCAGTGGTCCGCGGTCGACCTCGGGGCGCCCGGCGGCCCTGTCGACCCGGACGGGTCCTCCTATCGGGTCGGTGGCCCGCCACAGGTTGCGCCAGCAGTGGACCGATCCGTGCAGCCCGCGCAGCGCGGCGGGACCGAAGTACGCCGGGAACCAGCGACCATACAGGCGTTCGACGGGTGAGCCGTAGGTGAGGAGGGCGACCCGGCGGCGGGTGACGGCAGGGAGCTGCCAGACCGCGGAGGCCGCGAGCACACTGCCCTGCGAGTGGCCCGAGATGACGAGCCGGCCGCCGGTCCTGGCCGTCCAGGCGGACATCCGGGAGGCGAGGTCGGGCACGGCCCGCTCCGCGTAGCAGGGGGGCGCGAAGGGATGCGCGGCGCGCGGCCAGTACGTGCCGACGTCCCAGAGGATGCCGATGGTCCGCCGGGCCGAGGCGTCCCGGTAGGCCCGCCGGCCGGAGGCGACGAAGAGTATGAAGCCGAAGCCGACCATCCAGGACCCCGTCGACTGCGCCGCCTCGGCGGCGGATTCGAGGAAGGGGCCGGTGCCGTCCATGGCCCGGCCGGGCACCTGCCCGGTGGCCCAGGAGCCCGCCAGCGCCGCTCCGCCCAGCAGCAGGGTGGACCCGGACACCAGTCCGATGATCCAGGACGCCTCGTCGGTGAGTCGGGCCGTGGCCCGTACCCGTGCGATCTGCCGGGTGCGTCCGCGCTCGGGGGTGCGGCCCCCGTACTCCGGCGCGTACTCGGCGGCGACGACCGGCTCGGTGCGGCGGGCCAGTCGGGCGGTACGGACGAGAAGCACGCCCACGGGCACCAGGAGGACGAGGAGCAGCACCGGGAGCACCGAGGCCTGCCAGCTCAGCAGGACGGGCGGACCTCCTATGGCCGAGCCCGCTCCCATGCCGGGGGTGCCCGGGCCGTCGAGCCAGTCGGCGACCCGCTGGGCGAGCCCGCCGGTCATCACGCCACCCAGCGCGCACGCCAGCATGGCGATCGCCGGGCCGCCCAGCCCGTACAGCGTGGTGCGGGCGTCGGGGGCGTGGCGGTGGAGGCTCAGCGCGACGGCGGCGAGCGCGACCACGAGGAGGCCCTGGCCGACGGTGAGCGCGCGGAAGGTGTCCTCGCCCGCCACGAGCACGCCCGAGGATGTCCAGCCGGGCCGCGACCAGGCCGCGTGGACGAGGGACAGGGCCAGCAGGACGAGGGCGGCGGACGGGAGGAAGGTGATGACCGCGCCGTCGAGGCGGTGGTCGAGCCGGCGCTCGCTGCGGCCCCGGCGGCAGACGACGGCGAGGACGAGGAGGGCGCAGAGCGCCAGTGCGGTGGTCAGCAGGCTGCCGAGGAGCACGGGGCCGGGGCCGGAGTGGGCGGAGTCGTAGTCGGCGGCGGCCCGCTCGACGAAGACCGCGACGGTGAGGAGCCCCGCGGCGGTGTGCGCGGCGCGCAGCCGGGCGACGAGGCGGCGCCCGTACCAGAAGCCGGGGCGGCCGAGCGCGGGGCGCGCGGCGGGCACTGGTTCCGGCATGTCGTCGGGGGCCGGCGTGGCGTGGGGTGCGCGGACCTTGGGTTCCGGCGGGCCGGCGTCCGGGGCTCCGTCCAGGCCGCCGTCCGGGCCTCCGCGCGAGTCGCCCCGCGAGTCGGTGCCGAGGAAGGGGCGCTGGGACTCGTACGCGCTCCAGGTGCGGTTGGACAGGTACCAGAGCAGGGTCACGAGGGCGGTGGGCAGCACGGCGGCGAGGGCGAGCCGCCTGCCGGGCTGCGACCACCAGCCGCCCTGTTCGGCGGAGAGGAAGCCGAGCCAGGACCGCCGGTCCGAACAGGCGGACACGCCGGCGCACTGCCACGCGACGAGGTCGAGCGCCACCTCGCAGGCAGCCGCCGTCAGCAGCACGGTGAGGCTGAGCGCGAGGACCCGGACCAGCACGCCGTAGAACCGGACCGCGCGGCTGCGTCCGGTCGCCGCCGGTCGCATCCAGTGCGCGAGGTTGACGACCATGAACGGGAGGAGCAGCAGCCACAGGGCGCGGGAGCCGTTGCCGGAGGTCAGGTTGGACCAGCAGTAGGCCTCCGCGACGGGCTGTTCGCGGTAGCGCTCAGGGTGTTCCTCGGCGTCCACGTCCTCGGGGCGCCGGTACATCGCGGCGGTGAGGTCGCCGGTCACGCGCACCGCGCGCGGATCGCCGAGCATCTCCTGCGGCGTGGTGCCGCCGACTCCGTGGACGAGCAGTTCGAGCGCGATCCCGGTGGAACGGGAAACCTGGGGGGCGGGGGCCAAGGGAGTACTCGCTCTCCGGTCTGCCCGGCCGTCCGGCGGGCGTGGAAGGGGTGGGGCCGGGCGGCTCGGAGAAGACCGGCACCCGTGCCGACAGAATCGCCGGGATCGGCGTCGCGCGACGGCCTCTCACCGAATCTCCCCACGTCCGGACCTCGGTGAACCTGCCGGTGCGGTGCATGGGAGGATTGGGCGGCGTTCCGCTGTGCCGCGGAGCCGTACGGCCGCAGGAGAGGACGGACACCGCGTTGAGCGAGAATCAGAACCTGCTCGCGGAGCAGCGCCGCGCCCTGATCCTCGACGAGGTCCGCAAGCGCGGCGGGGTCCGCGTCAACGAGCTGACCCGCCGCCTCAACGTGTCCGACATGACGATCCGGCGTGATCTGGACGCGCTGGCCCGCCAGGGCGTCATCGAGAAGGTGCACGGCGGCGCCGTGCCGGTCGTCGGGACGAGCACCCACGAGCCCGGTTTCGAGGCGAAGTCGGCCCTGGAGCCGGGCGCCAAGGAGGACATCGCGCGGGCCGCGGCGGCGATGGCCGCGCCGGGCAGCGCCATCGCGCTCTCGGGGGGCACGACGACCTACGCGCTGGCGCGGCGGCTGGTCGACGTACCGGACCTGACCGTGGTGACCAACTCGGTGCGGGTGGCCGACGTGTTCCACGACGCCCACCGTCCGTCCTCCGCCGGCGCGACCCGCGCGGGCGCGGCGACGGTGGTGCTGACGGGCGGGGTACGAACCCCCTCCGACTCGCTCGTTGGTCCGGTGGCGGACCGTGCCATCGGCTCGCTCCACTTCGATGTGCTCTTCCTCGGGGTGCACGGCATCTCCGAGGTGGCGGGGCTCTCCACGCCGAACCTGGCGGAGGCCGAGACGAACCGGCGGTTCGTGTCGGCCGCACGCCGGGTCGTGGTGGTGGCCGACCACACCAAGTGGGGCACTGTCGGCCTGAGTTCCTTCGCGACGCTCGACGAGGTGGACACCTTCGTGACGGACGCGGGGCTGCCTGCGCAGGCGCGGGAGGAGATCGAGGAACTGCTGCCGGGCGGCCTCCTGGTCGCGGGCCCGGCGGGGGCGAAGGAACCCGACGAGGGACCGGACCCCGTCTGAGACACGGGCCCGCCCGCACGGCCGGCCCCGCACCGCTCGGGTGTACGAACGGGGCAGCCGCTCCTCGCCGGAGATTCCGTTTCGCGTCGCATCCGGCGGCCCACCTCCTTAGGATCGCACGGTGGCCGTATTCCGGATCGAACGATTCTCGTCTCTTCCCCCCGCCGAGGCGTGGCGCCGGGTGACCGACTGGGAGCGGCACGGTGCGCATGTGCCGCTCACCTCGGTCCTCGTCCCGGCCGGCACGCGGACCGGCGTCGGCACGGTGTTCGTCGCGCGGACCGGAGTCGGCCCGCTCACCTTCGACGACCCCATGGAAGTGGTCCGCTGGACGCCGCCCGAGGCGGGCCGGGCGGGGCTCTGCCGTCTGGAGAAGCGCGGGCGGACGGTCCGGGGGCGGGCGTCGATCGACGTGGTGCCGACCCAGGCCGGTTCCCACGTGGTGTGGGTGGAGGACGTCCGGCTGTTCCTTCCGGGCCGATGGATCGATCCCCTGCTCGCGGCGGCGGGGCGGCGGATGTTCGGGCGGGTGCTCGACGGCCTCCTCGAAGCCCCGGCCCGCGCGCCGCGCGGGGTGTAGCCGCGTCGCGGCGGGGTGTAGCCGCGTCGCGGCGGGGTGTAGCCGCGTCGCGGCGGGGTGTAGCCGCGTCGCGGCGGGCCGGGGATCGACCGGCCACCACCGTGGCCAGGGAGCCGAGGGCGTCAGGCGGGCCAGCCTCCGGTGCGCAGGAAGGTGTCGAGGGCGGCGGCGTAGGGGGCGATGTCGAGCCCCTGCTCGTCCAGCCAGGCGTCGGAGTAGTACTTGTCCAGGTAGCGATCACCGGAGTCGCAGATCAGCGTGACGACGCTGCCCTGCTCGCCACGCTCCACCATCTCGGCGATGATCTTGAATGCGCTCCAGAGCCCGGTGCCGGTCGAGCCGCCCGCGCGTCGGCCCATCACCCGCTCCAGGGCGCGTACCGCCGCGACGCTCGCCGCGTCCGGGACCTTCATCATCCGGTCGATGGCCCCGGGGACGAAGCTCGGCTCCATCCGGGGCCTGCCGATGCCCTCGATGCGGGAGCCGCAGTCGCTGCTCGCCAGCGGGTCGTGCCGCGTCCAGCCGTCGAAGAAGCAGGAGTTCTCGGGGTCGGGGACGCAGATGCGGGTGTCGTGCTGCATGTAGTGGACGTACCGGGCGATGGTCGCCGAGGTGCCGCCGGTCCCGGCCGTGGCGACGATCCACGCGGGGTCCGGGTACCGCTCCAGCCGGAGTTGCTGGTAGATCGACTCGGCGATGTTGTTGTTGCCGCGCCAGTCGGTGGCCCTTTCCGCGTAGGTGAACTGGTCCATGTAGTGGCCGCCCGTCTCCGCGGCGAGCGCGGCCGACTCCTCGTACATCGCCCGGGGGTCGTCGACGAAGTGGCAGCGGCCACCGTGGAATTCGATCAGACGGCACTTCTCGGGACTGGTCGTGCGGGGCATCACCGCGACGAAGGGCACCCCGATCAGCTTGGCGAAGTACGCCTCGGAGACGGCGGTCGAACCGCTGGACGCCTCGATGACCGGCTTCCCCGGGCGGATCCAGCCGTTGCAGAGCCCGTAGAGGAAGAGCGACCGGGCGAGGCGGTGCTTGAGGCTGCCGGTCGGGTGGGTGGACTCGTCCTTGAGATACAGGTCGATGCCCCACTCCTCGGGCAGCGGGAAGCGCAACAGGTGGGTGTCGGCGGACCGGTTGGCGTCGGCCTGCACCTTGCGCACGGCCTCTTTGAGCCACGACCGGTACGCGGAGTCACTGCGGTCGACGTCGATCGTCGCGACGGCCTCTTCGTCGCGTCCGTGCTCGCTGATGCCCATCGCTGATCCTCCTGGTGGAGCCTGCGGAACCTGTGGTGCCTTCCTCCCACGATATTCCCCCCACCTGCGCAAACAGGGACTTGGATCTCCCCCAGGAAATGCTTGGGTGCGAAGACCGGACGACGGGGCGGACCTGGGCGACACACGTCGCCCGGAGTCACCTTGCGTACACGCGATTCAGCCCGACACGCGCACGTGAAGCAGTGCCGGGACGGGAAGACTTCCTTCCAGGAGTCGATGTGCGAAGGGGGGCGACCGAGCGGTGGACGACGTGGAGTTCAGCGCACGGGGGGTACGGATCGAACGATGGGCCCGGTCGCTCACCCGGGCCGGGCAGGTGATCGTCAAGGACGGCCGGGTCGCTCTCCTCACGAGCAACGGCCGGGAGATCGACAGTGCGCCGGTGGGAGCGGTCAGCGCGTGGAAGTGGTGGTTCTCCCAGACGGATTCGGCCGTCGCCCGGGTCAACGGCGTGCGCTACCGGCTCACCATGGGACAACGCGGCCGGCGGCCGGACGGGACGGCGCCGATACATCACTTCCTGGAGGTGCTGCGCAGCGCGGGCTGCCGCCACCGCTGACCCCGCCGCACCGGCCTGCCGACGCACGGCACCGCCGGACCGAAACCGCCGGACCGGGACCGCCGGGCCCGCACCGCCGCATCGGCCTCCGGAGCGTCGCCTCTCGCGCGCATCCGCAGGCGACCGGCCGGCACCCTCGCATCCACCCCGGGGTGGACTCCGCCACGATGTGTCCGGCCTTCTCCTCGACCCATGAGCCGCGCCCATGCCCCGCACCCACGGCCGCGAGTTGCGGAGCGGGGCGCCCTGAGCGACGCTGAACACACGTCACGGACGGTTTACCGAAGGTCACCCTGCGACTGAAGGTGGCAGGCCGCCGCGACGGACCACAGCAGACCAGAAACACCAGCCAGCCACATGCTGGATCCGTTCCTCCGTCTTCTTCCGGACCACTTTCGGGGAGTCGCAGCCGTGATCAGCGAGCCAAGCAGGCACTGCACGGTGGAGCTCCAGGCACTGCCGTCGCGGATCGGTCAGGTCCGCAGAATCATCTCGGCGCAACTGCGCTACTGGCATCTCGATCTTCTGATCGACCATGCGGCCCTGGGCGTCACCGAACTGCTCACCAATGTCCACCGCCACGCGGAACCGGACAAGTCGTGCACCGTCGACATCGAGCTGCTGCTCGACCGCCTGACGGTCTCCGTCCACGACCACGACCCACGTCTGCCCGCCGTGAACGTGGCGGACACCTTCGCGACGTCCGGGCGCGGACTGGCCCTCATCGCCGCCGTCAGCGAGAGCTGGGGTGTCCGTCCCGGAGACGGGGCGGGCAAGATCGTCTGGTTCACTTTGCCCACCCCGTCCGTCGCGACGAGGGCGCTGCCACCGCTCGCGGTGTACGGATCGATGACCGACGGCCCGTTCGGGGGGCGGTACGCAGGGGCGGTCGAAGCCTCGGCCCAGTTCCCCAGCCGGTCGGCCGTACTCGGCTGACGCACCCTCACCACTCTGCGATCACACGGGGTCCGACCTCGCGGCCGGTGTCCGGGAACCGTACGTTCTCCGGACACCGGCCGCTCCGCGTGATGCGGGAGGGCTTCCTCCCACGAGTCAGACGAGGACGGTCAGCGGGTCGTCGAGCACCGGCTGCCAGGCCAGTTCGGCCGCGCCCACCAGGCTGTCGTGCGCCAGCGTGCACGGCAGGATCGGCACGCTGCCGCTGCGCCCCCACAGGCTGCGATCGGCGACGACGGCCCGCAGCCGCTCGGGGTCGGCCTGGAGCAGATCCCGGTGCAGCCCGCCGAGGATGACCCGGTCGGGGTTGAGGATGTTGACGAGCCCCGCGAGCCCCAGTCCCAGTCTGTCGATGAGCGCCTCGGCGGCGCGGCGTACGTCCCCGTCCCCGTACTCCGTCCGCAGCAGATCGCCGGCCTGCTTGAGCAGCGACTCCTCCGGGCCGGGCGTCCGGCCCGCGGCGAGGAGGAAGGCGAGCGGGTCCGCCTCGACGTCGAGGCAGCCCCGGCCTCCGCAGTGGCACGCACGGCCCTCGGGGTTCACGGTGAGGTGTCCCACTTCGAGCGCGAGCCCCGAACTCCCGGTGTGCAGGCGGCCGTCGAGTACCAGTGCGCCGCCGACGCCCCGGTGGCCGGTGGCCACGCAGAGCAGGTGCCGGGCACCGCGCCCGGAGCCGTGCCGATGTTCGGCGAGCGCCGCGAGGTTGACGTCGTTTCCGGTGAACACCGGCCCCTCGATGCCCGCTTCACGCACGCAGGAGCGGAAGATCTCGCGCACCGGGGCGCCGGCCGGCCATGCGATGTGCATCGGGTTCAGGGCCGTTCCCTCCGGTTCGGCCACGGCCGAGGGGACGGCGAGTCCGGCGCCCACGCAGCGCAGCCCACTGCCGCGCAGCAGCTGCGCGCCCGCCTCCACCACTTCGCCGAGCACCTGCGCGGGGTCGGCCATGACCGTGCCGCACCCCGGCGCGGTGGCGACGATCCGGCCCCCGAGTCCGACCAGTGCGGCACGGAAACCGTCCGAGTGCACCTGGGCTGCGAGTACGACGGGGCCGGTCTCGCGCACCGACAGCCGGTGCGAGGGGCGGCCCTGCGAACCGGCGGCCGAACCAGGGCTGGAATCGACCCTGATGAGCCCCAGCGCCTCCAGTTCGGCCGCGACCGCCCCCGCGGTGGCGCGGGTGACGCCCAGTTCCGAGGTCAGCACGGCACGGGTGGGCGCGCGCCCCGTGTGCACCAGTTCCAGGGCCGGCCCGAGCGCGCTGCGGCCCCTCTCCAGCTTCGTCCGCGTAGTGGACACCTTGCCGTTCATGGGGGCGAGTCTCCCACGATCCGGAGGTGCCCCTGACGCTTCGGCACCAGGTCACGACGTGCCGCGGGTCACGTGCGCACGTGTCTTGTGCCCGCCCCCGACACGCCCCTATGCTGAGTTTGTGCCGCACCTAAACAAACTGCGGACGGTCCGAACGGGGGGCCATGGCGGAGACACCGCTCCACCCTCCGCGGTCCGGCTCCGCACCGCGCTGACCGCGTTCTTCGCCCTCGACGGTTTCCTCTTCGCAGGCTGGGTCGTACGCATCCCGGCGATCAAGCACCACATCGGTGCCTCCGCCTCCTCGCTCGGGCTCGCCCTGCTCGGGGTCTCGGCGGGCGCGGTGATCACGATGGTCCTCACCGGCCGGCTCTGCCACCGCTTCGGCAGCCACCGGGTGGGCGTCTGGTGCGGCATCCTGCTTTCCCTGAGCATCGCCCTGCCCGCGCACGCCGGTTCGGCGCTGACGCTCGGACTGTTGCTGCTGGTCTTCGGCGCCGCGTACGGCGGGATGAACGTCGCCATGAACAGTGCGGCGGTGGACCTCGTCGCCACCATCCGCCGGCCCGTACTGCCCAGCTTCCACGCCGCGTTCAGCTTCGGCGGCATGGCCGGTGCGGGGATCGGCGGAGTCGCCGCCGGCCACCTCTCCCCCGTCGCCCACCTGACCCTGCTCGCCGCGGCGGGCCTGCTGGTCACCGCGGTCGCGGGGCCGTTCATGCTCCGGAACACACCGGGCGCGGCGGCCACTTCCACCGGGTCCACCGTGCCTTCGGCGATTCCCGCGCCCTCCGCGCCGGACACCCGCGCCTCCTCGCCCCGCATGAGCCCGGCCGTCCGCCGCGTGGTCGCCCTGTTCGGCGTGATCGCGCTCTGCACCGCGTACGGCGAGGGCGCGCTCGCGGAGTGGAGTGCGCTGCACCTGACCCAGGATCTGCACGCCACACCGGGCACGGCGGCCGCCGGCTACTCACTGTTCGCCCTGGCCATGGGGATGGGCCGACTCACCGGTACGGCTCTGCTGGAACGTTTCGGCCAGACGCGGACGCTGGTGTTCGGCGGCGGCGCCGCGGCGGCCGGCATGCTGTTGGGCTCGCTCGCCCCCACGGTCCCCCTGGCGCTCGCCGGATTCGCCGTGGCAGGGCTCGGACTGGCCAACATCTTCCCGGTCGCGGTCGGCAGGGCGGGCGCACTGGCGGGCCCCGGCGGTGTGGCCGCCGCCTCCACCCTCGGCTACGGCGGCATGCTGATGGGGCCGCCCGTCATCGGCTTCCTCGCCGACTGGCTCTCGCTGCCGATGGCCCTGACCACGGTGGCCCTGCTCGCCGCGGCGGCTGCCGTGCTCGGGTACGTCTCCCGCACCGCATCTCCGGGCGGCGCCTGAGGGCCGCGCCGCAGAACCGCCGGTTCGCAGGACCGGCTCGCAGGACCGGCTCGCAGGACCGGAGACGCGGAGGAAGTCCTCCGCGTCCCGGCTCTCGCTCCGAAGCGGAACACCGCTGATTCCAGCAGGCGAGAAGGTCACCGCCCTCGCCCCCGGCCCTGCCAGAATCTGCGCCATGGACATGTCCGAACAGATCACACAGCTCGGCGTCGAAGGCCGGTTGCTCGTCGCGGCGGCGGAGCGGGCGGGGACGGACGCCACCGTGCCGACGTGCCCGGGCTGGCGGGTGCGCGACCTGCTGCGCCACACCGGCACGGTGCACCGGTGGGCGACGGCGTTCGTCGTGGAAGGGCACACCGAGTACGTCGACGACGAGGGCGAACCCGACCTGGACAAACAGGAGTTGCTGGACTGGTTCGCCGACGGGCACCGGGCTCTGGTGGCGGCGCTGGAAGCCGCTCCTCGCGACCTCGTCTGCTGGACGTTCATGCCGGCGGCCTCGGGGTCGGCGTTCTGGGCCCGCCGTCAGCTGCACGAGACGACGATCCACCGGGTGGACGCGGAATCGGCGCTCGGAGCCCCGTACTCACCGGTGGGCACGAGCACCGCGCTCGATGGCATCGACGAGTTGCTGACCGGTTTCCACGCACGCGCCAAGAGCAGGGTGCGCACCGAGGACCCGCGCGTCCTGCGGGTGCACGCGGTCGACGCGGGCGCCGCCTGGACGGTCCGCCTCTCGGCCGAACCGCCGCGGGCGGTACGCGACGACAACCGTGAGGCCGTCGCCGACTGCGTGGTGAGCGGCAGCGCGGAGTCCCTCTGTCTGGCCCTGTGGAACCGCCTGCCGCTCACCTCGGTCACCCTCGAAGGCGACGGGGCCCTGGCGCGGCTCTGGACGGAGAAGTCCGCCATCACCTGGTGACGCGGGTGTGAACCTTCCCGGCGCCCGCGGGCTCCGGGAAGGCCCGTCCGGTCAGCCGACGGTCAGGTTCTGCGCGACGGTGTTCGCCGCGAAGCCGTTCACGCCGAAGAGTCCGCCGGGGTAGGCGTCGTCGGTCGCGTCGATGACGGGGTCGGCACCGCCCCCGAACCAGACCCGGATACGGGTACCCTCCGTCCGCACCTTCAGGTGGTAGGTGCGGCCCTCGACGACGGGGGTGGCGTAGGTGGCGATGTCCTTGCCGGGGCGCCAGAGTTTGACCACCCCGCTGGTGTCGATGTTCGCCGTGTAGCCGGCGCCGCCGGAGTTCGCGCGGAACGTCAGGCCGGTGGCCGTGCCGTTGGTGACGGACAGGTCGCCCTCGTAGGTGAAGTCGGTGCCGGAGCGGTCGCTGAGGTAGAAGCCGTTCTGGCCGGAGGCCCCTCTCAGTCCGGCGGGGGTGACCGTCCAGTTGCCGCCGTGCGGTGTCCAGCTTCCCGCCGGGAAGGCGGAGAAGCCCGCCGTACCGGTGTTCAGGTTCTGCACCGTCGCCGTGCCGTTGTACACGTTCACGCCGAACAGGCCGCTGGTGTACGTGGAGTCGGTGGCGTCGATGACGGGGTCGGTGCCGTTGTCGAGCCAGACCCGGATGCGGGAACCGTCGGTCCGTACCTTCAGGTGGTAGGTGCGGCCGGCGGAGACCGGTGCCGTGTGGACGGCGATGTCCTTGCCCGGGCGCCAGAGTTTGACCACCCCGCTGGTGTCGAGGGTCGCCGTGTAGCCGGCGCCGCCGGAGTTCGCGCGGAACGTCAGGCCGGCGGCGTGCGCGGTGTCCAGCGAGATGTCGCCCTGGTAGACCGCGTCGCCGCCGCTCTCCGCGCTCATGTAGAAGCCGTCGCCATTGGTGGTGGCGCGCTTGCCCGTGCTGACGTCGCTCCAGGCGCCGCCGGCCGCGTGCCAGGGCCCCTTCAGGTTGCTGAGAAGGGTCGCCTGGTCCGTGCCCCAGCTGGTGTTGAGGCGGGTGAAGGTCGCGCTGTCCAGTTTCACCTTGCCGCCGGCGGCGAAGAGCCGGATGCCCTGGCTGTCGGCCGCGGAATCGAAGTCCGCGTTGTCGGAGAGGGAGTACCGTCCGCCGTCGGCGAACGTCTCCAACTGGCCCCTGTCCACGAGGAGTCGCATGGTGACCTTGCCGTTCACCGGCTTGAGCGGCTTGCCCTGGAGGGTCTGCGCCCCGGTGTCGTAGACCACGCTGCGGTCGGCGGTGCCGTCGGACCGGGCGTGCAGGTCGAAGCCGAACCGCTGCGCGCTCACGCCCCTCACGTCGAACTGCGCGGTGATCTCGTAGGTGTCGGCCTTGACGTCCTTGAAGAGGTTGCCTCCCTGGTCCGCGTCGACCGTCTCGTTCTTCCAGCTCCTGGTCTCCGAGCCCAGCGAGGCGAGTTCGGCGACCGGGGTACGGGTGATCCGGGGCCCGTCCGCGGTGCTGACCAGGCCGAGCGACACCGGGAAGGTCGCGTTGCCGGTCCAGGTGCTGCCGCGGTTGCCGCCCTGCCAGGCCATCTGCACCGTGCGGCCGTCCGGTGTGCTGGTGAACGTCTGCGCGGCGTAGAAGCTGCCGCCGGCGTACGTCGTACCCAGGTCCATCTGCTGCGGGCCGGTCCAGTCGGTGCTGAACGTCGTGCCGTCGAAGGATCCGACGACGTACTGGCTGGAGGCCGAGGTCAGCACCCAGCGCTGCTGGCCGGTCCTCCCGTCGAGGGCCAGGGGGTACATGTCGGGGCATTCGAAGAGCCAGGGTGCCTCGAAGCGGCTGGCGAAGGTCCATTTCAGGAGGTTCGGCGAGGTGTAGATGCTCACCCCGTTGCCGCCCTCGTCCGACCAGACGACCATGGTCCAGCGGTGGCGGGCCGCGTCCCAGAAGACCTTGGGGTCACGGCTCTCGTCGGGTATCTGGATCTGCTTGCGGCCCTTGTCGTACGCCTGGAAGGTCTGGCCGTTGTCATTGCTGTAGAACACGCTGACGCCGTCGGTGTTGGAGAACACCACGATCGGGTCGAGGGATCCGGTCTTCAGCCCCGAGGTGTTGTCCTTGTCGACGACCCCGCCACCGGAGAAGAGCGTGCCGGGGTGCACGTCGGGCTCCAGCGCGATCGGCTTCTGGGTCCAGTGCACCAGGTCGGGGCTGGTGGCGTGCCCCCAGTGCATGGTGTCCCAGGCCAGGCCGTGCGGGTTGTGCTGGTAGAAGAAGTGGTAGACCCCGTTCGCGTACACCAGTCCGTTCGGGTCGTTCATCCAGCCCGACTGCGAGCTGAAGTGGAACTGGCCGCGCAGCGGCTCGCTGTACGTGGTCGTCGGATACGGGAACCCGGGATAGTCCCCGGTGGTCCCGGCGGCCGCAGGTGCGCTCGGAACCAGCGCGACCAGGCCCGCGGCCAGGCTCGTCATCAGCGCGGCGAACAGCGCCCCGACTCTTCGGCGCATGTGAACCCACTCTCTCTGCAGGGAGGCGAATGGGTGTCATCGTTGACATCTGTCATCGATGACACCCGATCGATGACAGATGATGGGCCCCGGCCGGGAGCCCGTCAACGCTCCGAACAGGATCCGTTCCGGCCCGTCAGGAGAGGCTCGGGGCCTTGGTGGTGCCGGGCCGAGGTTCCATCTGGTGGGCCCACGGCGGATTGGGACCGGCGACGGCGCAGGTCAGGGCCGCCACGCGGACCGCGTACGCGCAGGCCGCCGCGACCTCGGCCGGCGTCAGCCGTTCGAGCCGGCCGCCCAGCAGGCCGTGCTCCCCGAGGTGGTGCAGAAGCCCCGCGGTGAAGGCGTCCCCGGCGCCGACCGTGTCGACCACCCGGGTGGGCACACCGGGTACGGAGATCCGCCGGCCGCCGAGCGAGGCGAGCGCTCCGTGTGCGCCGAGGGTGACCACGACCAGCCGGGCGCCCGCCGCGTGGAAGCCGTCGCAGGCCGCTTCGACCGTGGCGCCCGGGGCCACCGCGTCGAGGTCGTCCTGGCTCAGCCGCAGGATGTCCGCCACCGCGCACCAGCCGGGGAGCCGGTCGCGGTACACCTCCGGATCGACCAGCGCCGGACGGACGTTGGGGTCGATGCTCACCGTGGAGTGGAGCCGCGCCACGGCCAGCAGCTCCTCCACCAGGAAGCCCCCGGGGCTGCGGACCAGCGCGAGCGAACCGGTGTGCACACAGGCCGAGTCGCGCGGATCACCGGCGGCCAGCTCCGCACGCGTCCACTGCCAGTCCGCGGTGCCCTCGGCGTGGAAGGAGTACGAGGCCGTCCCGCCCGCGTCGACGTCGGCGACCGCGAGCGTGCTCGGCTCGGCGGCGTTCGGCGCGCCCGACAGATCGACCCCCGACTCCAGCAGGCGGGCACGGAACAGGCGGCCGAAGACATCGCCGGACAACCGGGCCATCAACCGGGTCGGCGTGCCGAGTCGGGCCAGCCCCACCGCGGTGTTGGCGGGACCACCGCCCGGCAGGACGCGCAGGGTCATGCCCTGCCGATGCGGGACGGGGCTCGATGCACCGGTGTGCGGGAGGGCGGGGCCGGGCTCGGCGAAGAGGTCGGCTACACACTCGCCCAGCACGGTGACCTGACGCGGTGTCTGCATGGGGTTGACCCTCCAGGTGGGACGTGGAATCGGGGATTGCGCGGCGGCGTGCGCCACGCGGACCCCGGGCGGTGTCCGGGGGCGCAGCACCATGGATCGGCCTTCTGTTCGGCCAACTCGCTTTTCAGCGCAAGGGATTGACGTTGCCGGACCGGGAGTCCATCATCCTCCGCATGCGGTGTCAACGATGACATGTGTCAACGATGACATCGCCACGAGAGCGTCTCCCGGCACCACTCGGCTGCCGGCCGGCCCACCGCGTCCCCAGGAGTTGCACCATGTTCCGTAGAGCCCAACCGGCCCTCGCCATCGGCGCCGTCGGCCTCGCCCTCTCCCTGGCCGCCTGCGGATCCGGTTCCGGTACCGGCTCCGCCGGCGGTTCCTCGTCCGGGGGCAAGGTGAAGGTCGGACTGATCACCAAGACGGACACGAACCCGTACTTCGTGAAGATGAGGCAGGGAGCCGAACAGGCGGCCAAGAGCGCGAACGTCGAACTCAGCACCGCTGCCGGGAAGTTCGACGGGGACAATGCCGGGCAGATCACCGCGCTGGAGAACATGGTCGCCGCCGGGGTCGAGGGAGTGCTGATCACCCCGAACGATTCCAGGGCCATCGTCCCCGCGATCGCGAAGGCCCGGGCCAAGGGCGTGCTCGTCATCGCCCTGGACACTCCGCCGGAGCCGCAGTCCGCCGTCGACGCGCTGTTCGCCACCGACAACGTGAAGGCCGGTGAGCTGATCGGCGCCTACGCCAGGGCCGCGATGGGAGGCAAGCCGGTGAAGATCGCCACGATGGACCTCGCTCCCGGTGTGTCGGTCGGCGTCCAGCGGCACGACGGGTTCGTCAAGGGCTTCGGCATCGACGCCTCCGACCCGTCGATCGTCTGCTCCCAGGACACCGGCGGCGACCAGGCCAAGGGCCAGACCGCCATGGAGACGTGCCTGCAGAAGGCGCCCGACATCAATCTGGTGTACGCGATCAACGAACCGGCCGCGCTCGGCGCGTACACCGCCATCAAGGCCAAGGGTCGCGAGAAGGACGTCATGATCGTCGCGATCGACGGCGGCTGCACCGGGGTACGGGCGGTCAAGGACGGCAGGATCGCGGCGACTTCGCAGCAGTACCCCCTGAAGATGGCGGCCGACGGCGTGAAGGCGGTCGCCGAGTACGCCAAGTCCGGCAAGAAGGCCTCCGGTTACACCGACACCGGTGTCCAGCTCATCACCGACGATCCGCAGGCCGGTGCCGCGTCCGAGGACTCCGGTTTCGGCCTCGAGAACTGCTGGGGCTGAGCCGCTGTGACCCCTTCGACTCCGCTTGCCGTCCGCGCCGACAGGACGGCCGCGCTGCGCCGGCTCCTCACCGCACCGGCCGCGGGGCCGCTCGCGGCCCTCATTCTCGCGTCGGTGTTCTTCACCACGGCCACCGACCAGTTCCTGTCCGGCGGCAACTTCTCGCTGATCCTCCAGCAGGTCATGGTGGTCGGCACCCTCGCCATCGGGCAGACGCTGATCATCCTCACCGCCGGGATCGACCTCTCCTGCGGCGCCGTCATGGCGTTCGGCGGCATCCTCATCGCCAAGCCGGCCGTCAGCGGTCCGCTGCCGCCGCTGCTCGCCATCGGTCTCGGAATCCTGGCCTGTGCGGGGTTCGGCCTGCTCAACGGGTTTCTGGTGCGCATCGTGCCGCTGCCGCCGTTCATCGTGACGCTGGGAATGCTCAATGTCGCCTTCGCCCTGACCCACATCTACTCCGAGGAGCAGACGGTCACCGGCCTTCCCGGACCGCTCACCGTGCTGGGCCGTACCTTTCCGCTCGGCCGGACGGACGTCACCTACGGTTCGCTGGTCACCATCGCGCTCTTCCTGGGCTTCGCCTACGCGCTGAGCAGTACTGCCTGGGGCAGGCACGTCTACGCCCTCGGCAACAACGCGGAGAGCGCCCGGCTCAGCGGCATCCGGGTGTCCCGGCTCACCGTGGGCGTCTACACGATCGCCGGCCTGGTCTACGGGATCGCGGCTCTGCTGCTGGTGTCCCGTACCGGCGTCGGCGATCCGCAGGCGGGGCAGACCGACAACCTCGACAGCATCACCGCGGTCGTGCTCGGCGGGACGAGCCTGTTCGGCGGCCGGGGCACGGTGCTCGGCACTCTGGTCGGCGTACTCATCGTCGGTGTGTTCCGCAACGGCCTCCAGCTGATGGGCGTCTCGTCCGTCTACCAGACCCTGGTCACCGGTGTGCTGGTGATCCTCGCGGTCACCGTCGACCAGCTCTCGCGCAAGGGGAACCGATGACCCACCCGGACCAGCCCCGAGAGCCGGCGGCGTACAAGCCGTCCAAGGCGGACGCCGATCCGCGGCCGGCCATGCCCGCGGCGCCGTCCGCACCGGACGGCGGCCCCACCCCGGTGCTCAGCGCGCGCGGGCTGGTCAAGCGCTACGGGCACGTGACCGCCATCGACGAGGCCGACTTCGAGCTCATGCCCGGTGAGGTACTGGCCGTCATCGGTGACAACGGCGCCGGCAAGACGAGTCTGATCAAGGCGCTCACCGGCGCCCTGGTGCCCGATGCCGGGGAGATCCGGCTGCACGGCGAGCCGGTCAGGTTCGCCGGACCGCAGGACGCGCGGGCGCGCGGCATCGAGACGGTGTATCAGGATCTCGCCGTCGCCGCGTCCATGGACATCGCCTCCAACATGTTCCTCGGCCGGGAGATCCGTCGCCCGGGTGTGCTCGGCTCGGTGCTCCGCATGCTCGACAAGAAGGCGATGCGCCAGGAGGCCGCCGCGCACCTGGCCGAACTCAAGGTCAAGATCGGCTCGCTGTCCCAGCCCGTGGAGACACTCTCCGGCGGTCAGCGTCAGGCGGTGGCCGTCGCACGGGCCGCCGCCTGGGCCCGCAGTGTCGTGGTGATGGACGAGCCGACGGCCGCGCTGGGGGTGAAGGAGTCGGGGCAGGTGCTCGATCTGATCCGCCGGGTCCGTGACAAGGGGGTGCCGGTGATCCTCATCAGTCACAACATGCCGCACGTCTTCGAGATCGCCGACCGGGTGCACGTCCACCGGCTCGGCCGGCGCGAGGCCGTGATCAGGCCTTCGGACTACTCCATGGCGGAAGTCGTGGCCATCATGACCGGCGCGCTCGGCGTGCGTCCGGACGGGGGTACGGTCGTGGCGGACAGTGACGCCGCCTCGGCAGCCGGAGTGCGGGGGAGCTGCCCCGCCGTCCCCGGCGTCCGAGGGGACGCCCTCCAGAAAAAGGTGGTCCATGGCATCGTCGTCCCGCAGACCGACCCTCGCGGACGTCGCCCGTGAGGTCGGCGTCAGTGCCAAAACGGTCTCCCGGGTCCTCAACGAGGACGGCCCCAGCTCCCCGGAGACCAGGAAGCGCGTTCTGGCCGCCGTGGCGATGCTCGGCTTCCAGCCCAACCTGATGGCCAGGAGCATCCGGGTGGGCGGCCCCGACACCACCGTCGGGCTGGTGGTGCCGGACCTCGGCAACCCGTTCTTCGGCGCGGTCGCGGGGGGCATCGAGGAGGCAGTGCGCGGTCGCGGTCTGACGCTCCTGATGGGTTCGTCCGACGACGATCCGGAGCGCGAACACGCCCTGATCCGTACGTTCCTGGCGCGCAGGGTGAGCGTCCTCATGGTCGCGCCGGCGGTGGGCGCCGACCACGCCCACCTCAAGACGCACCGGGCGGCCGGGATGCCCGTCGTCTTCCTCGACCGGCCCGGCAGCGGCCTCACCGCCGACACGGTGGTCAGCTCCAACCGCTCCGGTACGCGGGAGGGCGTCGCCCACCTGATCGCCCGCGGACACCGCCGGATCGGCTTCATCGGCGATCTGCCGGCCCGCCTGTACACCCGCCGCGAACGAATAGCCGGCTACCGCGCGGCGCTCGCCGAGGCCGAACTGCCCTACGACCGGGCGCTGGTCGCCGACGCCCACGACCCGGAAGGAGCGGCGGCGGCGACGGCCAGGCTGCTCGCTCTCTCCGACCCGCCGACCGCGCTGCTGTCGGGCAACAACGTCATGACGATCGGCGTGCTGACCGAGGTCTCGCGCAGCCGCCGCAAGGACGTCGCGGTCGTCGCCTTCGACGACGTGCCCATGGCCGCCATCCTCGATCCCGGGCTCACGGTCGTCGCCCAGAACCCCGCGGCCATGGGCGAGTTGGCGGGGGCCCTCGCCATCGAACGCCTCGACGGGGACCGCTCCCGGGGGCGCACCGTGATGGTCGAGACCCTTTTGGTGCCCCGCGGTTCCGGCGAACTTCCCGCCCCTCGCCACGGGTGATCCTCACTCTTCGGGAAGCGCTGCGGGCGCCTTGAGGCCGACCGAGCGCGCGAGCCCGTCGGCCGCCTGGCGAAACAGCGCCTCCCGGTCCTCCACCACCCCGTTGAACTGGCCGAAGACCTCGAAGGAGACGAGTCCGAAGAGCTGGGCCCAGGCGATGACGAGTGCGGCGGCGTTGGCCGGCGGCAGGTCCGGGGCGAGTTCGGCCGCCATCCGGACCGCCTCGGGGCGCAGTGCGTCCGAGAGCGGCGGCGTGGTGACGCCCGCGCCCCGGTGGGCCTCGCGGATCAGGCCGATGAGGGTCATGCCGACCCTGGAGGCCGGTCCCACCGTGTCCTGGGGGGCCACGTAGCCGGGGACGGGCGAGCCGTGGATGAGGGCGTACTCGTGGGGGTGGGCGAGGGCCCATTCCCGTACGGCGCAGGCGACGGCCGTCCAGGCGGTGGCGGGTGAGCCGTCCGGGGAGGCGGAGGCGTCACTGCCTGCCTTCTCGGCGGCTTCGCCGATCGCGTCGTAGGCATCGATGATCAGCGCCGTCAGCAGCTCGTCGCGGCTGGGGAAGTAGCGGTAGAGCGCCGAGGAGACCATGCCCAGCTCGCGGGCGACGGCACGCAGCGAGAGCCTGGAGGCCCCCTCCGCCGCGAGTTGCGCTCTCGCCTCGTCCTTGATGGCGGCGGTGATCTCGGTACGGGCGCGTTCCCTGGCTCCCCTGATGGCACTCATGGGGCCCATTCTGCCATGCGGGTGGATCACCGGCCAGAAACGAGAGCACTGCTCTTGCACAGTCGGCCCTGCTGGAGCACACTGATCTCAACAGAGAGCACCGCTCTCGGAGGGGCCCGTCGAAGACGGACCACTTCGCGCTCGGGGACTCTCACCCGCAGGGAATGTCGCGCTCAGGAACAGGGGACACCATGTCGCAGGCACAGCCGTACTACTTCAGAGCCGGTGCGATCAGCACCCGTTTCAACAGCACGGTCGGGTGGCTCGCCCGCCACGGCTTCAGCCTCATGGGCTCGGCGGAGATGTCCGTGCGGGGGCGCAAGAGCGGCAGGATGCAGCGCGTACCGGTGAATCCGCACGCCCATGACGGCGAGCAGTACCTGGTTTCGGCCCGCGGCCACTCCCAGTGGGTGCGCAACATGCGGGCGGCGGGCGGCGGTGAGCTGCGGGTCGGGCGCAGGACGCGCGCCTTCACCGCGGTGGAGATCGCGGACGACGCGCAGAAGGTCCGCATCGTCCGCGCCTACCTGAAGCGGTGGGGCTGGGAGGTGAACCAGTACTTCCAGGGCATCACCGCCACGTCGACGGACGCGGAGCTGCTGGCGGCCTGCCCCGACCACCCGGTCTTCCGGATCACCGTGGAGGAGCGGAAAGCCCGGTAGGGCCTTTCGTCCGGATCATGCCCTGGGCCGCTGGTCCAGCACCGCGGGTGCGTGTGCCACGGACGCGGAGAACCGGCACAACAGTGCCGGATCTGCCGGTGGAAGACGGGACCGCGCGAGGAGAGCCGCACGCCCAGCGCCACCGCCAGCAGCAGGGGTGCCAGCAGCACC
>NZ_JBSFFN010000041.1:0-64338 GCF_053596135.1 Streptomyces sp. NPDC001770 | reverse complement strand
TGCGGGGGCTCCGCCCGCGCGCTGTCCGAGTTCGCGTCCGTGGGGGGGGTTGGGCCCCCGGGGTTCGGGGGGCTCGCCCCGGTTCCGTCGTCGGACGGGGTGCGGTGGCGGGCCACGTCGACCGTGACCGGGCCGGACGCGGACAGCCCGGCCGGGACGGTCGGGACGGTGACGGGTACGGGCGCGGCCCCCGCGTTCCGTTACGGCACGGGATCGGGCCTCGCGGACCGCGGCTCCTGGGGCGCGGAGCAGGTCGACACCCTGCTGCTCCGTGCGGACCGTCCGGCCCCACCGGCGCTGAAGGCGGTGGCCACCGACGCGTATCTGGCCTCCTCCGGGGCGCGGTTGGGCCAGCAGGTCGATCTCGCGCTGGGGGGCGAAACGGTCCGGGTGACGCTGGTGAAGTCGGTGCGGGAACTCCCGACCACCGGTCCCGGCGGGACCACGGGTTCTGCGGACGGAGCCGCCGCGGGTGTGACCGGGAAGCCGGGCGGGGCGCTGCTGCTGGACCTCAGGGCGGTGTCCGAGGCGCTGGACCAGGGGTCGGGGGCCACACCGGCGCCCACCGAGTGGTGGCTGAGCACGGCGCCGGGCGACGGCCCGGCGGTGGCGGCGGAGCTGCGTGCGCTGCCCGGCACGGACCCGTCCCAGGTGCGGGTGCGGGACGAGGTGGCGCGGGAGCTGGCGGACGATCCGCTGGGGGCCGGTCCGCAGTCCGCGCTCCGTGCGGCGGCCGCCGCGGCCGCCGCCCTGGCCGCGGTCGGTTTCGCGGTCGGACTGGTGGGCTCCCGGAGCGAGCGGTCCGCCGAATTCGCCGTGTTGCGCGCCCTGGGCGCCTCCCGCCGTCGGCTGGCCCGGACGCTGGCCGTCGAACAAGGAGTCCTGATCGCCCTCGCCCTGGTGATCGGGCTTGCCCTCGGAACCGTGCTGACCAGGGCGGTCGTACCCCTCGTCGTCCTGACCGGGCAGGCGGCCCGGCCCGTGCCGGACGTGCTGGTGCTGCTGCCGGCCGGGCAGGTGGCGGCACTTCTGGCATCGGTGATCGCGCTGCCGCTGCTCTTCGTCGCGGCGACGGCACTGCGCCGGTCCGATGCCGCGGTGTCGCTCCGCCACCAGGGAGACAACTGACATGAACACTGCCCGGACACCGGCCGCCTGCGCTCCCTGGGTGCGCACCCGGCTGCGTACCGCCCCCGGTCCGTCCGTCGCCCTCGCGGTCCTCGTTCTCCTGACGGCGTTCCTCGCCGCCGCGTTCCCGCGCGCGGTCGACGCGTACAGGACGGATGCGCTGCGGCACGACATCACGAACGCCGCCCCGAGGCGGAGCGTGCTCGAAGTGACCGCGCCGCCGCCTTCTCTCTCGCAGGCGCCCGCGGTCAGGGAGCGGGCGATGCGTCAGGAGGCGCTGTCGAAGGCGAACGAGGCGCTGGCGGGAACGCTCCCCGCCCCGCTGCGGGCCGACGTGCCTCACTCCTCGTACGGCGTGCACACGACGGAGCCACTGGTCGCGGAGGAGCGCTGGCTCCCGCGTCCCGACGGGCTGCCGCCCCGGTTCACCTACGCGGCCCCGTCGGGACTCGCCGAGCACAGCACGCTGCGTGCGGGGCACTGGCCGGTGGTGCACGGCGAGGTGACCGAGGCGTCCCGTGAGGTGGAAGCGGCCGTCACCGAGGACACGGCCGCCGAGCTGAAGTTGAGGCCCGGCTCCACGATCGCCGTGGTGACCCACGGCAGGGCGGTGCTCACCGTCCGGATCACCGGCATCGTCGCGCCGCTGCGACCGGAGAGCGGCTACTGGTCGGTCGAGCCGCTGTTCCGCTCCCCGTCCCTGGCGAAGGACCCGGGCTCACCGACCCCGGTCTACTTCTGGACGGCCGCGCTGCTGCTGCCCCCGGACGCGGCGCCGGCGCTCCTCGCGACCACGGGCGAGCCCGAACTGTTCTGGCGCATCGCCCCGGACGCCTCCCGTCTCACCGCCGCCGACGCCTCCCGTACGAGCACAGCCGTCGCAGCGGTGGAGCACGGCCCGGGCCTGCTGAAGCTACGGGACGTCACCGGGCCGACCACCACGCTCACCACCGACCTCGACGCGATCCTCGACGCCCACCTCGCGATGCGCGCCGCGATCGACCCGGTGGTCACCGTCGCGGCCGTGGGCATCGCAGCGGTCGCCGCCGTCGTCCTCCTGATGACCGGCGGGCTGATCGGCGCCCGCCGCCACCACGAACTCGCGTTGCTGCGCTCGCGCGGCGGCTCCCTGCGGGGCATCGGGGTGCGGCTCCTCACCGAGACGGCCGTGGCCGTGCTGCCCGCGGCGGCGCTCGGACTGCTCCTGGCCGTCCTCCTCGTCCCGGACGCGGGGTTCGCGCCCGCCGCGGCGGGCGCCGCCGCCGTCGCCGTACCGGTCTGCGTGGTACTGCCGCTGCGCACGGCCCTGCGCCATCGCCGTCCCCTGCTGCCCGGGGCCCGCGACGACATGGTGGACGCCCGGCCCACCCGCCGTCGGACGGTCGCCGAACTGACGCTGCTCGTCCTGGCGGCCGGCGCCGTCACCGCGCTGCGCCGCCGCGGTACGTCGACGGGCTCCGGGGCCGACCTGCTGGTCAGCGCCGCACCGGTCCTGGTGGGGCTGATCGCCGCGCTCGTCCTCGTACGGCTGTACCCCCTGCCGCTGCGTCTGGCGTCCCGCCCCGCGGCGAGGCTGCGCGGTGCGGTCGGCTTCCTCTCACTGGCCCGGGCGGGCCGGGCCCCGTCGAACGGCACGCTGCTCCTGCTGGCCCTGCTGGTCGCGCTGACCACGGCGGCGTTCGGTGGCTCCGTACTCGCGGGCGTCGCGGACGCCCGCGACGACGCGGCACTGCGCGCGGTCGGCGCGGATGCCCGCGTCAGCGGCGAGGGCGCGCGCTCCACTGTTCCTGGGGACGTCGTCGGCCGGCTCCGGGCCGCGCACGGCGTCGAGGACGTGGCGCCCGTACACATCGAGTACGGGACGCAGCCGGCCGCGGCGCAGGGCACCGGGCCGGACGCGGAACGTGCGACCGTGGTGGGGGTCGAGCCCGCCTCGTACGCACGACTCGCCCGCGCCACGGGGCTGGCCGCCTTCCCGGCGGGTGCGCTGGAGAGCGGCCCGGACCGGGGCGGGGCCGTACCCGTGATCGTCTCGCCCGCTCTGGCCCAACGGCTCGGCGAGGGGCCCCACGCCGTCCGGACACAGGACGGGAGCCTCACGGTACGGGTCGCCGGAGTGCTGCCACGCACCTCCGCGGTGAGCGACGGAGAATTCCTGATCGCCGACGCCGAGGCGCTCCCCGCACCGGACCCCACCACCCTGCTGGTGACCGGAGACTCCCTCGACGGGAGACTCCTGCGCGCGGCAGCGCGCGAGGCGGGCCCGGAGTATGTGGTGCGACTGCGGTCGGCGGAGCGCGGGAAGCTCGTGGACACCCCGATGCAGGCGGGCGCCGAACGGATCTACGAGGCGGCCGTCGTGGCCGGGGCGGGGTACGCGCTGCTCGCCGTGGTCCTCTCGCTGCTGCAGACGGCACCTGAGCGCACCACGCTGTTGGCGCGGCTGCGCACCATGGGGCTCACCCCCCGTCAGGGCCGGCGGCTGCTCGCCCTCGAAGCGTTGCCGCAGGCGCTGCTGGCGGCGACGGGCGGGCTCCTCGTCGGCTGGGCGACCATCGCTCTGCTGGCACCCGGTGTCGACCTCTCCGCGCTCGCGCTGAGCAAGGTCGCGCCGGGGAACCCGCACACCGCGTCGCTGCGGGCCGATGTCCGGTCGCTGGCGCTCCCGGCGCTGGGAGTCGTCGTCCTCACCGCCGCCGTGGCCGGTGTGCAGGCGTGGTGGTCGGGCCGCCGTGGATCGATCAAGGAACTCAGGGCAGGAGACACCCGGTGACACCATCGACGGAGACCACACTGGCGGAGCTCGAGAGGCGGGCGGCCGCACGCCGCGACCGGCCCGCCTACGGGCACGACGCCCTGATCGTCTGCGACCGGCTGGTACGCGTCTTCTCCGCGGACGGCGTGGAGGTGCAGGCCCTCCAGGGACTCGATCTCCTCGTCACGGAGGGCGAGTTGATGGCTCTGGTCGGCGCGTCGGGGAGTGGGAAGTCGACCCTGATGAACATCCTGGCGGGACTCGACGTCCCCACGGCCGGCTCGGCGAAGGCGGCAGGCTGCGACCTGCTGGCCATGGGGCCGAAGGAGCGGCTCCGCTACCGCCGTGACGTGGTCGGCTTCGTCTGGCAGCAGACCTCCCGCAACCTGCTGTCGTATCTCACCGCCGCCCAGAACATCACCCTCCCGATGCAGCTGCGGGGACGCGGCAGGAACACCGAACGGGCCGCGCGCGCCGAGCTGTTGCTGGAGATGCTGGAGGTCACGGAGTGCCGGGACCGCCGTCCCGCCCAGATGTCCGGCGGACAGCAGCAGCGGGTGGCGATCGCGGTCGCACTGGCCAACAACCCGTCGGTGCTGCTGGCCGACGAGCCGACCGGTGAACTGGACTCCGCGACAGGCGAGCAGGTGTTCGCCGCGTTCCGCCGCGCCAACGAGGAGTTGGGCACGACGATCGTGATCGTGACCCACGACCAGGCGGTGGCGGACGAAGTACGCCGCACCGTCGCGATCCGGGACGGCCGCACCTCCTCCGAGGTACTCCGCCACACCGAGGTCGACGCGGAGACGGGCCGGGAGTCCCTGGTGGCCCGCGAGTACGCGATGCTCGACCGGGCGGGCCGGCTGCAGCTCCCGGCGGACTACACCGAGGCGCTGGGGATGGAGCACCGGGTCATGCTGGAGCTCGAGCGGGACCACATCGGGGTGTGGCCGGACGCGACCGGGAAGTGACCCGGGGGCGGGCCGGGCGGAGGTCGCCCGACGCCCAGGCGCCGCCCCGGTTCCTCCCTGCTGTCGGCTGCCGCGGTGGCCCTGGCCCTGGCCCTGGCCCTGGCCCTGGCCCTGGGTACGGTGCGGCGTCCGCACGGTCTCGGCTTCCGGGTCCACGGCGTCCCACCGGGTGCGGGAGGACGGTCTCGCCCCGACGGACGCGAAGCCGTCGTCCCCGGTCCGCTCGCGCGGTCACTGGGCCGGCCCGCTCCGGCCCCGCCCGCGGAACCGCCCGTCTGCGGCGGTTCAGTTCCTCGAAGACGTTCACGGCATCCCGCGCGGCACGTCGAGGGCCGGACCAGGACAGAGCGGAACATATGAATTCCGATGCAAACAGGGCAAACTTTCGCGCCGTCGGCCTCGAATGCTGGGTAGAGAGCGTCCGCGTTCGGCTCACCCCGAGTCGCATGACGACGTGGTACGCGTCCTTTCGAGGGAGCTCCTCATGACCGGAACGCAGGTTACCTCTTCGTCGCCGCCCTCTGAGGGCGCCCCTGCCCGGCACGGGCACCCCACCGAGCCGGCTGCCCGCGCCGAAGCGGCGTTCGCGGACGTGCTGGCCGACGTCATGCGACTCGATCACGTGCCGGCCGGGAGTCACTTCTTCGAGGACCTCGGTGCCGACTCTCTGGTGATGGCCCATTTCTGCGCGCGGGTCAGAAAGTGCGCGGACCTGCCGCCGGTCTCCATCCGCGACGTCTATGCGCACAGCACCGTCCGGGATCTGGCCCTCGCTCTGACGGTCACCGCTCCCCCCGTACCCGTGGAGCCTTCGCACCCTGTCCTCGCACCGTCCGTCCCGGCGCCCGCGGCTCCCTCGGGCAGGGCGAGGTACGCCCTGTGCGGGGCGCTGCAGCTGCTGGCCTTCCTCGTCTACTCGTTCCTCGTCGCGTTCGTCGGTGTCCACGGCTACGAATGGATATCCGCCGGAACCGGCGTGCTCGACGTGTATCTCCGTTCAGTCGTCTTCGGTGGCGCCGTGTTCCTGGGACTGTCGGTCGCGCCGGTACTCGCCAAGTGGGTCCTCGTGGGGCACTGGAAGCCTCAGCGGATCCGCATCTGGAGCCTGGCGTACTTCCGCCTCTGGGTCGTCAAAACACTCATCCGCTCGGATCCGCTCGTCCTCTTCGTCGGGTCGCCGCTCTACACGCTCTATCTCAGGGCGCTGGGCGCGCGGATCGGGCCGGGCGTCACGGTCTTCTCCCGCCATGTGCCCCTCTGTACCGACCTGCTGTCCATCGGTGACTCCACGGTCATCCGCAAGGACTGCTTCTTCACCGGCTATCGCGCCCGCGGAGACCTCATCGAGACCGGCACCGTGACGCTCGGGAAGGACGTGGTCGTCGCCGAGGCCTCTGTGCTCGACATCGGTACGTCGCTCGGCGACGGCGCCCGGCTGGCCCACGCGTCCGCCCTCCACAGCGGGCAGACGGTACCCGCCGGTGAATCCTGGCACGGCTCACCGGCACGGTGCGCCGACCGGGAGTACCCGGTGGTGGAACCCGTGCCCTGTGGCACCGTACGCAGGTCCCTCCACAGCGTCACGCAGTTGCTGGCCGCACTGCTGGTGTACCTGCCGCTGGCCGTCGGAGGCATCGGCATTCTGCTCGCCGAGGCCCCGCAGCTCTCCGCCGTGCTGGAACCGGGTCCCTCGATCCTCACGACGTGGGTGTTCTACCGCGACGCCCTGGCCATCTCCTTCGTGCTGCTCTTCGTGATCATGCCGCTCGGCTTCCTCGTACTCGCCGCCATCCCCCGGCTGCTCGCCCGCACCATCGCGCCGGACCGGGTCTATCCCCTCTACGGCTTCCACTACGGCATGCTGCGCGCGATCACCCTGCTGACCAACCGGCCCTTCCTCACACGCCTGTTCGGCGACAGTTCCGCCGTGGTCCCCTATCTCCGTCTGCTCGGTTACGACCTCTCCCGCGTGGAGCAGACGGGATCGAACTTCGGGACCGAGGTGAAGCACGAGACGCCCTGCCTGAGTGCGGTCGGGTCGGGGACGATGGTCGCCGACGGGCTGTCGATCAACAACGTCGAGTTCTCCAGTACGTCCTTCCGCGCCTCCCGCACCGCCATCGGACCGCGGAACTTCCTCGGCAACAGGATCGCCTACCCCTCCCGGGGCCGAACGGGGGCCAACTGCCTGCTGGCGACCAAGGTCATGGTCCCGGTGGACGGAAGGATCCGGGAAGGTGTCGGCCTCCTGGGCTCGCCGAGTTTCGAGATACCCAGGTCGGTCGAGCGGGACAGCAGCTTCGACCTCATGAAGACCGGCTCCGAGCTGCGCACCGGCCTGGCCGGCAAGAACAGGCACAACGCGGGCACCATGGGGCTGTACCTGCTGGTCAGGTGGGTCTACGCGTTCCTGGTCACCCTGGTCGTCTCGGGTTCGGCCGAGCTCTACACGTCGGTCGGCGCCGCGGCTGTCGCGCTGGGCAACGTTCTGGTGCTGCTCGTCAGCGCCGCGTACTTCGTCCTCGTGGAGCGCGCGGTCACGTCGTCCCACCCGCCGGGCCCGCTCTTCTGCTCGATCTACGACCGTCGCTTCTGGCGGCGTGAACGCTTCTGGAAGGTGCCGTCGGAACTGTTCCTCAAGGCTTTCGACGGGACTCCCTTCAAGGTGCTGATCTGGCGGCTGCTGGGGGTGCGCATCGGGCGCAGGGTCTTCGACGACGGCTGCTTCCTGACGGAGCGGACGATGGTCACCGTCGGGGACGGCTCCGCGCTCAACGCCGGCAGTGTCGTCCAGTGCCATTCGCAGGAGGACGGCGCCTTCAAGTCCGACCGCTCCGCCCTCGGTTCCCGCTGCACGCTCGGGGTCGGGGCCTTCGTGCACTACGGCGTCACGATCGGCGACGGAGCGGTACTCGCTCCGGACTCCTTCCTGATGAAGGGGGAGTCGGTGCCCGCGAACGCCCGGTGGGGTGGAAATCCGGCTACCCGGATCGACCCGGAGGCCGCCCGGAACGAGGAGGCAACACGATGAACACCTCGACACGTACCCCCTCGGAGTACTGGCGCGATGTGCTCACCGCCGGAGGAGCCGCCTCACCGGCACGGTGGACCCGCGATCCGGTGCCCGGCACCGCGGTGGTCGAGGCTGCCGCACCGGCGGCACTCGTGACCGAACTGGACCGGCTGACGGCGTCGATGGGGGTACGCCCCGCCTCTCCGATCCTGGCCGCCCACGTCAAGGTGCTGGCCGCGCTGACCGGGGAGCAGGACGTCACGACCGGCTTCGTGGCAGCCGCGGCCGCCGATCCGCTGCCGTGCCGCCTGTCGACCGGCTGTGTCACGTGGCGGACGCTGGTGCTGCACGCGGACCGTACGGAGTCGGAGCTGCGTGCCCACCAGAATTTCCCGGTCGGCGCTCTCCGCTCCGAGCTGGGCCTCCCTGCCACACCACCCGAAGTGGTGTTCGACCCGACGGGTGGTGGCGGACCTGCGCGGAAGGCCGTGCTGCAGGTGACGGTGGTCCGTCGCGACGACGCGTGCGTGCTCAGGCTGCTGTACAGCACAGAGGTGATCGACGAGGCGTACGCGAGAAGGATCGCCGGCTACCACCTCACCGCGCTCGAACTGATCGCGGCGGATCCCGACGCGGCGCACGCGAGCCAGAGCCTGGTGTCACCCGAGGAACTCCGTCATCAGGTCGACGGACTCGCGGGACCGCACCGAGAGCTCCCCGGCCTGCGCTTCCACGAACTCTTCGCGCAGCGGGCGCGCACGCATCCGGACAGGGTCGCGGCCGTCCAGGGTGACAGGTCCTGTACGTACGGGGAACTCGACCACCGTGCCAACCGGCTCGCTCACGCCCTGCTGGACTCGGGGCTCGGCCCGCAGGACGTCGTCGCCGTGGTGACCGAACGGAATCTGAACTGGCTGACCTCGGTCCTCGCGGTCCTCAAGGCCGGCGGCGTCTATCTGCCCGTCGAGCCGGGCTTCCCCGCCGACCGCGTCGCCACCATGCTGACTCGCGCCGGCTGCGGCCTGGTGCTCACCGATCCCGGTTGCGGCACCACTCTCGACGACGCCGTCACCTCTCTGGCAGGGGTACGCACGTCGTTCATAGACACCCTCTGCGAGGAGAGCCACGAGGACTCCGATCCCCGCGTACCGGTCGGACCGGACGATCTCGCCTACGTCATCTTCACCTCCGGCTCCACCGGGGAACCCAAGGGGGCGATGGTGGAGCACGCGGGAATGCTCAACCATCTCCTCGCGAAGATCGAGGATCTGGAGATCGGGGAGGGCGACGTGGTCGCCCAGACGGCGCCCCAGTGCTTCGACATCTCCGTGTGGCAGCTCCTGTCGGCCCTGCTGACGGGTGGACGCACCCTGCTGGTGGCGCAGGAGGCGATCCTGGACGTCCGCCGGTTCGTCGAGACCCTGGCGGACGGCCGGGTCGGTGTTCTGCAGATGGTTCCGTCCTACCTCGACGCCGTCCTGGCCTTCCTGGAACAGCACGCGCGCGATCTGCCCGCCCTGCGGTGTGTGTCGGTCACCGGCGAAGCCCTGAAGAAGGACCTCGTTCGGCGCTGGTTCACCACCGTGCCCGGAACAGCGCTGGTCAACGCCTACGGTCTGACCGAGACGTCCGACGACACCAACCACGCGGTCATGGACCGGGTGCCGGACACGGCACGCGTGCCGCTCGGCCGTCCGGTCAACAACGTTCGCGTCTATCTCCTGGACGAGCACCTCTCCCCGGTACCGCTGGGGGCACCGGGTGCCATAGCTTTCGCCGGGATCTGTGTCGGCCGGGGTTACGTCAACGACCCGGACCGGACGAACGCGGTCTTCCTGCCGGATCCGTTCCACACGGGCGAGCGGCTCCATCTGGGAGGGGACTACGGCCGCTGGCTCCCCGACGGACAACTGGAGTTCCTCGGCCGCAAGGACTCGCAGGTCAAGATCCGGGGGTTCCGGATCGAGACCGGTGAGATCGAGAACGCCCTGCTGCGGACACCCGGTGTGCGCGACGGCGCCGTGGTGGTCGCCGAACGGCCCGGTCCGGAGCGGCATCTGACCGCCTTCTACAGCGGTGCGCATCCCCTGCGGGCCGACGAGCTGCGGAAACGGCTCGGCGCCACACTGCCCGCGTACATGCTTCCGTCGGCGTTCCACTGGCAGGAGACTCTGCCGCTCACCGCCAACGGGAAGATCGACCGCCGGGAACTGGCCGAACGGGCGGCGGAGTCGGACGTGACCGTCGCGGACAGGAGCGACGGCCTTCCCCGCACTCCCACCGAGCGACGTCTGGCAGCGGTCTGGGCGGAGGTGCTCGGGGTCCCCGCGAAGCTCGTGGGCAGGCGGGACAACTTCTTCGACCGCGGCGGCACTTCACTGTCGGCGGTCAGGGTGGCGGTCTTCCTGGACCGGGAGGTTTCCCTGAGAGATCTGGTCCGCCACCCCGTACTCACCGATCTCGCCTCCTGCATCGACGCACGTTCCAGCTCGTGAACCGATCACTACCCCGAGGAGATCACGATGACTTCCATGGAAACGGCCACCGCCCCCGCCGATCCGGAACGGGGAGCGGGCAGGCCCGCGATGCTGCGGGTCCAGTCCGCCGCCGACCCGGCGGGCTGGGCGGCCGGAGCCCGCGAGGGGCTCCACGCCGCGCTCGCCGAACACGGTGCCGTCCTGGTCCGCGGCCTGGACCTGCACGACACGGACGGCGTCGCCGCGGTCCTCCGCGGACTTGCCGCGGAACCGGTGACGGAACGGGAGACCTTCGCCCCCCGGCGAACCTACTCGCCCGGCGTCCACTCGTCCTCCCCCTGGCCGCCGAACCAGCCGATGTGCATGCACCACGAACTGAGCTACACCACCGGCTTCCCCGGCCTCCTGCTCTTCGCCTGCCTTTCCGAGCCCACCACGGGCGGAGCCACCGGTCTGGCCGACGCATCGGACGTGCTCGGCGCCCTGCCCCGCGGTCTGACCGAGCGGTTCGAACGCGAGGGCTGGCTCCTGACCCGTAACTACACCGGCGAGGTCGGAGCCACCCTGGCCGAGGCGTTCGGCACCGACGACCGCGGGGCGGTGGAGCGTTACTGCCACGACCACGCCATCGCCTGCGCCTGGCAGCCCGACGGAGGGCTGCGCACCACGCAGAGGCGCAGCGCCGTGGTGCGCCACCCGGCCGATGGACGGTACTGCTGGTCCAACCAGATCGCCTTCCTGAACGAGTGGACGCTCGCACCCGAGGTACGCGAGTACCTCATCGACGAGTACGGTCCCGACGGCCTGCCGTTCAACACGCGGTACGGCGGCGGCGAGGCCGTCGGAGAGGATGTCGTCCGGGTCATCAACTCGGTCTACGAGGAGCACACCGTGCGCCTGCCGTGGAAGGCCGGCGACCTCCTCCTCGTGGACAACATCCGTACCGCGCACAGCAGGGAGGCCTACGAAGGACCGCGCGAGGTGGTCGTCGCGATGGCCTCGCCGACCCTGCCGGACGCTCTCTCACGGACGGTCGGGGTGGGACCGCGATGAACAGGGACCGCAGCGGCTCCCCCGCATCCGCGACGGCCGGGGACATCACCGTCCCCTCGTTCGCGGTGATCCCCGGCAGCCAGGTCCGAGGTGCCCTCGACGGCCGCGAGAAGGAGATCGTGGAGGTGGTCGAGGCCGCCTACCGGCTGCACGGTGCGGGACGGACGGTGAACCCGCCCTCCTCGTTCCTCCGCTTCCCGGACCGCGCGACTTCCCGGATGATCGCTCTGCCCGCTTCCCTCGGGGGCGAGTCACCGGTGGACGGACTGAAGTGGATCTCCAGCTTCCCGGAGAACGTGAGGTCCGGCGTTCCCCGTGCCTCGGCCGTGCTGATCCTCAACGATCCCGTGACGGGTTACCCGTTCGCCTGTATGGAAAGCTCGATCATCAGTGCCACGAGAACAGCCGCGTCCGCGGCCTCGGCGGCCGACCGGCTCAGCCGCGACCGGACACGCCCCACCCGGGTCGGGTTCTTCGGCTCAGGCCTGATCGCCCGGTACATCCATACGTTCCTCGAAGGCTCGGGCTGGTCGTTCGACGACATCGGGGTGTACGACGTCTCCGCGGACAGTGCGGCCGGATTCCGGCTGTACATGGAACAGTCCGGCAGCGCCGCGCCCGTCACGGTGCACCGCTCCCCGGAGGACCTGATCCGCACCAGCGATCTCGTGGTCTTCGCGACCGTAGCCGGCGAGCCCCATGTCGACGACCCCGCGTGGTTCGGCCACAACCCCGTGGTACTGCACGTGTCGCTGCGCGATCTCGCCCCGAGGGTCCTCCTGGCCTCGACCAACATCGTCGATGACATCGGGCACTGTCTCAGGGCGGGCACCTCCCCCCATCTGACCGAACAGCTCACCGGGAACCGGGACTTCGTGCACGGCACGCTGGACGACGTCATGGCGGGGCGGGTGACCGTCCCCGGGGACCGTCCGGCGGTCTTCTCGCCCTTCGGCCTCGGGGTGCTCGATCTCGCGGTCGGCGGCTTCGTCTACGACCGCGTCGCCCGCTCCGGCCAACTGCGGGTCGTCGACGACTTCTTCCACGAACGGAGCCGCTACGGGTGAGGGCGGCTGCCCCGCAACGGATTCGGCCCGTCCCCCTACGCCCGTGGCAAATGCCCTGAAAAGGAGTTCACCGTGTCGGTCATCACTGTCCCTCAGGCCTTCGACGAGGAGGCGCTCTACGTGGACGTCGAGCGGATCTTCGGGGAGGCCCTGCTCCTCAAGTGCGAGGGCTTCAACTTCGCCGGCTCGATCAAGCTGAAGGCCGCCGCCGAGATGGTGGCGTCGGCGGAACGCGACGGCACTCTGACGGCTGACTCCGTGCTCGTCGAGTCCTCATCGGGCAACCTCGGCGTGGCGCTGAGCATGATCGCGGCCAGCAAGGGCTACCGGTTCGTCTGTGTGACCGACTCACGCTGCAACCTCACCACACGGCTGATGATGGAGGCTCTGGGCGGCGAGGTCCAACTGGTGGCCGGCCAGGAGACCAGCGGCGGCTTCCTCGCCGCGCGGCTGGACCACGTCCGGCGCCTGTGCGCCTCCGACGACCGGTACGTGTGGCTGAGCCAGTACACCAACCCGGCCAACTGGAGGGCGCACTACCGCACCACGGCTCCGGAGATCGCTCGCTCCTTCCCGCGCCTGGACGTCCTGTTCGTGGGAGCGGGGACCGCGGGGACGCTGATGGGCTGCGCCCGGTACTTCCGGGACCGGCACCACCCCGTGAGGATCGTCGCGGTGGACACGGTCGGCTCGGTGGCGTTCGGCGGTGACCCGGGCCGCCGGATGATCCCGGGCCTGGGCATGAGCATGCATCCGCCGCTCCTGGACGAGTCGTACGTGGACGAGGTGGTGCGGGTCGGGGAGGCGGACACGATCCGTGCCTGCCGCCGCCTGGCCCGGAGCGGCTTCCTCTTCGGCGGCTCCACCGGCACCGTGGTGAGCGGCGCGGTCGGCTGGCTGGCACGGCACAGGACGCCGGACCTCACCGCGGTGGCCATCGCACCCGACCTCGGCGAGCGCTACCTCGATACCGTGTACCAGGACAACTGGGTCCAGGACCTCTACGGCGAGGGTCCGCTCGACACCACACGCCCGCCCCCGCCGACGGCGCGACGCCGCGCACACCCCGACGACCACGAGCCGGCCGGCCGTGCGTGTACGCCGTCGCCGTACGGAGCGCCCCGGCAGACGATGGATTCACCGCATTGACGCACCTGAATGGCCCCCGGAGCCCCGGGGTGCTTGTATCGCCCGGACGGTCTCCGTACCGGTGTCGACAGGTCAGCGAGGTATCCAGGTGCAATCCGCCGATCGCGGGGGAGAAGCCGGGCAGCAGACGGACGGGCCCGATCTGGAACAGCTGATGCTCTGGACGGCCGAAGGGGACCGGGACGCCTTCACCGGTGTCTACGACCGGACCGCCGGGCCGGTGATGGGTCTGGTCCACCGGGTCCTGCGGGACCCGGCGCAGTCGGAGGAGGTGGTCCAGGACGTGCTGCTCGAGGTGTGGCGTACGTCCGGCCGGTTCGAGCCCGGCCGTGGCAGCGCGATGACCTGGATCATGACCCTGGCGCACCATCGCGCGGTGGACCGCGTGCGGTCCTCGCAGGCGGGTGCGGACCGCGAGCGCAGAGCGGCTCTGCTGGACACCGGCCCACCCTTCGACGACGTGTCCGAACAGGTGGAAACCCATCTGGAGTGGCAGCGGGTGCGCCGCTGCGTCCACGCGCTCACCGACATCCAGCGCGAGACGGTGGCCCTCGCCTACTACGGGGGACTGACTTACAAGGAAGTGGCGCAGTCGTTGTCCGTACCTCTGGGCACGGTCAAGACCCGCCTGCGGGACGGGCTGATCCGGCTGCGCGCCTGTCTGGGAGGGGCGCCGTGAACACTCCGGGCCAGAGCGGTGCGGATCCGCACGACGCGAGCGGCGCCTACGCCCTGCACGCTCTCCCCGAGGACGAGCGCCTGGCTTTCGAGCGGCATCTGGCGGAGTGCGAGTCCTGCCGCGAAGAGGTCGCCGGGCTTCAGGCCACGGCCGCGCTGCTGGGAGTGGCCGCGGCGGTGACTCCACCGGTCGCCCTGCGTGACGAGGTCCTCCGCAAGGTGGCGGCCACACCGCAGGAGAAACGGGTCGGCCCCCGCAGGTCACCAGCGCCTCCGCGGCAGGCACCCGTCGCGTGGCAGCCGGCACCGGCCGCTCCGGCGGCGGACGGCCGGGCCCACGCTCCTTCGCGAAACCTGCCCCGCCTCGCGCTGGCGGCCTGCGTGGCGGCCGTCCTGGCCCTCGGCGTCGCCACGTGGCAGTACCGGGAGGCGGAGGACGCCAGAACCGGAGCCCGGCAGGCGCGCGAGCGGCAGGACGAGGTTGCGCGTGTGCTGACAGCGCCCGACGTCCAGCTGGAAACCCAGGGTCTGCGCGGCGGCGGCACGGCCACGGTCGCCGTTTCCCGCAGTGAGAACGCGGCCACGCTCGCCGTCCACGACCTGCCACGGCTACCTGCGGGCAACGTGTACGAGGCCTGGTTCATCGAGGGCGGGAAACCCGTACCGGCCGGGCTGCTCAGCCGCGACCCCGGGCGCCGGCTGACCTTCCTGGACGGTCCGGTGGACGACGCCACGGCCGTGGCCCTGTCCGTCGAACCCGCCGGGGGCTCCGAACAGCCCACCACCGTTCCCCTCGGCGCGGTCCCGCTCCCCGCCTGACAGGGCCGAGGAACCTGGCTGCCGCAGCAGGCCGCTCTCTCACGGGCGCTTCGGGCGAACAACACCTTCTTCCCCCGCACATTCTCTTCGCTTCACCCCAAACAATTCTGCCGCTGCCTACGAATCCCTTGTGCAAGGCCGGACACGACCCGGATACCGAATCCGCCAGGACAGGGATCCGCTCTCAGCGTCGGCCCCGGCACCACACCCACCGGCGTCCTCAAGGCCGTCGCCCCCTCGTCGGGACAATGTCATGACCACAACAATCACGCCCTCCGCCGTCACACCCTCCGCCGTCACGCCGGGCACCGTCACGCCGGGCCTGCTCGGCACACGGACCGTCCCGCTGCCCGCCGGGCCGGAGGCCGCCTCGCATGCCCGTCGGGCGACTGCCGCCTTCCTCCACCGGACCAGAACCGCGCTTACGCCGGACCGCCACGACGACGTCCTGCTCATCGTGTCCGAGCTGGTCACCAACGCGGTCCGGCACGCCCCCGGACCCAGCGCTCTGACCCTGACCACCACCGCGGGCGCCCTGGACATCGCGGTGACCGACTGTTCGTGCGTCGTACCGGCCACACGTGCCCCGGATCTGACCGACGGCACGGGTGGAATGGGCCTGCACATCGCCGAGGACCTGGGCGCCCGGGTCTTCACCGAACCGTTCCCGGACGGCAAGTGCGTGCACGCGGCCCTGACGACGCCGGACACCGCCCGGTGAGTCAGCGGCAGAGCAATCCTCAACTCCCGGTCCTGACCAGGGTTCGACCATAAGATGATCTCGCTCGCACCTGCGGCGCACGCACCGATCCGACCTCCCCGGGAGACCAAGGCATGAGCGTGGCCGGCAGCGCGTCCGAGGCGAGTGCGCACGATGAACGAGACCTCTTCGTCGGGCGGCGGACCGAGTCCGAGCGGCTCGCGGCGTGCGTGGACAAGGTGCGCGGCGGTGAGGCGTGGCTGGCGGTCGTCGAGGGTGAGGCGGGGATCGGCAAGAGCACTCTGATACGCCGGGCGGTCTCCTCGCTGGAGGATTTCACGGTGTTGTGGGCGGTGGGCGATCCCTCGGAGACCGATCTGCCCGGCGGTGTACTCAGCCAGCTGGTGAGGCGGGTGGACAGGAGCCTGGCGGCCCGGTTCCCACTGCTGGCCCGGCCGGACGCGGCGGGGGTGTCGCCGCACGCCCTGGGCGGGGAGTTCCTGCTGCTGCTGGGCGCGCTGCAGGAGTCCGGGGGCGGGGTCGCGGTCGTCGTCGACGACGCGCACTGGGCCGATCCGCTCTCCTCGCAGGTGCTGGGATTCGTGGTGCGCCGCCTCTGGGCCGACCGGGTGCTGGTGCTGATGGCGGCCCGTACGGACGGCGAGCAGAGCGCGGAGGCGCTGGACCGGCTGGTGCGGTCCGTCGACCGGGCGGTACGCGTCGAGGTCGGCGGACTCCGGCAGGACGAGGTCGACCAGCTGGCCCGGCGACTGCTGGCGGTGCGCGTGACACCGGAGCTGGTGGCACGGCTGCACGGCTACACGAAGGGCCATCCCCTCTACGTGCGCACGGTCCTGGCGGAGGTACCGCTTCAGGTACTGGGGGACGAGTCGGCACGGCGGTGGCCCGTCCACCAGTCGCTGCGGGCGGGAATCGGGGCCGTACTGGGGCGTCTGCCCGCCGATTCGGTGGCCCTGGTGGAGGCGCTGGCGGTACTGGACGGCCGGTTTCCCCTGGTGGGCGTGGCGCGGGTGGCCGGGGTGGACGACGCCGTGCGGGCGATCGAACCGGCGCTGGCTGCGGGTCTGGTGCAGTGGTGGCCGGCGGATTCCGTGGGGCCGGTGGCCTTGGTGCACGGGTTGCAGCGGGACGCGGTCTACGCGGGGATCGGTCCCGGGCGACGGCGCGCGCTGCACAACGCCGCGGCCGAGGTGGTGGGTTCGGGGGCGGCCTGGGCTCATCGTGTGGCCGCGGCCACGTCCGACGACCCTTCTCTGGCGGCCGACCTGGAGCGCTCGGCGAACACCGAGGCCCTCGCCGGCCGCAACGCCCTGGCCGCCACCCGGTTGCTGTGGGCGTCGTCGTTGTCCGACGACCGCCTGGAACGGGAGCGGCGTCTGCTCACGGCCTGTGCCCAGTGGCTGCTGACCCTGCAGCCGTGGGCCGCCGTACCGTTGAGGGCGCAGGTGGAGGAGTGCGCGGAGGGAACGCTGCGCAGTTGCGTACTGGGGGTCATGGACCTCCTGGAGGGCCGGCTGGCGGTGGCCGAGGCTCGCTTGACCGAGGCCTGGCAGGAGGCGCTCGCCGATCCGGACGCGAGCTGGGTGGCGATCCTGGCCGGTACGTTTCTGACCGTCATCACGATCCGGCAGTGCCGGGGCGCGCGGACGGCCGACATCGCGGGCAAGACGCTGGCGATCGGTGACCTCGACGCGGGTACCTCCGATTTCATCCGTGCGGTGCTGGCCACGGGCCGGATGTGGGACCAGGGGCCCGGTGCGGCGCTGCTGGACGTGGCACACCTTCCCGTCGAGGCCGCCGAAGCGTCGAACGATCAGCTCGCGACGCTGGCCACCCGTGGTGTCATGCACCTGTTCCTGGGCCGACTGACGGCGGCACGGGCCGATCTGGTCACCGTGGCGCACCGCGACCGGCTGGGCGCCGGGTCCAAGCTCAGCCATCTGTCGTCGTCGCTGCTGGCGGTGGTGGAGTACCTGGCGGGTGACTGGAACGCCAGTGAGAGCGCGGCGGACCGGGCGCTCGCGATCGCCGCGGCCCACGACCACGTCCTCGGCGACGCGGCCACGTGGTTCGCGGCCGTGTGCGTACAGGCGGGGCGCGGGCACTGGGAGGCGGCCCAGCAGTCCGTCGAGGCCCTGGAACGGATCAACCGGATGCTGGGAGATCCCCCGGCGGAGCGTGTGTACGCCGGGCTGGCGGGGGCGGTGCTGGCGCAGGCCCGGGGTGACCACGCCGCCATGGCGGAGGCGTTGGCTCCGCTGGTCGAGCCGGTGACCGGAGCCGGGGGCGGGGCTGGGGACGAGGGTGACCGGGTACGCCTGCGGTTCAAGCCCCTGTGGTTGTGGCAGCAGTCCCTGCTGGTCGAAGCGCTCACCGGAACGGGGCGGCTGGCGGCCGCCGCCTGGGCTCTCGAAGACTTCTGGCGCGGTTACGACGGCAGGGGATATCTGCGGGTCGTGGGAGCCCGGCTCAGCGGCCAACTCGCAGAGGCCCAGGGGCGGCCGCGTGCGGCGCTGGCGATCTACGCCCAGGCTCTGGGCGGGGCTCCCGGCGGCACCGAGGGTCCCGATGCCGCCGGGAGCCCCGTCGGGGCCGGTGACGCCCGCGAGGACGCCCCGCTGTTCCGCGCGGTGCTGGAACACGGTTACGGCAGGCTCCTGGTGGCGACCAGGACCGGCTCCCGGCGGGAGGCCGCACGGTGGTTCAAGTCGGCGCACGACCGATTCGACGCCCTTCGGGCGGAACCGTTCCTGCGGCGCTGCGAGACGGACCTCGCCGCCATGGGACTCGCCGCTCCCGCCCACGCCAGGCAGCACGTACTCGCCCTGACCGAGCGGGAGTTGTCGGTCGCCCACCTCATCGCCGGCGGAATGACGAACCAGGAGGCCGCGTCGGAGCTCTACGTCACCCAGAAAACCGTCGAGTACCACCTGTCGAACATCTACGCCAAGCTCGGCATCACCTCTCGCCGCCACCTCGCGCAGGCGCTCCGGCCCCCGCAGCCCTGACGGCGTCGCGGCGGCGGTACGTCGGGGGCGGGCCCAGCATGATCCGAACGCCCTAGGGTCGACCCCCAGGGTCCCGGGGCCCCCGGGGTGGTCTCCTGAGGGCATGACTGGACACGCCCGGGCCGGAGCCCGCACCCGCCGGGTTCCGCTCACCGGTCGGCACGAGGAACTGCGGGTCCTGTCCGGCCTGGTGGCGGGCGTGCGCGACGGTATGAGCGCGGCGCTCGTCGTCGTCGGCGAGGCAGGTATCGGCAAGACCACGCTGCTGGACCATCTCGCTGAGACCTCGGACGACCTGCGGGTCGTACGCACCGCGGGGACGGAGTCCGAGGCGCGGCTCGGATTCGCGGGCCTGCACCGTCTGCTGCGGCCCTTCCTGGACGGCCTGGGATCGCTGCCGGCCCCCCAGCACGAGGCGCTGGCCTCCGCGTTCGGGATGCTGGCCGCGCCACGGGCCGATCGCTACCTGGTCGGTATGGCGGCCCTGACGCTGCTGGCCGACGCCGCCTCGGCACAGCCGCTGCTCTGCCTCGTCGACGACGTGCAGTGGCTGGACCGCGAGTCCTGCGACGCGCTGGCGTTCGTGGCCCGGCGGCTGGGGGCGGAGGCTCTGGGCCTGGTGGTCGCGAGTCGCGAGGAACCAGGCGGCGCAGGCGCGTTCGAGGGGCTGGAGACCCTCACCGTCGACGGACTGGCCCGCGCCCAGGCGCACGAGCTGCTCGGACACAGCGTGGAGGGGCGGGTGGACGCGGCGGTGGCCGCGCGCATCGTGGCCGACGCCGGCGGCAACCCTCTGGCACTGATGGAGAGCGCCCAGGCGCTGAGCCCCGCGCACCTGGCCGGGACGGCCCCGCTGCTCGAACCGCTGCCGGTGGGAGCCCGGCTGGAGAACCACTTCGGACGTCTGGTGCGGGGCCTGCCTCCGGAGACCCGGACCTTCCTGGTACTGCTGTCGGCCGCGCCGCCCGAGGACGTGCTGCAGCTGTGGCGGGCGGCTGCGGAACTGGGCGTCCCCGCGCAGGCCGCGGACGCGGCGGTGTCCGCGGGCGTGCTCACCGGCGGGCGGCTGCTGGAGTTCCGGCACCCGCTGATCCGCTCGGCCGTCTACCGCAGCGCCCCGGCCGGTGAGCGCAGGCGCGTCCACGCCGCGCTCGCCGCTGTCAGCGACGCGCTGCGCAACCCCGAGCGGCGGGCCTGGCACCGCGCCGAGGCGACCGTCGGGCTCGACGACGAGGTGGCCGACGAACTGGTCGCGGCGGCGGAACTCGCCCGCGGGCGCGGCGGCTACGCCGAACGGGCCGCCCTCCTGGCCCGAGCGGCACAGCTCTCCCGGGCCGACCGGGCGGTACGGCTCGTCGAGGCCGCCCGAGCCCATCTCGTGCTGGGCGACCCCGTTACCGCCCAGTCCCTCCTCGCGCAGGCCCAGCCTCTCCTGGACGGCGGCGACACCGTCCTGCGGGCCCGTGCCCTGCAGACCCGGGCCACCACCGACATCTACTTCGGGCGGCTCGCGGGCCTGGGATCACCGCTGCTGGCCGCAGCCGGCGTGGTCGCGGACACGGATCGGGTTCTGGCCCGGTCCCTCCTGGTGGAAGGACTCCTGGCGGTGCTGTGCGGTGAGCACGACGCGGCGACCCGCGAGGAACTCGGCGTGACGATCCTGACCTCACCCGCCCTGAGCCCACTGGCCCCGAGCCCGCCGGCCGGGTCCGCGCCCGTCCTGGCCCCGACCGCGGTGACCGCGTCCCCACCGTTGGCCGCCGCGCGAGCCGCCGGCCGTCCAGTCGCCGCCCTTCCTGCCGTCACCTCGGCGGTCGTTCCTCCGGCACGTGAGCCGTCCGCCCTCCCCAGCAGCGCCGACCTCCTCCTCGAAGGCTTCGCCCTGCGGATGCACGGCGGCTATCAGGCCGCCCTGCCTCTCCTCCAGGCCGCGCTCGCCGCCCTGGAACGGGACACCGACGTGGTCGGGCACGGTCTCCGGGCGGCAACCCTCGCCCTCTACGCCGCCGAGGAGGTCTGGGACGAGACCGGTGGCGCCGAGGCCGCCCGGCTCGTGGAGGCGCACGAGCGCGCCATCGGCGCGCTGGGGGCACTGCGTTCCACCCTGGTGGTCCGGTCCACCTGGGAACTCCGGGCCGGCCGGTTCGCCACCGCCACCGCGTGCCTGGACGAGGCCCAGGATCTCGCCGCCGTCATCGGCCAGCCCTCCCCCGGCCTGGCCTACCGTGTGGAGCTCCTGGCCTGGAGCGGTCAGGAATCGGCGGCCCGCACGGCCGCGGACCTCCTCGTACGCGACCTGGCCAGCCGCCACGCGCACGGTGGTCTGGCCGACTGGGCCCGGAACAGCCTGACCGTCCTCGAACTCAGCCTGGGAAACTACGTCCAGGCAGCCGCCCACGCGCGGGTCAACTTCGAAGCCGACAACCCCGGAGGCGCCCCCCGCGCCCTGCCCGATCTCGTCGAGGCCTCCACCCGCAGCGGGGACCGGTCCACGGCCCGAGGGGCTCTTGCCCGCCTCGAAGAACGCGCCGCGCCGGCCGGTACACCCTGGGCCCTGGGACTCCTGGAACGCTGCCGGGCCCTGGTCTCGGCCGACCACGACGGGGCCGAACCCCACTTCGTCCGGTCCCTGACCCTCCTCAGCCGCACTCAGGTACGCACCGACCTGGCCCGCACCCACCTCCTCTACGGCGAATGGCTCCGCAGGCGCAGACGCCGCACCGACGCGCGTACCCAACTGGGCTACGCGTACCGGATGTTCACCGACATGGGGGCAGCCGCCTTCGCCGAGCGGGCCCGCACCGAGCTCCTCGCCACCGGCGCGCACCCCCGCAAGCGCGCGGGCCGTTCCCCGCACGGCCTCACCGAGCACGACCTCACTCCGCAGGAACGGCGGATAGCCACCCTCGCCGCGCACGGAACCACCAACACCGAGATCGCGACCCGGCTCTTCATCACGCAGTCGACCGTCGAGTACCACCTCAACAAGATCTTCCGGAAACTCGACATCACCTCCCGGCGACAGCTCAAATCCCTGTTGACCAGCGAGAACTGAGCCCACCGCTCGCCGCCGGCGGCCGGCACCCCAGTCCCGCCGGGGCCGGGCGCGCGTCGGGACTGGGGGTTCTCCCCGATACGGACCAGAAGGCACGGGTGATGTCCTGCGGTGGCCGCATCCGCCGCCGACGACTCCGCCGGCCCTCCTGGAAGGCCCCGACCCATGACACCGGAACCCCGCCCCGCCACGACCGCGAACCGCCGCGCGTTCCTCAGAACCGCGACGGCCGCGCTGGCGGTCCCGACCGCGGCCGTCCTCGTCGGTGAGGCCCTGCCGGGCACGGCACACGCCGCCGGCGCCACCACCGCTTCGACGGATCTCCCCGACTTCGCCCCGGTCCCCACCGCCTCGACCGGTCCCGGGCTCAACGAGCTGGGCTACTTCGTCGGCCGTATCAAGGGCAACTTGTACTGGGTGACCGACGCCTACTACCAGGCGATGTTCCTGAGCACCCGTGAAGGGGTGGTGCTCGTCGACGCGCCGCCGACCATCGGGAACAACCTGCTGCGCGCCATCGCCGAGGTCACCCGGGCCAACGGCCGGCCGCCGAAGGTCACCCACCTGGTGTACACCCACAGCCACGCCGACCACATCGGCTCCGCCGGCCTCTTCGGCAAGGACGTCGTGCGCGTCGCGCACACCGAGACCCGCCGGCTGCTCCGGCTGGATGCCGACCCCAACCGGCCGCTCCCGACCGTGACCTTCGACGACCACTTCGAGCTGCGCGTCGGCGGGGAACGTCTGGAGCTCGCCCACCACGGCCCCAACCACTCCCCGGACAACATCTTCGTCCACGCGCCCGACCACGCGACGCTGATGGTGGTGGACGTCCTCTATCCCGGCTGGGTGCCGTTCAAGAACCTGGCCGTCTCACAGGACATACCCGCCTGGGTGAAGGCCCAGGACACGGCCATGAGCTACCCCTGGACGACCCTGGTCGGCGGACACCTCGGCCGGCTCGGGGTGCGCGCCGACGGCGACGTGCAGAAGCGGTACATCGCCGACCTCACCGAGAGCGTGAAGGCCGCGATGTCCCTGGACCCGACGCCCTTCTTCCAGAAGTACGGCCCCTCCGGGAACTCCTGGGCGATCTTCAAGACCTACCTGGACGCCGTCGCTCAGCAGGCGGCCGGTCCGGTGATCGCCAAGTACACCGGTGTCCTCGCCGCGGCCGACGTCTTCACCCTCGACAACGCGGCCACCATGCTCGAATCGCTGCGGATCGACGCCGGGCTCCTGGGCCCCTTCGGCACCCGTCCGTAGCCGGGCTCCGGGGGACGGGGTGGGTGGGAACGGACGCGCGAGCAGGCACGTCACCCCGGCCCCACTCCGGAGTCCCCCGATTACGCACGGACGCACTGGGGTCTTTCCCCGGTACGAACGCCTCCGCCCCCGTGGTGTGCTGACCCGGCGCCGGACGCCCGGCCGTACCGAGCACATCGCCGCACCCACCGCGCCCACCGCATCCACCGCACCGAGAGGTCGTCATGACACCACCGATCCCCGTCCCCGTCGTCTTCATCCATGGCCTGTGGCTGCACGCCACCTCGTGGGCCCCCTGGATCGACCTGTTCCAGCGGGAGGGTTACGCCCCGGTCGCGCCGGGCTGGCCCGGCGACCCCGGCACCGTCGAGGAGGCCCGCGCCAACCCCGAGAGCATCGCCGACCACGGCATCGACGAGGTGGTGAACCACTACGCGGCGATCATCCGGGAGCTGCCGGCCCCGCCCATCGTGATCGGGCACTCGTTCGGCGGCATGGTCGCGCAGAAGCTCCTCGGGCAGAACCTGGCGGCAGCCGCCGTCGCGATCGACGCCGCCCAGATCAAGGGAGTTCTCCCGCTGCCGCTGTCCGCGCTGCGCGCTACGCTGCCGGTGTTCAAGAACCCTGGCAACAAGCACCGCGCGGTCTCCCTCACGGCCGACCAGTTCCGCTTCGCGTTCGGCAATGCCGTGTCCGAGGAGGAGTCCGTGGAGCTGTTCGAGCGATGGGCGATCCCGGCCCCGGGCAAGCCCCTGTTCGAGGCCGCCGCAGCCAACTTCAACCCGCACTCGGCGGCCAAGGTCGACACCGCCAACGGCTCGCGCGGACCGCTGCTGCTGATGACCGGCGGCAAGGACCACACGGTGCCGGAGGCCGTCGTCCGGGCCACCCTCAAGCAGTACCGGCACTCCGACGCCGTCACCGACATCACCGACTTCCCCGACCGCGGACACTCGCTGACGATCGACGGCGGCTGGCGCGAGGTCGCCGACACCGCACTGGCCTGGCTGCGGCGGCACTCCCTCTGAGCGACGCTTCCGATGAAGGACGACTCCGCCGGACGAAGCCTTCGTCGAACGGCGCTTCCCACCCACCGCATTCCACCGGCCGCACCAGCACCGGCACCGTCACCGTCGAAGGGCCCTGGCATGGATCTGCAGCTGACCGGCAGGACCGCGGTCGTCACCGGCGCGAGCCGAGGCATCGGGCTCGCCGTGGCCGGAGCACTCGTACGCGAGGGTGCACGGGTCGTGACCGGTTCGCGGGAGATCACCCCCGAGCTGCGGGCGCTGGCCGCCGAGGGCGACGTCCTCACGGTCGCGGTGGACCTGACCTCCCCGGAAGGACCGGCCGAGCTGATCACCGCCGCGGCCTTCGCCTACGGCGGCCTGGACATCCTGGTGAACAACGTGGGTGCCGTCCGGCCCCGCACCGACGGCTTCCTCGCGGTGACCGACGACGACTGGGCCGCGACGCTGTCCGTCAACCTCCTGGTCCCCGTACGCACCACCCGGGCCGCGCTCCCCCACCTGCTGGAGCGCGGAGCGGGGAGCATCGTGACGGTCAGCTCCGTCAACGCGTTCCTGCCCGACCCGCTCGTGATCGACTACAGCGCGTCGAAGGCCGCACTGTCGAACTTCTGCAAGTCCCTGTCCAAAGAGGTGGGTCCGCGGGGCGTCCGCGTCAACACCGTGAGCCCCGGCCCCGTCACCACCGGCCTGTGGCTGGCGCGCGACGGAGTCGCCGCGACGGTGGCCGCCGCCACCGGCGGCTCCGCCGACGCCGTGGCCGAGCAGGCCGCCGCCGACGCCGCCACCGGCCGGTTCACCCGCCCCGACGAGGTCGCCGACCTCGTCGTGTTCCTGGCCGGCGACCGGGCCGCGAACATCACCGGGTCCGACTTCGTCATCGACGGCGGTCTCGTCAGCACCCTGTGACCCCGGCCCCGGCCCCGGCCCCGGCCGCAAGCTCTCTCATCGCTACAGCCACGCCTCCCCCCGACTGGAGCACCTGTGAAGCACCGTCATGCCTTCTTCCGGCCACGTGTCCTGGCACCGCTCGCGATCGCCGCGGCATTCGGCCTCAGCACCACCCTCTCCGCCGCCACCGTCTCCGCCGCGACCCCGCACACCGGGACCGCGACGACCGCGTCCCGGTCCGCCGCTCCCCTGGTACCCGCCGGGTTCACCGAGCACAAGGCCGTCGGCCTCGACTACGTGATCGGCGGCCACGGTCCGACCCTCGTCCTGCTCCACGGCTACCCGGAGACCTGGTACGAATGGCGCGCCCTCCTGCCAGCGCTCTCCCAGCACTACACCGTCATCGCGCCCAGCCTGCCCGGCGCCGGCAAGAGCGACGCCCCGGCCGGCGGCTACGACAAGAAGTCGATGGCCGCAGCCGTCCACACACTGCTCCGCGGGATCGGGCACGCCGACGACATCCGGCTGGTCGGCCACGACATCGGCTCGATGGTCGCCTACTCCTACGCCGCCGCGCACCCCCGCGACGTGAAGAAGCTGGTTCTCAGCGAGGCCCCGATCCCGGACAAGAGCCTCTACGAATTCCCGTCCCTGACCGCCGCCGGTCCGGCCGCCTGGAACTTCGGCTTCTTCTCCCTCGCCAACGGCCTTCCCGAAAAGGTCGTGACCGGCCGCGAAGAGGAGTGGGTGGGCGGGTTCGTCGACTCCCTCGAAGTCCGCAAGGGCTCCGTCACCGACGACGACATCGCCGTGTTCGCGGATGCCCTGAAGGACCCGGCCCACCTGTCGGCGAGCTTCAAGTGGTTCCGGGCCTTCCCCCAGGACGTCGAGGACAACGCCGTCAACCGGCGCACGAAGCTGACCATGCCGGTCCTGGCGATCGGCGCCTCGGGCAGCCTCGGCGAGGCCGTACCCGACCAGGTCCGCCGGTACGCGAAGAAGGTCACCGGTGTCGTCGTTCCCGACTCCGGCCACTGGATCTACGAGGAGCACCCCGGGGAGACGACCGCACTCCTGCTCTCCTTCCTCGGGCGCACGTCGTGATCGCACCCTGTCCCGGCGACGGCGCGACGCGGACGGGCACTCCGAGGCGGGCGCCTTCCCGCAGTGGGAATCAGGCGTGCGGACCTTCCCGGACGCCGGAGGCGAACGCCTGAGGAGCGGGGTCGTCCACGTCGCCCTCCGGAACGGAGCGAGCGGTCAGCGCCGGGGCAGCCGGTGCAGGACGACCTCTCCGAGGACCCCGTCCGCCACCGTGCACGTCATGTACGTGCGGTACGGCTGTCGTCTGCGGTCCGTCGGCGACCCCGGGTTCAGCAGGCGCAGCCCTCCGGGTGCCAGGGTGTCCCAGGGAATGTGGCTGTGGCCGAAGACCAGCACGTCCAGGTCGGGGTGGAGCGCGGCGCAGCGCGCCTCACGGCCGGTAGCCGATCCCGTCTCGTGGACGACGCCGAACCGCAGACCCCCCAGCCGGACGCGGGCCGTTTCGGGCAGCCGGGCCCGCAGTTCCGCTCCGTCGTTGTTGCCGTACACCCCGACCAGACGCCGCGCGCGCGCCTCCAGCAGGTCCAGCGTGGCCACGTCCACCCAGTCCCCGGCATGGAGCACGGCATCCGCCCGCTCCGCCTCACGGAGCAGTTCGTCGGGGAGCCGCTTGGCGCGCAGGGGCACATGGGTGTCCGAGATCAGTAGCAGCCGCACGGGAACGTCCGTCGCCGCCCCGGTCGTTTCCTGGTCCATCCAGCCGCCCTCTCTTCTCGGTTCTCCGGTCGTGGGGACCGGTGCTGATCCTCCCAGAGAGGGGCACGGCGGCCGGCCGCGGAACGCGGTCCGGCCGCCGCTGAGCGGCCGTTCACCCAGTGACCTGCCGGCACACCGCCGCTCAGGTCTGCGTGGCCCAGGCGAGGGAGAAGCCGGTGAAGACGATCCCGCCGGTCGCACCGATCTCGTACAGGTTTCCGATGGCTCCCCCCGCGAGTACCGCCATGGTCGAGTAGCCGGCAGCCCCCGATTTGATCAGGACCCGGTGCCGCCGGCTCGCCCCGTCGTCCTCACTGACCTGCACGGTCAGTTCGCTGCGGCTGCCGGCGGACGGGTTGCCGCTGTACAGCGAGACGTCGGTGGTGGCCGGGTAGCCGCTGGAGTCGACATCGGTGGGTGAGAGGTAGGAGATCTCGTCGGCGTTGCACCCCGGGTCGATCATCCCCGAGTTCCAGGGCGTGCCGAAGGCGCTCGCCACGTCGGACGCGCCGACGTCGCTCGCCGTCGCGTACCAGCGGTTGCCCCCGCTGTTGGACCGCATGTTCTGGACCACCTTGCCGGAGCCGCGCTGGAGCACCTTGCTCTCGTTCACGCCGGTGGCCGCCGGCGCACCGGCCTTCCAGGTGGCTCCGTGGTCGTCGGAGTAGATGTTGGCGGCGTGGTCGACGCCGTTCTCGCGATAGACGATCGGCTGGACGAGACGCCCGCCGGCCAGCTGGATCCCATGTCCGGACGACGCGAACATGCCGCTCCACCCCACTTCCTTCACCTGCGGGTTGATATCGACGGGGGCGGACCAGGTCGCGCCGCCGTCGGTCGAGGTGATGGTGCGGATGTGCATCGAGGTGGTGTCGGTCGAGGAGTTGGAACCGGCGGAGGATCCGTAGTAGCCGATGCCGGGTGCCGGGGAGTAGTTGAGGAAGGCGAAGATCCTGCCGTCGGTGCCCACCGAGCGGTCGACCAGGAGGCTCACGTCCCCGTAGCCCTCCGTGGTGGTGGCGGCGTGCTGGACGATCTCGGCCTTGGTCCAGGTGGCGCCACCGTCGGTGCTGCGGCGCATCGCGACCTGGATGTCGTTGCTACTGCCGCCGAGGTCAGCCGCGCTGGAGACCCTCGCGTCGGCCATGGCGACGATGGTGCCGGTGTTCGAGACGGCCATCGCGGGGATGCGGACCGAAGCGACGGTCCTCGTCACCTCCTCGTAATCACCGTGCGCGTTGAGGGTGTTGATGCCGTCGATGGGGTCCGTGACGGTGAACAGGGCCTGGGTGTTCATGCCCGGGGTCCCGGCGGCCAGGCCGCAGGTCGCCGTGCCGCTCTCGGTGCGGGCGAATCCGGTGGATGTGGCCGTGAGGGTGTAGGCCGTGCCGTTGCCCACGGTCCAGAACAGCGACGCGTCCGAGGAGCCGGCGGGCACCGTCACGGTCCACGGCGACGCGGAGCGGCCTGGCCAGCCGACCGTGAAGGTCCGCGGACCCGCCGACCGGTTGACCAGGGTCAGCCTCAGCTTGTGGGTCGAGGGCGGGGAGCCGTCGGCGTTGCGCGGACAGTCCATGCTGACCTGCGCACCCAGTGCGGTGCTGCAGTCGAGCGTGCCGCTGAGGGACGTGTGGAGACCCTCGGGAGTGGTGACGACGAAGGAGTACGCCGTGCCGTCGGCCTTGGTGAAGAAGAGGTCGGTACGGTCGCCCGCGCTCACGGCGCGGGTGTAGGTCCCGACTCCCGTCCAGGTCGCGGTGAAGGTCGTCGCCGCCGACGTTTCGTTGACCAGGGTAATTCTGATTCTGCTGCTGGTGCAGTCCTGGTCGGCCACGGCCGACTGCCCGCTCGCGGCGGCCCGGGCGTGGACGGGTGCGAGCAGGACCGCGGCGAACGCGGTGACGAGGGCCAGCACGGCAAACGCCCAGGGGCGCCGCACCGGGCGGGACATGGAATGCGTGAACACGTTGTCCGCTCTCCTTGCCTGAGGGAATTTCCTCCGTGGACACCTGACAACAGACATCAGACGTCATGTGTTGGGAGACAGTAGGAGCGCGCCCTCCCCGCGTCAACAGGTGGCGCCGGCGCGCGCTCGCAGCGCTCCGACAACGCGCGCCGCCCAGTGTTTTGACGGTTCGTTCCAGGGAAGCGCGGCAGGCATGCCGAACTGCCGCCGCCGGAAGGACTCCGACGACGGCGGCAGCGACGGACCGCCCTGCCGGGCCGGCCCTGTGCGGGTGCCTCGTCAGCCCAGCAGGCCCGCGCGCTCCAGATGGGCGGCGATCCTGGCCCGCTCCGCCGTGTCCAGGGGGCGCATCGGCGGGCTCACCACGTTCGTCGCGATGACACCGAGCAGCGCGAGCGCGGTCTTGAAGGCGCCCAGCCCGGCCGCGGTCGCGGACGCCGTGGCGGGATCCGCCGCCCCGACGATCCCGAACAGCGATACGAGCCGGTCCTGCTCCGCCTTGGCGGCGGCCCAGTCGCCCCGTACCGCGGCCTCGTGCAGCCGGACGTAGCCGTGCGGGTCGACGTTGCCGAGGCCGGGCACCGAGCCGTGCGCGCCGCAGAGCATCATGGCGTCCACCACCAGCTCGTGGCCGGTCAGCAGGGAGAACCCGGGCAGCCCCCGCGTCTCGTTGGCCAGGATGCGGAAGGAACCGTCGTCCCCGCTGGAGTCCTTCACGCCGGCGAGCACACCGTCGGAGGCGAGCGGCAGCAGCAGTTCCGGGGTCAGCTTGCTGTGGACGCACACCGGAACGTCGTACGCGAGCAGCGGGAGGTCCACGGCTGCGGCGATGTCCCTGAAGTGCCGGTCGATCTCGGTGTGGTGCGTACGGGTGTAGAACGGGGCGGTCGCCACGACTGCGTCGGCACCGAGGGCGGCGACCGCGCGGGCCCGCTCGATCGCGCGGTTGGTGGTCGTCTCGATGGCGCCGACGATCACCGGCACCTGACCTGCCGCCGTGGACGTGATCACCTCGGTGACCTCGTTCTGCTGAGTGGGCGTCAGGTAGGCGGTCTCACCTGAACTCCCCAGCGCGAAAAGTCCGTTGACGCCCGCCTGGAGCAGCCGGTTCACGACGTTCTCCAGGGACGCCCGGTCGACCTCTCCCCCGTCGGTGAGCGGGGTGACGACGGGAGGGATCACTCCGGTGTACGGGGCGGTGGACGTGCTCATGCGGTGCTCCTTGCAGGCGTCCGCGGGGTGGGGTCCCCGTCGGACGGTCGGGCGGGCTGAGGGTGGACGCAGTGCCAGCGGTGGGCGCCGGCAGCCGGGTCCTGTACCGGTGCGGGAAAGACGGCGGCGCAGTCGTCGTCGGCCTTCCAGCAGCGGGTCCGGAACGGGCATCCGGTCGGCGGATTGGTGGCCGAGGGCACCGGGCCGGTCAGCACGATGCGCTCGGTGTGCTCCAGGAGACTGGGGGTCGCGGAGAGCAGCGCCTCGGTGTACGGGTGACGCGGGGCGCGCGCGACGCGCTCGGCCGGTCCCTCTTCGACGACGCGGCCGAGGTAGAGGACCGCGATGCGGTCGGCGAGGTAGCGCACCGTCTGGATGTCGTGCGAGATGAACACCATGCCGAGGCCGAGGCGTTCGCGCAGGTCCACGAGGAGATTGAGGACCTGGGCGCGCACCGAGACGTCGAGTGCGGAGGTCGGTTCGTCAGCGACGATGAGATCCGGTTCCAGGGCCAGCGCCCGCGCGATGGCGACGCGCTGCCGCTGACCGCCCGAGAGCTGTCCGGGAAGGGCGGCGAGGGTGTGCCCGGGAAGGCCGACGAGGTCGAGCAGCTCCTCCACCCGCGACTCGCGTTCCGCCCGGGTCCCCCGCCGGTGCACGTCCAGAGGGTCGCGCAGGATCCGGCGGACCGTCAGCCGGGGGTTGAGCGCGGTCGACGGGTCCTGGAAGACGACTCCGACCGAGGAGCCGAAACGGTCCCGGCGTTCGGCCGCGGGGATCTCCCACAGATCGCGGCCGTGAAAGAGGACCTCGCCCTCGGTGGGCTTCTGCAGCCCGGTGAGGACCCTGGCCATGGTCGACTTGCCGCAGCCGGACTCCCCCACCAGGCCGAGGATCTCGCCGCGCGCCACCTCGACCGAGACGTCGGTGAGGGCGTGCACGGCGTCCTTGCCGAAAAGGCCTCCACTGCGCGCCTTGTGGCGTACGTGGACGCCGTCGAGCCTGATCACAGGGCGCTTCCTTCCAGTTCTGCGGCCATGGCCGGGTGGTGGCAGGCGAAGCCGTGGTCCTGCGTGGCGCCGCGCCCGGTGAGTTCCGGCGGGGTGGTGCGGCAGAGACCGGTCGCCGCCGGGCAGCGCCCGGCGAACCGGCAGCCGGCGCCGAAGCCCTGGGGTGCGGGGACGACTCCGCGGATCTGGTGCAGCCGGTCGGCACCGGCTTCGAGCGAGACGACGGAGCCGAGCAGGCCGCGGCTGTAGTGGTGGGCGGGGTCGGTCAGCACCGCCCGGGTGCGGCCCACTTCGGCCAGGCGGCCGGCGTACATGACGGCGACGCGGTGGGAGAGGTCGCCGACCAGGGCGAGGTCGTGCGAGACCAGAACCATGGCGAAGCCGAGCTCGTCGCGCAGCTTGACCAGGAGTTCGACGACCTGCGCCTGGACGGTGACGTCGAGCGCCGTGGTCGGCTCGTCGGCGATGAGCAGGCGAGGGCTGCGGGAGAGGGCCATGGCGATGAGGACGCGTTGGCGCTGGCCGCCGGAGAGCTCGTGCGGGTAGCTGCGCAGGGTGCGTTCCGGTGAGAGCCCGACCAGTTCGAGGAGTTCGGCCGGGGTTTTCGTACCGCCGCGCGAGGTGAGCTGCCTGAGCTGGGTGCCGACGAGCACGGAGGGGTTGAGGGAGGAGAGCGCGTCCTGGTAGACCATCGCGATCTCCGGTCCCATCAGGGCCCGGCGTTCCTTCGGGGAGAGAGTGAGGAGGTCACGGCCCCGGTAGAGGATCTCGCCGTCGACCTGGGCGTTGCGGGCGAGCAGGCCCATGACGGCGAGGCTGGTGATGGACTTGCCGCAACCGGATTCGCCGACGAGTCCGAGGGTCTCGCCCTCGCGTACGGTGAAGTTCAGCCGGTCGACGACCGGGATGTCGCCGTAGCGGTCGGGGAAGCGGATGGCCAGGTCGCGTACGACCAGGAGTTCGGCGGCGTCCGCCCGCACCGGTACGACGGAGGGCTCGGTCGCTTCGACGTGCCTGGCCAGCCCTGCGAGCGCGGCGTCGACGTCGACGGTGGAGGCCGCCTCGACGGGATCGGGCTGCGCGGTGCCGGTGGGCCCGGCGCCGGTGCGGCCCGCCTTCGGTGCGGCCGACGCGTCGGTCAGCCCCTCGGAGAGGACGTTGAGGGCCAGCACGGTGACGAGGAGGGCGAGGCCGGGGAAGAAGGTGGCCCACCACCCTCCGGCCAGGAGGATCTGGCGGCCGTAGGCGAGAACGCTGCCCCAACTGGGGTCCGGGTCCTGGACGCCGGCTCCGATGAAGGAGAGGGACGCCTCGAAGATGATCGCCTCGGCGACCATGACGGTGGCGAACACCAGGACCGGGGCCATGCAGTTGACGGCGACGTGCCGGAGCACGATGTAGGGGCGCTTCGCGCCGAGGACCTTCTCGGCCGCCACGTAGTCCTCGCCGTACTGCGCGAGGACGTTGGCGCGCACGACGCGGGCCAGTGAGGGGCTGTAGACGAAGGCGACGGTGAAGATGATGACCGGGACGCTCGTGCCGAAGACGGCGACGAGGACGGCCGCCAGCGCGATCGGCGGGAACGACATCACCACGTCGAGGGTGCGCATGATCGCTTCGTCGGCGAACTTGCGCGAGGTCGCCGCGAGCGAGCCGAGGACGGATCCGGCGAGGAGGGCGAGCGCGGTCGCGCCGAGGCCGATGACCAGGGAGTAGCGCGCGCCGTGCACCACCCGGGCGAAGACGTCGCGGCCGGCGCGGTCGGTGCCGAACCAGTGCCGGCCGCCGGGGGCCTGCACGGGCGTACCGGTGGTCAGGGGGTCCTGGGTGAGGAAGGGGGCGAGCACGGCCCCGAGTACGACCACGACGAGCACGGCGAGGGCGATCCGGGAGGCGACCGGAAGGGAGCGGAAGGCGATCCCCGGTCGGGAGAGCTTCTTGGCCAGACGGCCCGTGGTGAACATGTCACACCGTCCTGATGCGCGGGTTGACCAGCAGATAGAGCAGGTCGACGATGATGTTGACCACCAGGAAGGCGATGGCGATGGTCAGCACGGTGCCCTGGACCAGCGCGACGTCGCCGCCGGTGACACCTTCGAGGATGAGCTTGCCCATGCCGGGCAGGTCGAAGATCGCTTCGATGACGACGGCCCCGCTGAGCAGGTAGCCGACCTTCACACCGAGCACGGTGAGCGGGGTGACGAGCGCGTTGCGCAGGACCGAGCGGATCACCAGGAAGACCGGGAGCCCGTTCCCCCGGGCGGTACGGACGTAGTCGCGGTCGAGCTCGGCGACCATGGAGGTGCGGACGAGCCGTGCGAGCGAGGCGGCGACCGGGACGGCGAGCGAGACGGCGGGCAGGACCATGGACCGGAGCCAGCCGCCGAACGAGTCGGCGGGATTGGTGTAGCCGCCGGTCGGGAAGACCGGGCTGTTCAGTGCGAACTGCTGGATGAGCAGTACCCCGAGCCAGAAGGAAGGGACGGCCACGCCCGTCATGGACAGCAGCCGGAAGAGCTGGTCGGGCCAGCGGTCGCGGTACATCGCCCCCACGACCCCGCCCGCCGTCGCCAGGACCACGGCCAGCACGAGGCCGAGGAGGGTCAGTTGCAGGGTGAGCGGGAATGCCTCGGTGATCCGGTCGACGACCGGCCGGCTGGGCGGGACGGTGGACCCGAGGTCCAGGTGGAGGAGCTGGCCGATGAAGCGGAAGTAGCGTACGGGCAGCGGGTCGTTGAGCCCGTTGGCCTCGGAGAACGCTTCCCGGGCCTCGGGCGACGCGCTCTCTCCGAGCGCGTTGTACGCCGGGTCGGTCGGCGAGAACTGCAGCACCACGAAGACCAGCAGCGCGATGCCGAGGACCATCACCGGCATCATGGCGACACGGCGCAGCGCAAGCCGGAGAAATGCAACCATCGTCGGTTTCCTTGCGGTTGGACGGACAGCGTGGCCGGGCCGCCCCGTGGGGGCGCGGCCCGGACACGTGGGGTTCAGGCTCGGCCGACGTCCAGGAAGGACAGGCCCGTGGTGGGCAGCGGCGCGAAGCCGGAGAGCCCCTTGTCGCTCCAGGCGGTGGGCAGCTTGCGGTGGAAGATCGGGTAGAGCGCCGCCTCCTCGGCGACCAGGTCGGTGACCTGGCCCCACAGACGCTTGCGGCCAGCCTCGTCGGCGGACTGCGCGGCCTTGTCGAGGAGCTGCTTGACCTCCTTGTACGAGGCCGACTTGGCCCAGCCGTACCGGTTCTCGGGCCAGAAGCCGTAGTAGAACCAGCGGAGCAGGAGGTCCGCGTCGTTACCGAAGACGGACGGGTCACCGGGTGCCACGAGCACCTCGAAGTCGCCGCTGTCGATCTTGGCGTACTGCGCGGCGGACTGGGCGATGGAGAGGGTGGCGTCGATACCGGCGGCCGCCCAGCTCTCCTTGATGAGGGGGGCGACGTCCTTGACCCAGCCGGTGTCCGTCAGCAGCACGGTGAACGCGAGCTTTCCGACGCCGGCTTCGGCCAGCAGCTTCTTGGCCTTGGCCAGGTCGTGAGTGTAGACCGTGGAGGCCGGGTGGTAGTCCGGATGGGTCTTGGGGACGTATCCGGTCGCGGCCGTCGCGTTGCCGATCAGCGCGGTCTTGATGATCTTCTCGGTGTCCAGGGCGTAGTGCAGGGCCTGGCGCACCCGCTTGTCGGCGAAGCGCTTGTCGGCGGTGTTGAACATGAGGAAGAGCAGACCGAAGGACTGCACGGACTCGGTCCTGGTGGTGGCGGCGAGGCCCGCGAGGTCGATGTAGGGCACGTCCTCGATGGCCTGGACCCGGCCGGACTGCATGGCGCTGACCCGGGCGGAGGAATCCGAGATCAGACGCCAGATCATCTTCTCGGCCTTGGCCGGGTGCGAGCCGTTGTAGGCCGCGTGCCGGGTGAAGACGATCTTGTCCTCACGGATCGCCTCGACGAACTTGTACGGCCCCGAGCCCACCGGTTTGGCGTCGAATCCCTTGACGTCCGCCTCGACGATCTTCTTCGGCACGATCCGGGCGACCGATATGCGGGAGGGGAAGAGGGCGAACGCGTACTTCAGCTTGAACTCGACGGTCTTGGCATCGACCGCACGGACCGTGTCGATGAACGGCACGAACTGTGCCATCAGGGAGGCGTTGTCGGGATCGAGGATGCGTTCGAAGCTGAACACCACGTCCTCGGCGGTCACGGCCGATCCGTCGTGGAAGGTGGCGCCGTCGCGCAGGGTGGCACGGTAGGTGGTGGCGTTGATCTTCTGCGGCATCCCGGTGGCGAGCGCGGGTCTGGCCTCCAGGGTCACCGGGTCCAGGTCGACGAGACCTTCGAAGATGTGCATGTTGGCCGCGTACGGGGTGGCCCCGGACGTGGTCATCGGGTCGAACCCGGTGGACAGCGCGTACGACAGACCGGCCTCGATGGTGCCGGTCCCACCGCCGGATCCCGACGCGCCGTCACCGGTGGACGAGGGGCCACCGCACGCGGAGACGCTCGCCGTGATGGCGGCCGCCGCACTGACGACACCGGCATACCGCAGGAAGGTGCGGCGCTCGACGCCTGTTGGCCTCAGCTCGGGCACGGGTCCTCCAAGGGGGACGTTGAGGGAGAGGAGACGGCAAGAGGAGCAGCTCGTCCGCGAGGGCCCAGTCCATGAAGCGAGACTAGAGCGTAAGACGTCAGATGTCCGATGCCTTGATAGCCTGGGAACGTAGCCTGGCAATCGAGAGGGGTCAAGAGGTGGGGAGTCCCGAAATTTCCGGCACCAGACCGAGTCGCACGCTGTTGCGGCAAGAGGTGGTGGACGGGATCAAGCGCTACATCCTCGACGAACGGCTGCGCCCGGGCGACCCGTTGCCCGCCGAGCCCGCCCTGTGCGAGGCCCTCGGCGCCAGCCGTTCCAGCGTGCGCGAGGCGGTGAAAATCCTGGACGCCCTCGACATCGTGGACGTCCGCCACGGTCACGGCACTTACGTGGGCCGGCTCAGCCTCTCCGCCCTGGTGGAAAGCCTCACCTTCCGGGGACTCCTCTCCCCCGACGACGACTTCCAGGTGATGGCCGACCTGGTGGACGTGCGGGAACTGTTCGAACGCGGGATGGCCGAACGGATCGTGGGGTCGCTGACCACCGAACAGCTCGACACGCTGGACGGGCTGGTCGCGACCATGCGCGCCACCGGCGCGGGCGACGGCCACGGATTCGTCGCGGCGGACCGGTCCTTCCACGCACTCCTCGTGGCGCCGGTCGGCAACGACCTCATCGGACAGCTCTCCATGGCCTTCTGGGAGGTGTACGTGATCGTCGCCCCGCACCTCGACGGATTCACGCACGCGGACGAGACCGCGACGATCGCGGCGCACCAAGGCATCGTGGACGCCGCCCGCGCGGGCGACTCGGCCGCCTTCCTCAAGGCGATCGAGGACCACTACGCCCCGGTCAGACGCCGGATCACGGAGGCCCGCGCCCGTCGGGACGCCTCGGTCTGACACATCCTCGGGAATCGCCGTCCGCTCCCCGCCCGGGAGAGGGCGGCGCCCGGCTCTCCGCTCTTGACGAGGTCCGCGCTTCTGCCTAAGGTCCGGTGAACCCAGAGGACATCTGACGTCTTCTGTCTCACCTGCACCATCTGGAGGACCCACCCCATGCCGTCGGTCGACCTCCCTCTTGAGGACTGCCTCACCTACCGGCCCGAACTCCCGGAACCCGAGGGCTTCGACGCCTTCTGGTCCGGCACCCTGGCCACCGGGAGCACCTCCGGGAAGCCGGTGTTCACCGAGGTGGACGCGGGGCTTCCCCAGGTACGCGTCCACGACGTCAGCATTCCGGGCTCCGACGGCACGCCGGTACGGGGCTGGCTGCGCATGCCCGCGCGGACCGACGCCCCGCTGGGCTGCGTGATCGAGTTCCTGGGCTACGGACGCGGCCGCGGGCTGGCTCACGAGAACCTCCTCTGGGCCTGCGCCGGCTACGCCCATCTGGTCATGGACACCCGCGGACAGGGCTGGTCCGCCGCCGAAGGGGCCACCGCCGACACCGACGCGGGCGCCGCGGGAACCGTCCCGGGGTTCCTGACGCGGGGCATCGAGAGCCCGGGGACCTACTACTACCGACGGATCGTCACCGACGCCGTCCGGTGCGTGGAGGCGATGCGCGCGCACCCGGAGATCGACCCGGCCCGCATCGTGGTGACCGGGGTAAGCCAGGGCGGCGGCATCGCCCTGGCGGTGTCCGGACTGGTCGAGGGCCTCGCCGGGGTGATGCCGGACGTGCCCTTCCTCTGCAACTTCCCCCGGGCGGCGCGCATCACGGCCCTGCCGCCCTATACGGAGATCGCTTCCTATCTGAGTCTCCACCGCGACCGGACCGAGTCGGTCTTTCACACCCTGTCGCACTTCGACGCGGCCCACCACGCCGCACGGGCGACCGCACCGGCCCTCTTCTCGATCGCGATGATGGACGAGATCTGCCCGCCCTCCACCTGCTTCACGGCCTACAACCGCTACGCCGGCCCGAAGCGACTGGAGGTGTACGAGTTCAATGGGCACGAGGGCGGCACGGAACACCATCGCGGCCGCCAGCTCACTTGGGTGCGGACGCTGTTCGAAGGTGCGCCGGACGTCGACGGCCGTTGCGGGACCGGGCGGCAGCGCGGCGCCGGCCTGCCGGGGATCCGGTGAACACGGCCCCCGCCCGCCCGGCGGTCATCGGCCTCGATCTGGGCGGTACGAAGATCGCCGCGGCACTCTTCGCCGCCGACGGGACCGTGCTGGCCCGGCACACGCGGCCCACCCCCGCCCGGGACGGCGCGTCCGCCGTGCTCGACGCACTCGCCGCCGCGGCGGCCGAAGTGGACCCCGGGCGGCTGGCGGGGGCGCTCGGCATCGCCGCCGCCGGGGTCGTCGATCCCCGCACGGGTATGGTCACCAGCGCCACCGACTCGATCACCGGGTGGGCGGGCACCCGGCTCGGCTCCGGCCTGGCGGACCGTACGGGATTGCCGGTGGCCTGCGACAACGACGTACGTGCCACCGCGGGTCCGGAACTCGCCGCTCTGAGCGACCCGCACGGCTCGCTGGTCTTCGTGGCGGTCGGGACCGGCGTGGGCGGTGCGATCGCCGTCGACGGGCGGATGCTGAACGGGGCGTCGGGAGTGGCCGGCCACCTGGGCCACCTGACCAGCGCGGAGGCCGCCGGGCTCCCCTGTACCTGCGGCGCGGACACCACCGGACACCTGGAGGTCATCGCGTCCGGACCGGGTATCACCGCCCACTACGAACGGCTCACCGGCACGACGGTGGACCGGCTCGAAACGGTGGCCGCCCGGGCGGCCGAAGGCGACCGCGCCGCCCTGCACGCCATCACCACCGGCGCGACGGCTCTCGGCCGGGCCCTCGGCGGTCTCGCCAACGCCCTCGGCCCCGACCGGGTCGTCGTGGGGGGCGGGGTCCCCCGGATCGGTACGTCGTACGGCCGGGCCCTCACCGCCGCCTTCACCGCCGAACTGATGCCGCTGCTGCGCGGACGGCTCGTACCCGAGCCCCCGCTCTTCGGCCATGACGCCGCCGTGCTGGGCGCGGCGGCCCTGACCACGTCCCTCCCCCTCCATCACCCAGGAGTTACCGATGACCGCACATGATCTGGCCGACACGCTCCGGGGACGTCTGATCGTCTCCTGCCAGGCGCCCCCCGGCGACCCCATGCGGGAGACCTCCTCCCTCGTACGGCTGGCCCGCTCCGCCGTCGCCGGTGGAGCGTCGGCGATCCGCGCCAACGAGCCGGAGGTCGTCGCCGCTGTCGTCGAAGCCGTGGACCTGCCGGTGATCGGGCTGTGGAAGGACGGCGACACGGGCGTCTACATCACCCCGACCGTCCGCCACGCCCTGGCGCTCGTGGAGGCGGGCGCGGCCGTCGTCGCCGCGGACGCCACCGACAGGCCTCGTCCCGACGGCTCGACCTTCGCCGAACTGGTCACCGCCGTGCACGCGGCGGGCGCACTCGTGATGGCCGACGTCTCGACCCTCGCGGAGGGCATCGCCGCGGCCGGTCTCGGGGCCGACTTCGTCTCCACCACACTCTCCGGCTACGTGGAGGGGTCACCGCAGCAACCCGGCCCCGATCTCGAACTGGTGGAGTCGCTGGCGGCGGTGATCTCCGTACCGGTCGTCGCGGAGGGGCGGCTGCACACGCCCGAAGAGGCCCGCGAGGCGCTCCGCCGCGGCGCCCACAGCGTCGTGGTCGGTACCGCGATCACCGCGCCCACCGCGCTGACCGCGCGGTTCGCCGGCGCGCTCGCGCGGCCATGAGCTCCCTCCGGCGAGGAGACGTCCGCACGCATGGGTGCGGACGTTCCGACGGCGCGGCGGGTTCCGTGGCTGTCGTGGGAACGTCCGCGCACCCGCCGTGGACGACGGGCTCCGTCGCAGGCTGCGCCGTCGCGCCCGGATCTACCGCTGTCCGACCCGTTGGCGCCTTCCGCCTGAGACGGCACCGCCGCTCGTACGCGGTGCGGACCGCGTAACGACGGAAGTCCCTACCCATCCCGCACCACGCCGGCGGCACGCGGCATCGCAGGGCGGGGGACGTCCGCACACCGGATACGCAGGGACGTTCCGACGGTGGCGCGAGGCGCCCCAACCGTCGTCGCACACCGCCAGGAGACGCGGGACACCCTTTCGGGCCGGGGCGCCCCGCAGGGGCAGAACCCGTCCGGGCGACTGACCCCGGCGTCACACTGCGGCGGTGGCACCGTCGTGTGAGGCTGTGCTGTGGCGGTACCTACGGCCTCCGGGGAGTCAGCACCACCGGTCGAGCGCCGCCCACCAGCTGCCCCCGCCACCTTGAGGACGGCCCGATGACCGACGCGAAAGACTCGCGGCCAGCCGCCGGGGAGGGGCGTGGGGCGACGGCGAGCGATGCGCGTTCCTCCGGGCATTGGCTGGTCCTCGGCGTGGTCGGCCTGGCCCAGCTGATGATCGTGCTCGACGTGAGCATCGTGAACATCGCGCTGCCCCAGGCACAGGAGGACCTCGGGTTCTCCAACGGCTCCCGGCAGTGGATCATCACGGCCTACTCCCTCGCCTTCGGCAGCCTCCTCCTGCTCTCGGGACGGATCTCCGACCTGATCGGGCAACGCAAGACCTTCCTGACGGGTCTGGCCGCGTTCGCCGCGGCTTCGCTCCTCGGCGGCGTGGCACCCTCCTTCGCGGTCCTGGTCCTCGCCCGCGCGCTGCAGGGCGCGGCCGGGGCGATCCTGGCGCCGGCCGCGCTGTCGCTGCTGACCACGACCTACACCAAGCCCAAGGAACGCGGCACCGCGTTCGCCGTCTTCGGCGGCATCGCCGGCTCGGGCGCGGCGATCGGTCTCCTGCTCGGCGGTGTGCTGACCGAATACCTCAGCTGGCGCTGGACCCTGCTGGTGAACGTCGCCATCAGCGTCGTCGCGATCACCGGCGCGCTCATGCTGATCCCCCACAAGGGACCAGCCGCGCAACGGCCCCGACTGGACCTTCTCGGCGCCGCCATCATCTCCGCAGGGCTGTTCTGCGTGGTCTACGGGTTCTCCGAAGCCGAATCGCATCCCTGGAGCGCGCCCGGCACCTGGGGCTTCCTCGTGGTCGGCGCGGTGCTGATCGCAGGATTCTTCTGGTGGCAGACCCGGGCCCCCAGCCCGCTGCTGCCCCTACGGGTCCTGCGGGACCGGAACCGGGCCGGCTCCTTCATCGGCGTGTTCATCGTGGGCGTCGGCATGTTCGGCGTCTTCCTCTTCCTGACCTACTACCTGCAGCAGATCCTGCGCTACTCACCGGTCAGGACCGGGCTGGTGTTCCTCCCCATGGTGGCCGCGCTGATGTGCGCCTCCACGGCCTCCAACATCAAGCTGCTCCCGAAGTTCGGCCCCCGCGTCCTGGCCGTCTTCGGGATGCTCATCGCCAGCGGCGGCATGTTCTGGCTGACCGGCATCACCCTGCACAGCACCTACGTCGCCGACATCCTCGGCCCGCTGCTGCTCGTGGGTTTCGGTATCGGCTCCGTCATGGCCCCCTCAATGAACACGGCCACTTCCGGCGTACGGCCGGTCGACGCCGGGGTCGCCTCCGCCACCGTGCAGACGATGCAGCAGATCGGCGGCTCGATCGGCACGTCCCTGCTCAACTCACTGGCGGCCTCCGCGCTGACCGCCTACCTGGTCGGGCGGGCCCCGACCCCGGTCAACGAGGCGAACGCGGCGATCCACAGCTACACCGTGGCCTTCACCTGGGCGGGGGCGATCTTCGCCGCGGGCGCGGTGATCTGCGGACTCGTGCTCCGCTCCGGGCCCCCCGCCCCCGTGAACCCGGACAGCGCCCCCGGCGGTGCGCCCGCGTAGCCGAGGCCACCCGTCGCCCTGTTGCCCCCGCGTCGAACCCTTCGACGCGGGGGGCTGCATCGGGTCCCCGGTGCGGCAGACGCCGGAAGGAGCATCATGCTCCTTCCGGCCTCCCCCGCAGGAGCCGTCAGAAGCCGGACCAGTGGTTCAGCGTCAGGCGGGGTTCCGCGTTGCGGGCGAGTTCGTGTGCCTGCTCGGGCCACCAGACTCCGGCGGCCGGGTCGACGACGCCGTACTCGGGGTCGATCGTGCCGCCGGTGTTGCGGGTGCAGCTGCCGTCGGACTCCCCGATGGTCTTCACGTACAGGTACGCGTCGACGAGCGGGACGCCGGTGTCGGCGGTCGGGCGGGGCCCGATACCCCGTCCGGGCGGGTTGCACCAGGTCTCGGGGTCGCCGCTGTACTCACCCGGCTGCGGGGTCCACGGGCCCTTGCCGTTGCGGCTGGTGTCGACCATGAAGTGCGCCAGATCCTCGCCGGCAGGGCCGGCCACGTTCTGGTCGTACCAGGCGTCGGTCCAGTGCCACGTCGAGGGATCGGTGGAGGAGACGGCGTTGCCCGGGGTTCCGTCGTTGGGAGCGGCCGGGGAGTAGAACTGGCCGGCGCACCAGTCGGCGTGGCCGCGGGACCACTCCGGGCCCTTGGTGGCGAACCACATGCACTTGGATATCCAGGTTCCGTAGTGCGAGGTCTGATCGGTGGGCTGGTAGTTGGATATGTTCAGGACGAAGCCGTCGCTCTTCTCGACACCTGCGTCCAGGAGCCGTTGGGTGATGTCGCCGACGGACCGCCACTGGCTGTTGCCCGCGTCCAGGTAGACCGAGGTGTGCGCGCCGCTCTTGAGGGTGCGGACCGCGTAGTCGAGGTCGGACACGCGGCGGGTGCTGAGTTCTCCCGTCGGGTCGACGTCCCCCGCGCAGTCCTTGGGAAGGGAGGCCAGGCCGTCGGGTTCCAGGATGACCACGGCCTCCTTGCCGCCGATGCCCTGGACGAACGCGTCGATCCACTGACGGTAGGCGGCGGAGGAGTCCGCCCCGCCGCTGGAGTAGAGACTGCAGTCCCGCCCGGGGATGTTGTACGCCACCAGGACCGGGACCCGGCGGCTGAGCGCGGCGGCACGGACGAGCTTCGTCACGTCGGTACGGACTTCGGCGGGCGTGCCCCCCGTGAACCACGCGGCCTGCGGGTAGCTCGCCAACTTCGCCATGTTCAGGCCGTCTTGGATCTTTCCTCCCCTCAGGTCGTCGATGGCCTGCCGGGCCGCCTTGCTGTTCGGGTCGACGTAGAACCTCGTGGCCGGGGTGACGGTGTCCTGCGCGGGGGCGGGTGCGGCCTGGGCGGCCGTGGCGGCGAATGCCGCGCAGGCGGTGAGCGCCGCGGTGACGACGGCTGTGCGGCGCCGGAAGGTACGGGAACGCATGAAGGCTCCTGGTCTGGGAACGAACGGTCGTGGTACGTCCGCCCGCCGCCGGCGGGAACCCGCTGGGCGCCATTGCGGCCGGCGGGCTCCGCCGGCGGGCGGGGGATGAGGGCGGGCCGGCTCCGGGGCCGGGAGGAACGGGCCACCGGAAACCGGGAGATCAGTAGCCGTAGATCATCTTGTAGGCGACCTCGGGGAGGAACTGGCCTGCCGCGGAGCCGGATCCGACCCCGCAGTTGCCGTCGGACTCGCCGGGGGTCTTGATCCACAGGAGCATCTCCGCGCCGCCGCCCTTCTGGGTGGGGGTTCCGATCCTGCGGCCCGCGGAGTTGCACCATTCGCCGTTGGTGGAACCGTTGCCATTGCGGCTGGTGTCCACGACGAACGGCTTGGTGTATCCGTTGGACGAGCTCAGGGCCGCGTTGACCGCGTTGGCGTAGGTGATGTTCTGCGCGGTGGTGTAGTGGTTGGAGACGTTCAGTGAGAAGCCCCGGGTGCGGCTGAGGCCCGCCGCGTTCAGGCTCGCGGCCATCGAGGTGGCAGTGCGCCAGCCCGGGTTGCCCGCGTCGAGGTAGACCCAGGCGTTGGGGGCCTTCTGGTTGAACTGGGTGATCGCGTTGTTGAGCAGGGTATTGCGCTCGGTGATCTGGGCGGCCGTCATGCAGCTGGTGTCCCCGAGCGAGTCCGGCTCGAGGATGACGACGGCGGGCCTGGAGCCGATCCCGCCGGCGAACGCGGCGATCCACTCGTTGTACGCCGCGACGGACCCTGCCCCGCCGCCGGACTGCCCGCCGCAGATGTCGCGGTTGGGGATGTTGTACGCAACGAGGACAGGCAGCTTGTCCGCGGCGTCGGCCGCGCCGGCATACGCCCCGGTGGCGGTTCCTATGGTGCCGCTCCAGTTGCCGAACCAGCGGGCCATGGGCTTCGCGGCGATGCTGTCGCGGATGGCGGGCGCCCGCCCGTCACCCGCGTTGGCGGCGGCCCACAGGGCCGGGCTGGAGTTCGGATCGACGTAGAAGCCATTGGTGAGCGTGGTCGGGTCGGCCGCCTGGGCGGACGGAGAGACGACGAGGGCCAACGGCAGGGCCAGCAGCGCTGCGGTCATCGCACGGAGGAGGTGACGCATGGGAGTACCTCGGTTCCTGACGGGGACGACGCCGCACGGTCTCGTCCTGAGCGTGCGGCGCAGGGGGGGCAGGCGATGGCCGACGTCCCGGGAAACCTGCGGCTCGGGACCTCGTCCACCACGGACGGGCATGCAGATCGGTTGGGAGCGCTCCCACTGGAAGCGCTCCCAGTTCCATTCGGAGTACCTTGGGTTCTGGCCGGTATCGTCTTGGCTGCCATTCAAGGTGTCAAGAGACCGGACATGATTCCCTCTTCACCTCAACATTCAGGAACTCGCTTGCATACTGGAAGCGCTCCCACCTTCTGCGGCAGAAACGGAGGAAAGCCTTCCTGTCGGACGCGGGAGAGCACCTTCCACGCACGCCAGGGCCCCGACGCGGCCGAAACCCGTGCTCGGCGCGTGGGATCATCTCCCTAGCAACCCGGCGAGACCCCCGAGGAGCACGTCTTCCGATGCAGCCGACGCCCAGGCGCATGCCGACCCTCGACGAGGTGGCCGCACGAGCCGGCGTGTCGCGCACCGTGGCTTCCCGGGCGGTCAACAACGTCCCGAACGTGAGCCGGGCCAAGCGCGAGGCCGTCGAGCGGGCCGTTCGCGAGCTGGGTTACGTACCGAACCCCACCGCGCGGGCGCTGGCGGGCAACAGGGTCGGGGCCGTGGTGCTGGCGGCTTCCAGTGACGAGGCCGGTCTGTTCGCGGATCCGTTCTTCGCCGAGGTCGTCGTCGGGGTGAGCACAGCCCTGGAAGAGACCGACCTGGAACTCATCCTGGTGCTCGCCAACTCACCGCGCGGCCGCGGCCGTCTGCGGCAGATGGTCCGTTCCCGCCGCGCCGACGGCATCATGCTGATGGCGCTCCGGGGCGACGACCCGCTGGGACGGCTGGCCGAGGACGCCGGGATGCCGGTCGTCTTCGGCGGTCTGCCCCTGACCGGGGAGCCGCGCTGGTACGTGGACGCCGACAACAGGGGCGGCGCCAGGCTGGCCGCCGATCACCTCGTGCGCACCGGGCGGACCAGACCCGTCATGATCACCGGCCAGGTGGACAGCCTGGTCTCGGTGACCCGCGAACAGGGCTTCACCGAAGGGCTGACGCTGGCCGGTGTTCCGTTGCTGGGGGTCTCCTCCGGCGCGTTCCTGGTCGAAGGCGGGGCGGAGGCGATGGAGCGCCTGCTGGACGCGCATCCGGAGTTGGACGCGGTCTTCGCCGCGTCGGACGGAATGGCGATCGGCGCACTCCAAGCGCTGCGCCGGCGGGGCCGGCGGGTGCCCGAGGACGTCTCGGTGATCGGTTTCGACGACCTGGCCGGAGCCCGGCACGCCAACCCGCCGTTGACCACCGTGCGCCAGCCGGTCAGGGCGCTGGGACACGAGATGGCTCGGATGCTGGTCAGCGCGATCGACGGGCACGACCCGAACCCGCTGATCCTTCCGACCCGGCTGACGGTCCGGGAGTCCGCACCGGGAGCAGGCCCGTCGCGCTGACCACGGCCCGCGGGCGTGGGCGACGCGACAGCGCCGCCCCGCCCACGCGACGACATGCCCGCCCGCAGCCCTGACTGCGGCGAGCACGTCTTCACGCATGCGCTGGAGCGGAGAGGCAGAAGCCGGCGGGCGAGGGAGCCCGTCGTGTCACCCGCCGGGGCGGGAAGCCCTCAGCAATGCGTCCCGGCGTCCCTCGTGGTGTCCTCGGCTACCAACGACGCCGCTGCTGGACAGGGCTGAACTTGGCGGCGAGCGCCGAGAGGAAGGCCGGCAGCTTGTCGACCATGGCTTTGGGGACCGGGGTGGTCTGGACGGTTCCCGTTCGCACGTCCTGGACGACGAGTGCGTAAGTGCCGTTCTCCTCGACGAGTTCGGCGGCGAAGAGCAGCGTCTGCGTGGCGGATTCCATCAGATCTCCTGAGCTGGGATGTCGTTGAGCCAGACGTTCCACGCCTTGGTGGCCTGCTGCTCGTCGGTGTGCGCGGCGAACAGGTGGTGGCCGAGCCAGATCGGCACGTTCCAGGTGCTGCCGTTGAAGAACCGGTACAGGGCGTCCGGGCCTCGCAGTCCGACGAAGTCGGTGCTGAGCCAGTCGACGACCACCTCCACGGGGTCGTGGTCCGGGCCGGGGGCGAGGAGGGTGAACCGGTCGCCGACGGCCGCGTCCTCGGCGAGGCCGAGACGTCGGCGCAGGGCGGCGAAGTCGGACGGATCAGCGGTGGGTTCGGGTTGCTGGGACCTGACGTAGACGGCGGGACGGCCGGCGAAGTGCCGGAGGTACTCGGCGAGTGCGTGCTGATGGAAGTCGACGTACTTCTCGGCCACGTCCGTCTTGGCGTCCCAGTTCCAGGCGTCGTCGACGACGCCCGTGTGCACCCAGTGGATTCCCGTCCGCAGGTGGCTCGTGCCGCTGCCGGCCGGTTCGACGCGGTAGCTGAGGGTGTTGGAGAACCCGCCGTCCTGGGTCGCCCGGACGGCGAGGTGGTGCGGCGGCTCCCACGCCACGACCGTGGCGTCTCCCCGGGTCGCCCTTCCGCCCACGCGCGGCTCGATCTCCATGGGGTAGAGCCAGCCGAGGTTGCCGGCGCCGGTGGCCACCGCGTCCCAGACCTGCTCGGGCGTGACGGGCAGGTCCTGCTCTCGGCGGACCTCGAACTCTCGGGCCATGGTCGGTACTGCTCCTTCGTCGTCGTTCACGGTCGGTGGATGAGCGGGAGGGTGGTCAGCCGCCTCTGCAGCGGGTTGTCCCGCCACTCCAGCGCCGCCGCGTCGGCCAGGCGGAGTCCGGGCAGCCGGCGCGCCAGCGTGCCGATGGCCACCTCCGCCTGGAGCTTGGCCAGCGGACCGCCGAGGCAGAAGTGCGGGCCGTGGCCGAAGCTCAGGTGGCGGTTGCCGGGGCGGGACAGGTCGAGCCGGTCGGGGTCCTCGAAGCGTTCGGGGTCGCGGTTGGTCGCGCCGAGGAACAGGTACACCAACTCGCCCTCCCGCAGCGTCCGTCCGCCGATCTCCAGGTCCTCCGCCACCACCCTGACGATCGCCTGGGTCACGGTGTCGTAGCGGGCCAGTTCCTCGACCGCCCCGCGGATCAGGCCCGGGTCCGCACGCAGCCTGGCCAGTTGGTCCGGATTGCGCAGCAGGGCGAGCATGCCGTTGCCGATCAGGTGGGTGGTGGTCTCGTCCCCGGCGGTGATCAGGACGAAGCAGGTGGACAGCAGTTCGGAGTCGGTGAGCCGGTCGTCCGTGGTCTGGGTGGCGACCAGGGCGCTGATCAGGTCGTCGCCCGGTTCGCGTCGGCGCTGCCGGATGAGCCCGGACAGGTACTCCTCGTAACCGTCGATCGCCGCCTCGGACTTGTCGATGTCCTCACTGAGCCGGCCGAAGCGGCTGAACCAGCTCTTGACCTGCGGCCGGTCCTCCTCCGGGATGCCGAAGAGCTCGCAGACGACGGACATCGGCAGTGGCGAGGCGACCGCCTCGATCAACTCCACGGCCGGGCCGGCCGCGACCGCCTCGTCGATGAGCCGGTCGACGATCCGTTGTACGCCCTCGCGCAGGGCTTCGACGCGGCGGGCGGTGAACGCCCTGTTGGCCAGCTTCCGCAGCCGGGCGTGGTCCGGCGGGTCGGTGTTGCTCATGACCCGGCCGAGTCGCTCGGTGAGCCGGCTGAGGGCCTTGAGGTCGCCGCCGAGCGAGCTGTAGGCGCGGGTCATCCTGTCCCGGTCGTTGGACAGGCGCAGGTCGCCCAGCGCCGCCTCGACGTCGGCGTGGCGGGTGAGGTACCAGATGCCCTGGGGACTGCGGTGGACCGGATCGTCGCGCCGCATGCGGGCGTACACCGGATACGGGTCCTGCCGGGCTTCCGGGGTGAACAGGGCCGCGGCGAGGCCGTCGGGACGGGCGGGCGCCGCGACGGGGTCGCGGGGCTGGGCAGGACATACGGCGAGGCCGTCGGGCCGGGCGGGGCCCGCGTTGTCGCGAGCCCCGCCCAGGGTGTCGGTGGAGGTCATGTCGTCCGTGCTACCGCTGGCCGTCCATGGCGTCGGCGAGGCTCCTGGGCCGCATGTCGGTCCAGGCCCGCTCGACGTGGTCCAGGCAGGCGGCGTGGGTGTCGGGGCCGTGGGTGACGGTCCAGCCCTCGGGTACGTCAGCGAACTGCGGCCACAGCGAGTGCTGGTTCTCGTCGTTGACGAGGACGAGGAAGGTTCCGTCCTGGTCGTCGAAGGGGTTGGTCATGTGTCGGTCCTCCTGCGGGCGATAGGAAAGGGTGGTGTCACCGGCGTGTCCGGTGGCTCAGCGGGTTCCGGTGTTTCCGGCACCCGCGGTGGTTCCGGCGGTTCCGGTATCTCCGGTATCTCCGGCGGTTCCGGTATCTCCGGCGAGGGTGATACCCCGGGTGGCTTCGGCGATCCTGGCGGCCAGGACCGGTCCGATCTGGGCCAGGGACCCCGCTTGGGTCATCTGGTCGTGCCGGGTGGTGACCTCGTACGACTCGATCCGGCCCCCGATGTACGGGTGCCAGACCTCCGGTCCGGCGTCGTCGTGGCCCCGGCCGATGGTGGAGTTGAAGAGCAGCAGGTCCCCGTCGTACTTGCCGGGTACGAAGTCGACCGCCAGCTTGGCGTTGTTGATCATGATCTGGACGATCACCTCGACCTGCCGCTCGTTCAACCCGGCCAGCGCGCTGCCCCGCCTGTTCAGCACCTCGGCGACCTCGGCGTAGGTGATCTCCCGGTCGCCCAGCTCGTCCGGGTCGACATCCAGCACTCCGACGAGTACGTCCCGCACGGTGGGCACCGGCTCCTCCTCGAAGCGCACGTCCTTCACGGGGTACGCGTCGAGGACGGCCAGCAGCGCGGTCCGCTCACCGCGCGCCTGCAGTTCGCAGGCGAGCGCGTGGGCGATCAGGCCGCCCGCCGACCAGCCGAGCAGCAGGTAGGGCCCCTCCGGCTGGATCTTCTGGACGTGGTCGGCGTAGTCGGACGCCATCTCCTCGTAGGACGTGGGCAGCGGCTCCGGCCGGCCGAGACCGCGGGCCTGGAGCGCGTAGACCGGGTGCTGCGGGCCGAGGTGGTTCAGCAGTCCGCTGTACGACCAGCTGATGCCGCCGCCGGGGTGGACGCAGAACAGCGGTGCCTCCGTCCCGGTCGAACGCAGGGGAAGCAGCACGTCCAGCGCGTCATCCGGATTGTTCATGGCCAGGCGGTCGGTGAGCCCGGCCACGGTCGGCGCCTCGAACAGCAGGCGCAGGCCCAGCTCCAGGCCGAGGGTCTCGCGGACCCGGGACGCCAGCCGCGCGGCCAGCAGCGAGTGGCCGCCCAGGTCGAAGAAGCCGTCGTCGATGCCGACCTGCTCGCGGCCCAGAACCTCGGCGAAGAGGCCGCACAGCAGTTGCTCCTGCGGCGTCCGCGGGCCCCGGCCGCCGTCCGACGCACCGTAGTCGGGGGCGGGCAGGGCGGCCCGGTCGAGCTTGCCGTTGGCGGTCAGCGGCAACGCCGCCACCGTGACGAACGCCGCCGGCACCATGTAGTCGGGGAGTTCGCGGCGCAGCCGGCCGGACAGTTCGGCCTGCTCGGGCGCGCCCTCCGGCGCGGGCACCAGATAGGCGACCAGTCGCTTGTCCCCCGGCCTGTCCTCGCGGGCGACCACGGCCGCCTGGGCGACGCCGGGGCAGCCCGCGAGGACGGCCTCGATCTCTCCGGGCTCGATCCGCAGACCGCGCAGCTTGACCTGGTGGTCGACGCGTCCGGCGAACTCCAGCGTGCCGTCGGGAAGCCACCAGGCGAGGTCGCCGGTGCGGTACATGCGGCTCCCGGCCGGGCCGAACGGGTCGGCGGAGAAGCGCTCCGCCGTGAGGCCGGGGCGGCCGAAGTAGCCGCGGGCCACGCCCGTTCCCGCGAGGTACAGCTCGCCGACCATGCCCGTCGGCACCGGCCTCAGCCGGTCGTCGAGCACGTAGGCGCGCATGTTCGCCATCGGCGCGCCGATCGGCACGGTCGCGGCGTTCTCGGGGAGCCCACGCACCGAGTGGCAGGTGGCCAGGGTGGTGGCCTCGGTGGGCCCGTAGCCGTTGACCACCTGGATGGCGGGGCAGGCCGCCCGGACGCGGGCGGCGGCGGCCGGGGAGACCACGTCTCCGCCGGTCCACACCTCCCGTACCCCGGCGAGCAGGCCCGGGCGCTCCTCGGCGACCAGCCGGAACAGTCCGGCGGTCAGCCACAGCCCGGTCACCCCGTGGGTGGAGATCGTGTGCTGCAGCAGGTCGAGGTCGAGCCGCTCGGGCGGTGCGACCACGACCCGGCCGCCGTTGAGCAACGGGACCCACAGTTCGTAGGTCGAGAGGTCGAAGGCGGTCGGGGAGTGCATCAGCACCCGCTCGTGGCCGCCGCCCCGCCATTCGGGGGTCAGCGCGAGGCCCGCCACGTCCCGATGGGTGACGGCCACGCCCTTCGGACGTCCGGTCGAACCGGAGGTGTACATGATGTACGCCAACTGGTCCTCGCGGCAGACCGCTTCGACCCCGCCGGGCCCGGATTCCTCGGACTGCGTCAGGGCGGTGAGCACCTCCTCGGTGAGTACGAGGGCAGCTCCGCTCTCCCTCAGGATCAGATCGATCCGGGAGGAGGGGAAGCGCGAGTCGAGCGGTACGTAGGCGCCGCCGGCCTTGATGATCGCGAGGATCGCCACGACCAGCTCCGCCGAGCGGTCCATCAGGACCGCCACCGGCGTCTCGGGCCGCACGCCCTGGCGGATCAGCGCCCTCGCCAGGCGGTCCGTCCGCAGGTCGAGTTCCGCGTAGGTCAGCTCGGTGGCGCCCGCCACGACCGCGACCGCGTCCGGGGTGGCCCGCACCTGACGGGCGAGGAGGGCCGGCAACGGGGCCGACGGCAGCTCCGCGGCCGTGTCGTTCACCTCGTACAGCAGCCGGTGCCGTTCCTCGCCGGACATGAGGTCGATCCGGCTGATCGGAAGGTCCGGGTCGGCGACCGCCGCGCGCAGCAGGCGGACCCAGCGCTCGAACAGCGACTCCACGGTGGACGCGTCGAAGAGGTCGGTGGCGTACTCCACGGCGCCGGCCAGACCGTCGGCGCCGCCGTCCGGGCGGAACTGTTCGGCCAGGCTGAAGGTCAGGTCGACCCGCGAGGTCCCGGTCGGGGCCGCCACGTGGCCCGTCTCCAGCCCTGGCAGGGCGAACGCGCCGACGGGCGCGTTCTGCAGGGCCAGCATGATCTGGAACAGCGGGTGGTGGGCGAGCGACCGCACCGGGTTGGCCACCTCGACGAGGTACTCGAACGGCACGTCCTGGTGGTCGTACGCGGTGAGCGCCTTCTGCCGCACCCGGCCGAGCAGATCGGCGAATCCGGGGTCGCCCCCGGTGTCGGTGCGCAGGACCAGGGTGTTGACGAAGAAGCCGACGAGATCGTCCAGCGCCTGGTCGGTACGGCCGGCGATCGGGCTGCCGATGGGGATGTCCGTACCGGCTCCGAGCCGGGTGAGCAGGGCCGCGAGGCCCGCTTGGAGCACCATGAACATGCTGGCGCCGCGTGCGGTGGCCAGGTCGCGCAGTGCCTGGTGCAGCTCGGGGTCCAGACGGACCACGACCCGGTCGCCGCGCTGGGAGGCCACCGGCGGACGGGGCCGGTCGGAGGGCAGCTGTACCTGTTGCGGGATTCCCGCCAGCTCGCCCTTCCAGTAGGCGAGTTGCCGGGCGAACAGGCTCTCCGGGTCGTCCGCGTCGCCGAGCAGGTCGCGCTGCCAGCGGGTGTAGTCGGCGTACTGCACCGGCAGCGGGGACCACCGGGTTTCCTCGCCCCGGCAGCGCGCCGCGTAGGCCCTCGCGAGGTCTCCGGAGAGCGGTCCCATCGACCAGCCGTCCGCGGCGATGTGGTGCACCACGACCAGGAGTACGTGCCGGTCGGGGGCGAGCGCGTACAGCTCGGCCCGGACCGGCGGGTCCGCGGCCAGGTCGAATCCGCGCCCGGCCGCGTCCGCCAGCCGCCCGGCCAGCCGGGCCTCGTCGAGCTCGACCACCGGGAGTGCCGGGTACGCCTGCTCGGCGCTCAGCACCACCTGGTACGGGACGCCGTCGGTCTCACGGAAGACGGTCCGCAGGCTCTCGTGCCGGCCGATCACGTCCGCGAGCGCGGTGTGCAGGGCCGAGCGGTCGAGGTCGCCGGTCAGGCTGAGCGCGAGCGGCATGTTGTAGGTGGCGCTCGGCCCGTCCATCCGGTGCAGGAACCAGAGGCGGCGCTGGGCGAAGGACAGCTCGACCCGCTCCGGGCGGGGGCGGGCGGTCAGTGCGGGCCGCGCCGCGCCGGAGCCGTCCAGGCGGGCCGCCAGTGCGGCGACGGTCGGGGTCTCGAAGAGGGTCCGGACCTCCAGCTCCGCGCCGAGAGTCGCCCGGACCCTGGAGGCCAGGCGGGTCGCCAGCAGCGAGTGTCCGCCGAGGTCGAAGAAACTGTCCTCGACCCCGACCTGTGCCAGCCCGAGCACCTCGGCGAAGAGTTCGGCGAGGAGCTGCTCCTGCGGGGTGCGCGGCGCCCGCCCGTTCACGGCGGCGCCGAGATCGGGGGCGGGCAGTGCGCGGCGGTCGAGTTTGCCGCTGGCCGTCAGCGGCAGCGCGTCCAGCGCCACGTACGCCGACGGGACCAGGTAGTCGGGCAGCCGCCCACGCAGCCAGTCGCGGAGTTCGCCGAGGAGGGCGCCGGTCCCCCGGCTGCCGGTCGGACGGTTGGTCAGCGACGACAGCGCCCTGCCGGTGGTTCCGGCCGGCCGGTACGGCTCGACCGGGGAGCCGTCGGGCGTCCGCGGGTCGGCGAAGACGACGTCCAGGGCGTCGGCCCGGGTCGCCGACCAGGTGACGGCCACCGTACGGCCGGACTCCCGCCCGAGGGCGTGGAACTCCTCCGGGTCGGGGAGTCCGCTCTCCTCGGAGGTGTCTTCGGGGGCGCGCAGCCGCTCCAGCAGCTCCGCAAGCCGTACGTCCCCGGCCTGCACCGCCCTGGCCAGAGCGGCCTCCCGCACCACGCGGCGGTTCGGTACCCCGGTGATCCGCAGTACCTCGGCGGACGGCCGGGCGAGCAGCTCGCGCAGCTCGGCCGTCGAGGTGATCTGTCGTCCCCACGCGAACTCGACGGACCGGCTCGGGTCCTTCGGGGCGACCGGGGACTTGTGCAGCGTCACGTCGTAGCGGTAGCGGGACAGTTCGTTGTGGTGCCGGCCTCGCTTGACCTCCACGGCCACCGCGCCGATGTCCGTGCCGCGCACGCGCAGTACGGCGAAGAAGTCCGGGTCGACCAGGAGTTCCTTCTCGACCCTGACGGCCTGCTCCACCGCGCGGCGCACGGCCGCGGGGTCGGTGCCGTCGCCGGTCCGGTGGAGCTGGACGGCGGTGGCCATCGGGCGCAGCAGCCTCAGGTTGCGGACGTCGCCGATGAAGAGCGCGCCGCCGGGGGCGAGCAGCCTCATCAGCTTTCCGATCACGTCGGCGAGGTAGTCGGCGGACGGGAAGTACTGCACCACCGAGTTGATCACGACGGTGTCGAACTCCCCGGCCGGCAGCCCGTCGGTGTCGTGCGCCGGACGGGTCTGCAGCACCACGCGGCCTGCCAGCCGCTCCTCCCCCGCCACCTGGGCGGTCAGGGCGTCGATCGCGGTGGCGGAGAAGTCGGTCGCCCAGTAGGTCTCGCAGTGGGGTGCGACCTGCGAGAGCAGCAGGCCGGTACCGACGCCGACTTCCAGCACCCGGCGCGGGCGCAGGGCCCGGATGCGGGCCACGGTGGCGTCCCGCCACTCCCGCATCTGCTCGGCCGGAATCGCGCTGGCGTCGTAACTGCTGTTCCAGCCGACGAAGTTGTGGCCGAAGGCCGCTTCTTCGGGGGCGATGGGCAGGGCGTCGTAGATGTCCTGCCACTCGCCCACGTGGTCCGCTTCCAGCCCGCTGTCACGGGTCTCGTCCTGGTGCGGGACGACGTAGCCGACGAGCCGGTCGTCCTGCGCGAGGACCACGGCCCGGGCGACGGCGGGGTGCTCGGCCAGGGCGGCCTCGACCTCGCCGGGCTCGACCCGGAAGCCCCGGACCTTCACCTGGTCGTCCGCGCGGCCGGCGTACTCCAGCTGACCGTCGTTCCGACGGCGCACCAGGTCGCCCGTGCGGTACATCCGCTCACCCGGTACGAACGGGCAGGCGACGAACCTTCCGGCCGTCAGGCCCGGCCGGTTCAGGTATCCCCGTGCGAGGCCGGCGCCCGCGACGTACAGCTCACCCGTGACGCCCGTCGGCACCGGCATCAGCCGGTCGTCCAGCACGTACGCCCGGGCGTTGGCGATCGGCCGTCCGATCGGCGGTACGCCCGCCGCCGGGGAGAGCGGGTCACTCATGGTCGCGCACACGGTCGTCTCGGTCGGGCCGTACGCGTTGATCATCCGGCGTCCGGGAGCCCAGCGCTCCACCAGCTCCGGCGGGCACGCCTCGCCCGCCACCACCAGCGTCGACGCGGTGACCCCGCCGTCCGGCACGGCGGCGAGGACCGAGGGAGGCACCGTCACGTGCGTGACGCCGAGGCCCGGATCGGTCAGTGCGGCAAGTGGCTCGGCCGCAGGGGGCAGCACCAGGGCCGCGCCGCACAGCAGGGCCGTGAAGATCTCCGAAACCGACGCGTCGAAGCTCGGTGAGGCGAACTGGAGCACCCGGCTGCCGGGTTCGATCGCGAAGCGTTCGATCTGTCCGGCGACGAGGCTCGCCACGCCGCCGTGGCCGACCACGACGCCCTTGGGGCGGCCGGTCGAGCCCGAGGTGTAGATCACGTAGGCCGGGTGCCGCACGTCGAGCGCGACCTCCGGACAGGTGTCCGGCCAGTCGCCCTCGGCCACCAGGGCGGGATCGTCGACGACCACCGCAGGACGGGAGTCCGCCAGCATGAAGGAGATCCGCGACCGCGGGTAGGCCGGGTCCACGGGCAGATACGCCGCCCCGGCCTTCAGCACACCCAGGACCGCCACCACGGACTCCACCGACCTCGGCAGAGCCACCGCCACGACCTGCTCGGGACCAACCCCCCGAGCGATCAGCGCGTGTGCGAACCGGTTGGCCCGCACGTCCAATTGACGATACGTCAACTCCCCTGCGCCGCAGACCAGCGCGACCGCGTCCGGCGTCAGGGCCACCTGCGCAGCGAGGGCCTGCGGCAGTGGGACGGTGTCCACGTCCCGGGCGGTCTCGTTGTCCTGTTCCACCAACCGGTGCCGTTCGCCGGTGTCGAGGAGGCCGATGCCTCCGATGGCCTGCTCCGGATCGGCGGTGACTGCCTTTAGCAGGAGCGTCCAGCGCCGGACCAGGGAGGCGACCGTCGAGTGGTCGAACAGGTCGGTTGCGTACTCGACCGCACCGACGATTCCGGCCGGGCTTCCGTCCGGACCGAACTGCTCGACCATGCTCACGCCGAGGTCGAACTTGGCGGTTCCGGTCGCGACCGCGTAGGTGGCGACGTCCAGGCCGGGCAGGTCGAACCGGCCCATGGGGGCGTTCTGCACAGCCAGGATGGTCTGGAAGAGCGGGTGGTGGGAGAGGGAACGGGACGGGTTCAGCGCCTCCACCAGATGCTCGAACGGCACGTCCTGGTGCGCGTAACCCGACAACGCCGTCTCCCGCACCCGGCCCAGCAGCTCCGTGAAACTCGGATCACCACTCGTGTCGGTCCGCAGCACCAGCGTATTGACGAAGAACCCCACCAGATCGTCCAGCGCCTCATCCGTACGCCCCGCGATCGGACTCCCGATCGCGATGTCCGTACCCGCGCCCAACCGCGTGTACAACGCCGCCAGCGCCGCCTGCAGCACCATGAACAGGCTCGTCCCGGAGCTCCGTGCCAACTTCGCCAGGGCGGTGTGCAGTTCCGCGTCGAGCTCCAGGCCGACGTGGTCGCCGTGCCGGCCGGCGACGGCGGGGCGCGGCCGGTCGGTGGGCAGTTGGAGGAGCTCCGGCAGGTCGGACAGCTGCCGCTTCCAGTAGTCGAGTTGCTCGGTGAACCGGCTCTCCGGGTCGGCGGGGTCCCCGAGCAGCTCGCGCTGCCACAGCGTGTAGTCGGCGTAGCTCACCGGCGGTGCGGGGCGGCTCGCCGTACGTCCTTCGCAGCGGGCCGCGTACGCCTCGGCCAGGTCGCGGGCGAGTGGTCCGGTGGACCAGCCGTCGGCGGCGATGTGGTGCATGACCAGCAGGAGTACGTGCTCGTCCGGCGCGACCGCGAACAGCTCCGCGCGCAGCGGCGGTTCGGACGCCAGATCGAAGGGCTGCCGGGCGGACTCGGCGAGCCGCTCGGGCAGTTCGGTCCCGTTCACCTCGGCCGGCCGGGCCGGGAGGCGCACCGCCGTGGTGTCCAGTACCTGCTGGCACGGTACGCCGCCGGCTTCGGGGAACACCGTCCGCAGGCTCTCGTGCCGGGCCACCACGTCCGCGAGCGCCTGGTCCAGCGCGACACGGTCGAGCGTCCCGGTCAACCGCAGGGCCAGCGGGATGTGGTAGGTCGCGGCGGCGGCGTCCATGCGGTGCAGGAACCAGAGCCGGCGCTGGGCGAACGAGAGCGGCACGGTCCCGGGCCGCGCGTACGCGGTCAGGGCGGGGCGCGCCCGGCCGGTCCCGGTCAGCACCTCGGCCAGACCGGCCACGGTGGGCGCCTGGAAGAGTGCGCGCAGCCCGAGCTCCACGCCGAGCACCGAGCGCAACCTGGCGACCAGCCGGGTGGCGAGCAGGGAGTGCCCGCCCAGCGCGAAGAAGTCGTCGTCGACCGAGACCTTCGGCACGTCCAGCACCTCGGCGAACAGCCCTGCGAGGATCTGCTCCTGCGGGGTGCGCGGCATCCGCCCACCGCCCCCGGGGGTGGATGCGGGCGCGGGCAGCGCCGCCCGGTCCAGCTTCCCGTTCGGCGTCGACGGCAGCGCGTCCATCACCACGAAGACGGACGGCACCAGGTAGTCCGGCAGGCGCTCCCGCAGGTGCGCCGCCAGCTCCGTGGAACGGACGGCCACGTGGGGACGGGTCGCCACGTAGCCGACGAGCCGGTCGTCCCGGGCCACGACGGCCGCCTGGGCGACGGCGGGGTGCTCGGCCAGCGCGGCCTCGATCTCGCCGGGCTCGACCCGGAAGCCCCGGACCTTCACCTGCTGGTCGGCGCGGCCGACGTACTCCAGCGCTCCGTCGGTCCGACGCCGCACCAGGTCACCCGTGCGGTACATCCGCGCACCCGCCGGGCCGAACGGGCAGGCGGTGAACCGTCCCGATGTCAGGCCCGGCCGGTTCAGGTAGCCGCGTGCCAGCCCCGGGCCGGCGACGTACAGCTCCCCTTCCACGCCCGGCGGCACGAGGCGCAGCCGCTCGTCCAGCACGTACACCCGGAAGCCGGCGACCGGTCGCCCGATCGGCGGCACACCGGAACTCGCGGAGAGCGGGGCGCTCATGGTCGCGCACACGGTCGTCTCGGTCGGGCCGTACGCGTTGATCATCCGGCGTCCCGGAGCCCAGCGCTCCACCAGCTCCGGCGGGCACGCCTCGCCCGCCACCACCAGGGTGGTGGCCGTGAGCGCGGCGGTGTCCAGCGCGGCCAGCGCCGAGGGCGGCAGCGTCACGTGGGTGACGGCGAGCAGGCGGTCCGTCAGGGCTTCCAACGGGGCCTCGGCCGGGGCCAGGACGAGGGCGGCGCCGCTGAGCAGGGCGCCGCACAGATCCCAGAAGGACGCGTCGAAGCTCGGCGAGGCGAACTGGAGCACGCGGCTGCCCGGCTTCACGCCGAGCCGGTCCACCTGCGCGGCCACCAGGCCCGGGACACCGGCGTGGCTCACCGCGACGCCCTTGGGGCGGCCGGTCGAGCCGGAGGTGTAGATCACGTAGGCCGGGTGCCGGACATCCACCGCGACCTCCGGGTCGGTGTCCGGCCAGTCGCCCTCCGCCACCACGGCGGGATCGTCGACGACCACCACCGGCCGGGAGTCCGCCAGCATGAAGGAGATCCGCGACCGCGGATACCCGGGGTCCACCGGCAGATACGCCGCCCCCGCCTTCAGCACACCCAGGACCGCCACCACCGACTCCACCGACCTCGGCAGAGCCACCGCCACGACCTGCTCAGGACCCACCCCCCGGGCGATCAGCGCATGCGCGAACCGGTTGGCCCAGGAATCGAGCTGACGGTACGTCAGCTCACTCGCACCACAAACCAGCGCGATCGCGTCCGGCGTCAGGGCCACCTGCGCCGCGAAGAGCTCGGGCAGGCTCGCTCCGGGAGCCGGGGCCTGGACGGCGGGCAGCAGTTCGCCGCGTTCGCCGGCGGAGAGCAGATCGATCCCGCCGATCGGCCGGTCGGGCGCGGCGGCGACCGCGGCCAGCAGCCTGGTCAGCCTGGTGGTCAGGAGCTCGACCGTCGGGCGGTCGAAGAGGTCGGTGCTGTACTCGACCGCACCGCCGAGCCCGGCCGGCGCGCCGTCGGGCCCGTACTCCTCCGCGAACCCGAAGGTCAGGTCGAGCCGCGCCGTGCCGGTGAGCACGGCCAGCCCGGAGACCTGGAGGCCCGGCAGTTCGAAGTCGCCGCCGGGCGCGTTCTGCACGACCAGCCCGGTCTGGAAGAGCGGGTGGTGGGAGAGGGAACGGGACGGGTTCAGCGCCTCCACCAGATGCTCGAACGGCACGTCCTGGTGCGCGTAACCCGACAACGCCGTCTCCCGCACCCGGCCCAGCAGCTCCGTGAAACTCGGATCACCACTCGTGTCGGTCCGCAGCACCAGCGTATTGACGAAGAACCCCACCAGATCGTCCAGCGCCTCATCCGTACGCCCCGCGATCGGACTCCCGATCGCGATGTCCGTACCCGCGCCCAACCGCGTGTACAACGCCGCCAGCGCCGCCTGCAGCACCATGAACAGGGTCGCCCCCGAACGTCGCGCCAACTCAAGGAGCAGCCCGTGGAGTTCGGCGTCGATCCTGAGCTCCGTCAGGTCTCCTCCGTACGACATGACAGCCGGGCGCGGCCGGTCGGCGGGGAGCCGGAGCTGCTCGGGCAGCCCGGCGAGCGCCTGCTTCCAGTAGGCGACCTGGCGGGTGAACAGACTGTCGGCGTCGTGCTCGTCGCCCAGGATCTCGTGCTGCCACAGGGTGTAGTCGCCGTACGTCACCGGCAGCGGCGGCCAGGCGGGCGCCTCGCCGGCCCGCCTGGTGGTGTAGGCGGCGGCCAGGTCGCGGGCGAGCGGGCCCATGGACCAGCCGTCCCCGACGATGTGGTGCATGACCAGCAGCAGCACGTGCTCGTCCGGCGCGACGGCGAACAGCTCGGCCCGCAGCGGTACTTCCGAGGTCAGGTCGAAGCCGCGCACCGCCGACTCCCGGAGCAGGGCGCGTACCTCCTTCTCCCCGGTCGTGCGCACGGTCAGCGGGAGGGCGACCTCGGCGGTGCCGAGCACCCTCTGGTGGGGGATTCCCCCCGTGTGCGGGAAGACCGTGCGCAGGGTCTCGTGCCGGGCCATCACGTCCACCAGCGCGGCGCTCAGCGCGGCCCGGTCGAGGTCGCCGGTCAGCCGCAGGGCCAGCGGCATGTGGTACGTGGCGCTGGGCGCCCCGAACTGCTGGAGGAACCAGAGACGCCGCTGCGCGAAGGAGAGCGGCATCGGTTCGCGGCGGGGCCTGGGCACCAGGGCCCGCCGCGCGGTTCCGGCGTCATGCAGCCCGGCCGCCATCCCGGCCGGGGTCGGGCTCCGGAACAGGGCTCGCAGCTCGACCTCGACCCCGAGGGTCGCCCGGACCCGCGAGACCAGCCGGGTGGCGAGCAGGGAGTGCCCGCCCAGCGCGAAGAAGTCCTCGTCGACCCCGACCCGGGCGAGGCCCAGCACCTCGGCGAACAGCTCGCACAGGATCTGCTCCTGAGGCGTGCGCGGAGCACGGCCGCCCGCGGGCGCGGCTGGTTCCGGGGCGGGCAGGGCCGCCCGGTCCAGCTTGCCGTTCGGTGTCAGCGGCAGCGCGTCGAGCAGCACGAACGCGGACGGCACCATGTACTCGGGCACCCGGTCGCGCAGATGGGCCGCGAGCGCCCCCTCGGTCGCCCGGGTCCTGTCCGAAGCGACGACCCAGGCGACGAGCCGGTCCTCGCGGGCCAGCACCGCGACCTGGGCGACGCCCGGGTGTTCGGTAAGCCGGGCCTCGATCTCGCCCGGCTCGATCCGGAAACCGCGCACCTTGACCTGGTGGTCGACCCGGCCGGCGAATTCCAGCTCGCCGTCGGCGCGCCAGCGCACCAGGTCGCCGGTGCGGTACATCCGCGTGCCCGCCGGCCCGTACGGGTCCGCGACGAAGCGTCCGGCGCTCAGGCCGGGACGGTTCAGATAGCCGCGGGCCAGTCCGGCGCCCGCGAGGTAGAGCTCTCCCGTCACGCCGGGCGCGACCGGCCGCAGGGCCTGGTCCAGCACGTACGCGCGGCAGTTGGCGATCGGGCGGCCGATCGGCACCGGCTGCGGGCAGTCGGCGGCGTCGGCCGGCAGCGGATAGGCGGTGATCACGTGGGTCTCGGCGGGCCCGTAGTGGTTGTGCAGCACCCGGCCCGGCCGGCCGGCCTGGAAGCGGCGCACGGCACCCCCCAGCCGCATCGCCTCTCCGGCCTGCGCGACCAGCCGCAGGTGCGGCAGGCCGAGCGCCGCCTCCTCGGCGGCCTCGGCCAGCGCCTCGATCACCAGGTTCGGCGCGAACAGCTCCTCGACCCGGTGCCGGTCCAGCCAGTGGGCGAAGAGTTCGGCACTGCGGCGCTGCTCCTCGGTCGGCACCACCAGGGTCTTGCCGTACAGCAGCGCGGAGAGCATCTCCTGCACCGAGACGTCGAAGCTGATCGCGGTGAACTGCGCGGTGCGCGTGCCTGGTGCTCCGCCGACGGCCCGGTGGTGCCAGGCCAGCAGGTTCAGCAGCCCGCCGGAGGGCATCACCACGGCCTTGGGGCGGCCGGTGGAACCGGAGGTGTAGATGACGTAGGCCGGGTGCCGGCCGTCCACCGGGACGGCCGGATCGTGCTCCGGCAGCGGGCCGGAGGGTGTGACGGCCGCGAGGTCGTCGAGCACCGCGGCCGGACGGGCGTCCCGCAGCATGTAGTCGATGCGGGCGGACGGGTAGTCCGGGTCGACCGGCAGGTACGCCGCACCCGTCTTGAGTACCGCGAGGACGGCGACCACCAGCTCGGCCGAGCGCGGCAGCCGCAGGGCGACGACCTGCTCCGGGCCCACGCCGCGCGCGATCAGCGCGTGGGCCAGGCGGTTCGCCCGGCGGTTCAGCTCGTGGTAGGTCAGCACGGCGTCCTCGAACAGCACCGCCGGGGCGTCCGGAGTCTCCCGGGCCCGCTCCTCGAAGAGCGCGGGCAGGGTGGCGTCGGGAACCCGGCAGGCGGTGTCGTTGCGGCGGACCAGCAGTTCACGGCGCTCCTCGGCGGTGAGGACGTCGATCCGGCTGAGCGGACGCTCCGGCTCGGCGACCACCGCCGCGAGCAGCCGCAGCCACCGGGCGACCAGTGCCTCGACCGTGGTGGGGTCGAAGAGGTCGGTGCTGTACTCGACGCGGCCGACGATGCCCTCGGCAGCGCCCGTACCACCGCGCTCCAGCAGGTGGAAGCCGAGGTCGAACATGGCCGTGGGCGTCCGCACCAGAAGGATCTCGGTGTCCAGACCGCTCAGCGCGAACTCGGTGCGAGGCACGTTCTGCAGCGCCAGCAGTACCTGGAACAGTGGCTGGCGGGCGAGGGAACGGGACGGGTTGAGGGCTTCGACGACGTGGTCGAACGGCAGGTCCTGGTGCGCGTAGGCGCCGAGCGCGCCCTCCCGGACCCGGGCCAGCAGCTCGGCGAAGGACGGGTCGCCGCTGGTGTCCGTACGGAGGACCAGCGTGTTGACGAAGAACCCGACGAGGTCGTCCAGCGCCTGGTCGGTCCGGCCGGCGATGAGGCTGCCGACCGGGATGTCCGTGCCGGCGCCGAGCTTCTCCAGCAGGGAGGCCAGGGCGGCCTGCAGCACCATGTACACGCTGGCGCCGTGCCGCCGGCCCAGCCGGATCAGCCCGTCGTGGAGTTCGGCGTCCAGTTCGATCGCCAGGTGGCCGCCCGCGTAGGAAGGCATGGCGGGGCGGTGGCGGTCGGCGGGGAGCCGGATCTGCTCCGGCAGGTCCGCGAGCGTCCGGGTCCAGTAGGCCGTCTGGCGCGCCAACAGGCTTTCCTGGTCGGCCGGTTCACCGAGCAGCCGCTGCTGCCACAGGGTGTAGTCGGCGTACTGCACGGACAGGGGCGCCCACGGGGGTGCCTCGCCGCGGCGGCGGGCCGCGTACGCGGTGGCGAGGTCGGCGGCGAGCGGGCCCAGCGACCAGCCGTCGCCCGCGATGTGGTGCATCACCAGGAGCAGCACGTGCTCGTCGGCCGAGATCTCGAACACCTGGGCCCGCAGCGGCGGTTCGGCCGCGATGTCGAATCCACGCGCCACCGCGCCCGCCAGCAGTCCGGGCAGGTCGGAATCGTCGGCCCGGGTGACCGGTACCTTCGGGCGCGCCTCCCCCGCCGCGAACACCTTCTGGTAGGGCACGCCGTCCACGCTGGGGAAGACCGTGCGCAGGGTTTCGTGGCGGTCGGCGAGGTCGCCCAGCGCCGCTTCGAGGGCCGCGAGGTCCAGCGTTCCCGAGAGCCGCCAGGCGAGCGGCATGTTGTAGACCGAGTCCGCGCCCTCCAGTTGGCGCAGGAACCAGAGCCTCCGCTGAGCGGACGACAGTGGTACCCGCTCGGGCCGCTCGGCACGCTCCAGGGCGAGCCGGGCCCGGTCCGCGCCGCCCAGCCCGGCGGCCAGTCCTGCCACGGTCGGGGTACGGAAGAGGGTGCGCAGGGGCAGTTCCACTCCCAGCGTCGCACGGACCCTGGCCACCAGCCGGGTGGCGAGCAGGGAGTGCCCGCCGAGATCGAAGAAGTCGTCGTCGGCACCGACCCGGGGCAGGCCCAGCACCTCGGCGAACAGCCCGGCCAGCACCTGCTCCTGCGGAGTGTGCGGTGCCCGTCCGGCCGGCGTCGCGGTGGTCCCGGGCTCGGGCAGGGCACGCCGGTCCACCTTGCCGCTGGTGTTCAGCGGCAAGGTGTCGAGGGGGACGAACGCGGTCGGCACCATGTAGTCCGGCAGCCGCTCGCGCAGGTACGCCCGCAGCTCCTCGGGCCGCAGCTCCGCGCCGGTGACGGGCACCGGGTAGGCGACGATCCGGGAGTCCTGCGCCCGGTCCTGCCGGACGACCACGGCGGCGCGCGCGACCCGCGGGTGACCGGCGAGGACCGCCTCGATCTCGCCGAGTTCGATCCGGTAGCCGCGGATCTTGACCTGGTCGTCGGTGCGGCCGAGGAACTCCAGGTTCCCGTCCGGGTTCCACCGCACCAGGTCGCCCGTGCGGTACATCCGCGAACCACCGGGACCGAACGGGTCCGCCACGAACCGCCCCGAGGTCAGACCGGGACGGTTCAGGTAGCCGCGCGCCAGCCCCGCACCCGCGATGTACAGCTCACCCGCCACCCCGGACGGCACCGGCCGCAACGCGCCGTCGAGCACGTACAGCCGGACACCGCCGAGAGGCCGGCCGATCACCTGGTGCGGGCTGGATTCCAGTGGTGCGACGACCGAGTCCACCGTGCACTCGGACGGCCCGTAGTAGTTCAGGGAGGTCACCCCGCCGGCCGCCCGCAGCCGTTCCCACAGCTGCTCGGGGACGGTCTCGCCGCCCAGCCCGACCATCGTGGGGCGCCACCGGGGGTTGTCCAGCAGGCCGTTCTCGACGAGGAGTTGCAGATAGGACGGGGTGCCGCCGACGGTGTCCAGTCCGGCCCGGGCGGCGTAGTCGAGGTAGGCCCGCGGATCGGACCTGGTCGCCTCGTCCAGGACGTGCAGCTCGTGGCCCGCGAAGAGGGCGATCAGCTGGTCGAGGGAGGCGTCGAAGGACACGGACGTGGTCAGCCCGATCCGCATCCGCCTCTTCGCGCGGAAGACCAGGGGCAACTGGTTGGCGAGCAGGTTGAGGAGGCCGCCGTGGGTCGCGACCACGCCCTTGGGCCTGCCCGTGGAACCCGAGGTGTAGATGACGTACGCCGGATGGTCCGGACCGACCGGCACTCCCGGGTCCACCACCGGGCACCCCGCCACCGACACCGCCGTCACCGGCTCGTCCACCACCAGCCGGCCGACCGGACCCTCCGGCAACCGCTCACCCGTACGGACATCCGTCACCAGCAGAACCGGACAGGCATCCTCCAGCAGATACGCGATCCGCGCGGCCGGATACTCCGGATCCACCGGAACGTACGCCGCACCCGTCTTCAGCACCGCCAGGATCGCCACCAC
>NZ_JBSFFN010000040.1:0-71133 GCF_053596135.1 Streptomyces sp. NPDC001770 | reverse complement strand
AGCCCGCCACCGGTTCGCGTTCCGGTGGCGGGCTTCTCGGCGGGTACGCCGGCGGATCGCGCCGGGGCGGGCCCGTCAGTCGGGCCAGGTTCCCGTCAGGCGCTTCACGGTGATGGCCCCGCCCCGCCCGACCGCGGCGCGGACGGTGGAGAAGATCGCCCCCTGCAGGGCTGCCGCGGCGAGGATCTCCGGCCAGCCGCGGTCACGGTCCGTCGGGCTCGGGGCGTCGTCCTCGCGGGCGACCGTCTTCCAGACCTGGCGGAAGACGGCCCCGGCCACGAGGCCGCCCGCCATGCCGACCGCGAGGCCGACGGGCTTGTACACGAGGGCGGGGACGTTCATCCACGCCGCCGTTGACGCGCGACGGCGACCACCGCGACGGCGGCCACTCCCCCGGCGACCAGCAGCCCCTCCTTGCCCCGCGCGGCGTGGACCACGCGGTCGGCGCCCCGGCGCACGGGCTCGGGCGCGTGCTCCTGGAACTTCTCCCCCAGGGTCCGTACGGCCACCCCGATCTGCTGCTGGGCCTGAGCCGCGGTGCCCAGCACGGCGTCCGGAGTCCGCTCCAGGGCCTCCGCGCGCGCCTCGGTGGCCTTCTCCGCGGCTCGGGCCCGCAGCTCCTCGGCCTTCTCCACGGCACGGTCCTTCGCTCCGGCCGCCTTCTCCTGCCCCAGCGCCGTCGCGTCCGCGGTCTCCTCCCGCGCCTGCGTGGTCAGCTCGTCGGCCTTGGCGCGTACGGTCGCGTCGGCCGTCCCGGCCAGTTGCTCGAGCGTCCGGCCGAGTTCGTCCCGCGCGGCCGACGCCTGTGCCCGGAGGTCCTCCGGTGTCGGTACGGAACCGTCCTCGCGGGGGTTCTGGTCATCCGTCATCGCTCAGCACTCTCCTTGTCGTCCGTGCCGGCCGGACGGTCGCCCGCCCCTGCCGGCCGTGGATCATCGGCATGCTCCCCGCGTGCCCCCGCCCGGGCAGGCAATGCCTCGCCGACCGGACGACCCGTTAGAATGTTCCTATTTCTCCCCACATGTTCGGAGTCCGCACCGATGTCCACCCCCCACGATCCGTACGTCCGGGTGCGCGGCGCCCGCGAGCACAACCTCCAGAACATCGACGTGGACATCCCCCGCGACACCCTGACCGTCTTCACCGGGGTGTCCGGTTCCGGCAAGTCGTCGCTGGCGTTCGGCACGATCTACGCGGAGGCGCAGCGGCGGTACTTCGAGTCGGTGGCGCCGTACGCCCGCCGGCTGATCCACCAGGTCGGCGCTCCGGCGGTCGGCGAGATCACCGGGCTGCCGCCGGCCGTCTCGCTGGAGCAGCGGCGCTCCTCGGCCGGCGAGCGCTCCTCGGTGGGTACGGTGACCACGCTCTCCAACTCGCTGCGGATGCTGTTCTCCCGGGCCGGGGAGTATCCGGAGGGCGCCGAGCGGCTGGACTCGGACTCCTTCTCCCCCAACACCGCGGCGGGCGCCTGCCCCGAGTGCCACGGGCTGGGCCGGATCCACCGCACCTCGGAGGAACTCCTCGTCCCGGATGCCTCGTTGTCGATCCGGGAGGGGGCGATCGCGGCCTGGCCGGGTGCATGGCAGGGCAAGAACCTGCGGGACGTGCTCGACGCCCTCGGGTACGACGTCGACCGGCCCTGGCGCGAGCTTCCGGCCGGGGAGCGGGAGTGGATCCTCTTCACGGACGAGCAGCCGGTGGTGACGGTTCATCCGGTACGTGACGCCGGCCGCATCCAACGCCCCTACCAGGGGACGTACATGAGCGCACGCCGCTATGTGATGCACACCTTCGCGGACTCCCGGAGCCGGACCCTGCGGGCACGCGCGAAGCGTTTCCTGACGAGCGTTCCGTGTCCGGTCTGCGGGGGCGGGCGGCTGCGGCCGGAGGCGATGGCGGTGACCTTCGCCGGTCACACCATCGCGGAGCTGGCCGCGCTGCCGCTGGCCGCTCTGTCGGAGCTGTTGCGCGCGTCGGGCGGCGACGCGACGGCGCGGGTGATGACCACGGATCTGCTGGCGCGCATCGGGACGGTCACCGAGCTGGGCCTCGGCTACCTCAGCCTCGACCGGACGGCGCCGACGCTCTCTTCCGGCGAGCTCCAACGGCTGCGGCTGGCAACGCAGTTGCGGTCCGGCCTGTTCGGTGTGGTGTACGTGCTGGACGAGCCGTCGGCGGGTCTGCACCCGGCCGACACGGCGTCCCTGCTGGCGGTGCTCGGCAGGCTGAAGGAGGCCGGCAACTCGGTCTTCGTGGTGGAGCACCAGGTGGACGTGGTGCGGCAGGCCGACTGGCTGGTGGACGTGGGGCCGCTCGCCGGGGAGCACGGCGGACGGGTGCTGCACAGCGGTCCGCCGGCCGGTCTCGCCGGGGTGGCGGAGTCGGCGACCCGGCGCTTCCTCTTCGGCGGGGCGGCGCCGACGCCCCGCCCGCCGCGCACCCCGTCCGGCGAGGTGCGGCTCGACGGGGTCCGGCGCCACAACGTGCGGGGCGTCGACGTGGCGTTCCCGCTCGGGGTCTTCACCGCCGTCACGGGTGTCTCGGGTTCGGGCAAGTCGACGCTGGTCGGCCAGGTGCTGGCCGGAGCGCTCGCCGACCGCCAGGCCTCGCCGACCGCGGACCTGCCGGACGCGCCCGTCGTCCGGGACTGCGTGTCCGCGCGGGGGCTGGAGGCGGTGGACCGGCTCGTGCAGGTGGACCAGAAGCCCATCGGCCGTACGCCGCGCTCCAACCTGGCCACGTACACCGGTCTCTTCGACGTCGTACGCAAGCTGTTCGCCGGGACGGGGACGGCGCGGGAGCGCGGCTACCGGGCGGGACGGTTCTCGTTCAACGTGGCGGGCGGACGGTGCGAGACCTGCCAGGGTGAGGGGTTCGTCTCCGTGGAGCTGCTCTTCCTGCCCAGTACGTACGCGCCCTGCCCGGACTGCCACGGGGCGCGCTACAACCCGCCGACGCTGGAGGTCACCCTGCGCGGGCTCTCCATCGCCGAGGTGCTGGATCTCACGGTGGAGTCGGCGGCCGGGTTCTTCGCCGGAGTACCGGCCGCCGAGCGGAGCCTGCGCACGCTGAACGAGGTGGGGCTCGGCTATCTCCGCCTCGGGCAGCCCGCCACCGAGTTGTCGGGCGGGGAGGCGCAGCGGATCAAGCTGGCGGCGGAGCTCCAGCGGGCCCGGCGGGGCCACACCCTGTACGTGCTGGACGAGCCGACCACGGGGCTGCATCCGGCCGATGTGGAGGTGCTGATGCGCCAGTTGCACGGGCTGGTGGACGCGGGCGGCACGGTGGTGGTCGTGGAGCACGACATGGCGGTGGTGGCCGGTGCGGACCATGTGATCGACATGGGGCCGGGCGGCGGCGAGGAGGGCGGGCGGATCGTCGCGACGGGCACCCCGGCCGAGGTCGCGCGGGCGGCGGGCAGCCGCACGGCCCCCTTCCTGGCCCGGGCGCTGCGTACGGGCTGAGCGGAGGCGCCGGGCTGGGCGGAGCGGTCGGGCCGCGTACGGGAGCACGGGGCCGGCGGGCTGCGTACGGGCGCCCGGAGAGCCCGGAGGGGGTGGAACGGCCCCTTGAAAACCGCTCCGCCCCCTCCGGCAGGTCCCGCCGGCGCCCACGGTGCGGCGGCGGGACGGTCGGGTGGCGCCTCTCGGATCAGCGCCGGGCCTCGGGCCGGCGCCGGACCCTGGGTCAGCGCCGGACCTTGCGGGTGGCGCGCAGCCACTCCTTGTTCATCGCGGCGATCGACGGGAGCGGGATCCCCTTCGGGCAGGCGGTGGCGCACTCGCCGGTCAGGGTGCAGCCGCCGAAGCCCTCCTCGTCCATGGTGGCGACCATGTCGAGCACCCGGGTCTCCCGCTCGGGCGCGCCCTGCGGGAGCACGTTGAGGTGGTTGATCTTCGCCGAGGTGAAGAGCATCGCCGAGCCGTTGGGGCAGGCGGCGACGCAGGCACCGCAGCCGATGCACTCGGCGTGCTCGAAGGCGAAGTCGGCGTCCGGCTTGGGCACCGGGGTGGCGTGCGCGTCGGGGGCCGTACCGGTGGGAGCGGAGATGTAACCGCCGGACTGGATGATGCGGTCGAAGGCCGAGCGGTCGACCACCAGGTCCTTGATGACCGGGAACGCCGAGGCGCGCCAGGGCTCGATGTCGATGGTGTCGCCGTCGTCGAAGGACCGCATGTGGAGCTGGCAGGTGGTGGTGCGCTCGGGGCCGTGCGCGTCGCCGTTGATGACGAGGCTGCACGCTCCGCAGATGCCTTCGCGGCAGTCGTGGTCGAAGGCGACCGGTTCGTCGCCTTCGAGGATGAGCCCCTCGTTGAGGGTGTCGAGCATTTCGAGGAACGACATGTCCTGCGAGATGCCGTCGACTTCGTAGGTGGCCATGGCGCCGGGCGCCTCGGCGTCTCGCTGGCGCCAGACGCGCAGGGTGAGCTTCATGCGTAGCTCCGCTGGGTGGGGTGTACGTACTCGAACACGAGGTCTTCCTTGTGCAGGACGGGGGCCTCGCCGGTGGTGGTGAACTCCCACGCGGCGGCGTAGGAGAACTCCTCGTCCCGGCGGGCCGCTTCGCCGTCGGGGGTCTGCGACTCCTCGCGGAAGTGGCCGCCGCAGGACTCGGCGCGGTGGAGGGCGTCGAGGCACATCAGCTCGGCGAGCTCCAGGTAGTCGACGATCCGGTTGGCCTTCTCCAGCGACTGGTTGAACTGCTCGCCGGTACCGGGGACCTTGACGCGGCGCCAGAACTCCTCGCGGATCAGGGGAATTCTGGCGAGCGCCGTACGGAGTCCCTCCTCCGTGCGGGCCATCCCGCAGAACTCCCACATGAGTTCGCCGATCTCGCGGTGGAAGGAGTCGGGGGTGCGGTCGCCGTCGACGGCGAGCAGCAGGTTGAGCCGGTCCTCGGTCTCGGCGACCGTCTCCACGACCGCCGGGTGGTCCGCGCCCACGGGGGTGGTGTGCGGATTGCGGGCGAGGTAGTCGTTGATGGTGGACGGCAGGACGAAGTAGCCGTCGGCGAGGCCCTGCATCAGCGCGGAGGCGCCGAGGCGGTTGGCCCCGTGGTCGGAGAAGTTGGCCTCGCCGATCGCGAAGAGTCCGGGGATCGTGGTCTGGAGGTCGTAGTCGACCCAGAGGCCGCCCATCGTGTAGTGCACGGCGGGGTAGATCCGCATCGGGGTCCCGTACGGGTCCTCGGCGGTGATCCGGGCGTACATGTCGAAGAGGTTGCCGTACTTCTCCTCGACCTTGGCGCGGCCCATCCGGGCGATGGCGTCGGCGAAGTCCAGGTAGACGCCCTGACCGCCGGGGCCGACGCCGCGGCCCTCGTCGCAGACGTTCTTGGCGGCGCGGGAGGCGATGTCGCGGGGTACGAGGTTGCCGAAGGCGGGATAGATCCGCTCCAGGTAGTAGTCGCGCTCCTCCTCGGGGATCTCGTTGGCCGGGCGGTCGTCGCCCTTGGCCTTGGGAACCCAGATCCGGCCGTCGTTGCGGAGCGACTCGCTCATCAGGGTGAGCTTGGACTGGTGGTCGCCGGTGCGCGGGATGCAGGTGGGGTGGATCTGGGTGAAGCAGGGGTTCGCGAAGTGGGCGCCGCGCCGATGGGCCCGCCAGACGGCGGTGGCGTTGGAGTTCATCGCGTTGGTCGAGAGGTAGAAGACGTTGCCGTAACCGCCGCTGGCCAGCACGACCGCGTCGGCGAAGTAGGTGTCGATCCGCCCGGTGACCAGGTCGCGGGCGACGATGCCCCGGGCCCGCCCGTCGACCACGATCAGGTCGAGCATCTCGGTGCGCGCGTGGAGTTCGACGTTGCCCGCCGCGATCTGCCGGGACAGCGCCTGGTAGGCACCGAGCAGGAGCTGCTGTCCGGTCTGGCCCCGGGCGTAGAAGGTGCGGGACACCTGGACCCCGCCGAAGGACCGGTTGTCGAGGAGCCCGCCGTACTCGCGGGCGAAGGGGACACCCTGCGCGACGCACTGGTCGATGATCTCGACGGAGATCTGCGCGAGACGGTGCACGTTGGACTCGCGGGCGCGGAAGTCGCCGCCCTTGACTGTGTCGTAGAAGAGCCGGTGGACGGAGTCACCGTCGTTGCGGTAGTTCTTCGCGGCGTTGATGCCGCCCTGGGCCGCGACCGAGTGGGCGCGGCGCGGAGAGTCCTGGAAGCAGAACTGGACGACGTGGTAACCCTGTTCGGCGAGGGTGGCGCCGGCCGATCCGCCGGCGAGACCGGTGCCGACGACGATCACCGTGTGCTTGCGGCGGTTCGCCGGGTTGACGAGCCTGGCCTCGAAGCGACGGGTGTCCCAGCGTTCGGCGACGGGTCCCTCGGGGGCCTTGGTGTCGACGAGCGGCTCGCCCGTGCGGTACTGCGTGTAGTCGCTCATGTCAGCTCACGACTCCGGTCATGACGGCAACGGGTACGGACACGAATCCCGCGGTGAGCACCACCGCGATCACGTTGGCCAGGGTCTTCAGAACCCGGTCACGGGTGGCACTGCCGACTCCGAGGGTCTGCGCCGCGCTCCAGAACCCGTGCTGGACGTGGAGGCCGACGGCGAGCACCGCGACGATGTAGATGACGTCGCCGTACCAGGTGGAGAAGGTGTCGACCACGTTCTGGTACGGGTGCCCGGCCTGGAACCCGCCGCTGTGCACGGTGCCGGTGGTGAGGTCGAGGATGTGCCAGACGATGAAGAGCGCGAGGATGATGCCGCCCCACCGCATGGTCCGGGTGGCATAGCTCGCCCGGGCCCTCCTGTGGACGTAGCCGACGGGGCGCGCCCTGATGTCGCGCCGGCTGAGCTGGTACGCCGAGACGGCGTGCAGCACCACGGCGGCGACCAGCACCAGGCGGACGATCCAGAGCGCCCACTCGTGGTGGAGGAAGGGCTCGCCGAGCGTGCGCAGCCAGTGGGCGTAGTGGTTGAACTCGCCGGGCCCGAAGAAGATTTTCAGGTTGCCCAGCATGTGTACGACCAGGTAGCCCAGCATGATCAGGCCGCTCACTGCCATGATCGTTTTCTTGCCGACGGTCGAGTCCCAGAGCGTGCGCGTCATGGACGGCCGTCGTTCCGCCCGTGTTGCCAATGCCATGAGCACGACGGTAGAGCCGGAGGTCCCCATCGGTCCAAGAGATGGCCACGCTCATCTCCATAGGCATGTCCTATGCGACGGGTTTAACCTGCCTTTATGCACTTCCAGCAGCTCACTTATTTCGTGGCCGTCGCCGAGGCCCGGCACTTCACCCGGGCCGCCGAAGCGGTGCATGTCTCCCAGCCCTCGCTGTCCCAGCAGATCCGGGCCCTGGAGAACGAGCTCGGCGCCGAGCTGTTCAGCCGGGCCCGGGGCAACATCACGCTGACCGACGCGGGCGAGACCCTGCTGCCGCTGGCCCGCCGCATCCTCGCCGACGCGGAGACAGCGCGCCGCGAAGTGCAGGAGCTGGTACGGCTGCGGCGCGGGCGCATCCGCCTCGGCGCCACCCCGAGCATCTGCACCGGTCTGCTGCCCGACGTGCTGCGGGCGTACCACGACCGTCATCCGGGGATCGAACTCCTGCTGGAGGAGGGCGGTTCGCACGACCTGGTACGCCAACTGGCGCGCGGCGCACTCGACATCGCCCTGCTGGTGCTCCCCCTGCCCGCCGCCTCACCGGCGTTGACCACGGTGGAGCTGCTGCACGAGGACCTGGTCGTGGTGTCGGCGGCGGACGCCCCCGCGCCGGGCCGGGGGAAGTCCGTACGGATCGCCGATCTCCAGGGCGTACCGCTGGTGATGTTCCGCCACGGCTACGACCTGCGCGAGCTCACCGTCGCCGCCTGCCGGGCGGAGGGCTTCGAGCCCACGTTCACGGTGGAGGGCGGTGAGATGGACGCGGTGCTCGGTTTCGTACGGGCGGGACTCGGCATGGCCGTGGTGCCGCGCATGGTCGCGGGCCGGGCAGGCCAGGGGCTGCGGATGACCCCGCTGGCCCCGCCCGGGCTGCGGCGGACCATCGCGCTGGCCCACCGCACGGACGTGGCACCGCCCCGCGCGGCCAGGGAGCTCCAGCGGATGCTGCTGGAGGCGGACCCGGGCAGCCTCCTCGGCGGGTCCGCCGGGCGGGGGTGAACGGGCCCCGGAGGGCCGTCCGCCCCGCCCCGCTCACACGGCGTCGGCCAGCACCAGCGAGTGGATGCGGTCCGGGGCGCCGGGGCGGGCGTAGTACCAGCCCTGGGCCGTGTCGCAGCCCAGCTCCCGCAGCTGCTCGGCCTGGGCCGCCGTCTCCACGCCCTCCACCGTCACCGCCAGTTCGAGGCTGTGCGCCAGGGTGACGATGCCCTCCACGATCTTCAGGTCGACGGGGTCCGCCGGGTGCCGCTGCATGCCCCGGGTGAAGGACCGGTCGAGCTTGAGCACGCTGACCGGGAGGCGGCGCAGGTTGGCGAGGTTGGAGTAGCCGGTGCCGAAGTCGTCGAGGGCGATGTCGACGCCCATCTCCGCCAGCTGCCGCAGCGGTTTGAGCAGTCCGTCGTCGGCCCCGATGAGGGCGGACTCGGTGAGCTCGAGGCAGAGCGCGCCGGGCTCCAGACCGGACCGCTCCAGTACGTCCACGGTCTCGGCGACGAGCCGGGGGTGGTGGAGCTGGGTCGGCGAGAGGTTGACGTTGATCCGCAGGGGGCCGCCGTCGCTGTGACGTTCCTGCCAGTGGTGGGCCTGGCGGACGGACTCCTCCAGCACCCAGCGGCCGAGTGGCACGATGAGGCCGGTGTGCTCGGCGAGCGGGATGAACTGGTCCGGTCCGAGGATGCCGTGCTGCGGGTGCAGCCAGCGGACGAGGGCCTCCGCGCCGTGCACGCTGCCGTCGCCGAGGTGCACCAGCGGCTGGTACTCGATGAAGAACTCGCCCCGCTCCAGGGCCGCCGGGAGCGCCGTGGTGAGCCCGTGCCGGGTGATGGCGCGGGCGTCGGCCTCCTCGTCGGCGAGCTCGAAGCGGTTGCCGCCGGCCGATTTGGCGCGGTACATCGTGATGTCCGCGCTGCGCAGCACCTCGGCGGCGCTGCGGATGCCGGAGGGGCCTTCGACGACTCCGATGGAGCCGCGCACCGTCAGTTCCCGGCCCTCGATCCGGATGGGCGTCGACAGCACGTTCAGGATGCGGCAGGCGAGGTCGCCCACCTCCCGCGCGGTGTTCGGACCGGTGGTCAGCGCCACGAACTCGTCGCCGCCGAGGCGGGCCACCATCTCGCCCTGCGCCGTGGCGCAGCTCTGCAGCCGGTCCGCGACCTCGACGAGCAGGCGGTCGCCCGCCGCGTGGCCGAGGCTGTCGTTGATGGCCTTGAAGCCGTCGAGGTCGAGATAGCAGAGCCCGAAGCGGGTGCCGCCCTTGGCCGCCACCGCCTTCTCCAGCCGCTCGAAGAAGAGGGTCCGGTTGGGCAGTCCGGTGAGCGCGTCGTGGGTGGCCTCGTACCGCAGCCTCAGGTTGAGCAGCCTGCGCTCGGTGGTGTCCTCCATGAGCGCGAGCTGGTACTCGGGGTTCCCCTCGGGATCGCGCAGCAGCGACACCGTGAGGTTGGTCCACAGGACCGTGCCGTCGTTGCGGTAGTAGGGCTTCTCGACGCGGTAGTGGTCGCGTTCGCCGCGTACGAGTTCGTGGTAGTACGGCCAGACGTGCGGGGTGTCCTCCGGGTGGGCCCAGTCGGTCAGCTTGCGGCTGCGGACATGACTGTCGAGGCCGCCGAACATGCGGGTGAGGGTGTCGTTGCTCTCCAGCACGTTGCCGTCGAGGTCGGCGATGGCGATGCCGATGGCCGCTTCCGCGAAGACCGCCTGGAAGCGGGCCTGTGTCTCGTGCAGCACCTGCTCGGCGTGCGAACGCGCGGTCAGCGCGGAGCGGGCGATGGCCTCCTGCTCGCCCAGGGTCCGCTCGCGCAGCGCGTGGCTGTACCCCCCGGCCAGAGCGTGCTGGATGCGCGCGCTACGGGCCCGGCTGTCCTCGGTCGAGAGCTCGGCGGGGCCGTTGCCGCCGCAGTAGAGCACCAGGTACGAGTCGATGACGCCGAGGGTGGCGCTGAGGGCGTCGGGGTCGGTGCAGTGGGCCGCGACGAGTGCGGTGCCGACCTGCTGGGCGGGTGCCGCGTCGAAGGGGCGGGCGTGCAGGGTCTCGTTCAGTTCGCGTGCCAGGGGCAGCAGATGCTGTTCGAACTCGGGACGGGTCAGCGAGGTGGCCGTCGACGGGAAGATGGCCCTGCTCCAGATCGTGGCGAAGCGCCGGAGCCGGTCCTCGGGACCGTCCGGTTCCTCGTCCGGCGCTCCGGACTTCTGGGCGGGGATGCTCACGCCTTGCGCCCCACACCGGCATAGCCCGAGAAGGCGAACGGGTCTTCCGGCTCTCCCGCCGTGCCGGGGTCGGGCCGCCAGTCCGGCATCGGGACCAGCCCCGGGTCCACCAGCTCCCAGCCCTCGAAGAACCGGGCCACCTCCGCGGGCGAGCGCATGATGAGCGGGTTGCGGATGCTGCTGTACACGCCCACCGCGCCGCCCGCCTCCTCGCGGGTGAGCGGGATGCCCTCGTACGCGGCGTGGGTGACCACGAGCAGGCTGCCCGGGGCGAGAGCCTCGCACAGCTCGGCGACGGCGGCGTACGGGTCGTCGGAGTCCTCGACGAAGTGGAGTACGGCCACCAGCAGGAGGGCCACCGGCCTTTCCAGGTCGAGCAGTTCGCCGATCTCCGGGTTCTTGAGGATCTCCCGCGGACGGCGCAGATCGGCGGCGACCACGGTGGTGCGGCTGTCGCCGTCGAGAACCGCACGGCTGTGCGCCACCGCGACCGGGTCGTGGTCGACGTAGGCGATGCGCGCCGCGGGGTCGGCGGCGTGGGCGACCTCGTGGACGTTGCCGAAGGTCGGTATGCCCGAGCCGATGTCCAGGAACTGGGTGACGCCCGAGGCCACCGCGTAACGCACCGCCCTGCGCATGAACGCGCGATTGGCCTGCATGATCTTGGGGAGACCAGGCATGAACTCCATCGCCCTGCGGGCCGCTTCCCGGTCCACCTCGAAATTGTGCGAGCCGCCCAGATAGAAGTCGTACATGCGGGACACGCTCGGCACCGATATGTCTATGCCTTGCGGTGCCCAGGCGGGACGCTCCATCGATGTCTCCAACAAGTCGCCACGACGATCCGGCCATGTTCATGGTCAGTGTTGACCAGAGGCTACTGACCGACCGCCAAGAGAGCGAGAGGAAACGGAAATTAGCGGTCCGTTATTGGTCACACCCCGGTGACAGGTGTGACCACCGTACGTATCCGCAGGTGAACGCGGAGCGACCGGGGTTCCCACTGGGCCACCGCAGGACGATCCGGAACTGGCCAACTCGTCACCGGTGTTGAATCAGGCATCTCCGGACCCTTCATATCACATAGCGTCCGGCGCTCTTCCCCGGGCATCACCTGACCCCTCTCGCGGTATCACTCCCCTTTACCGAAAGGCGAGTTGTCGGCCCGCCATCGGAAACCGACCCCCCGGTAACCGCACACCGGGGAACCTGCCCTCCGAGCGGCATTTCAGGCCACGCCGAATGAGCGGTACGGGCGGGAGGCGGATCGCGCGGCGAGTTCCACACCGCCCCACCGCGCCGAACACGCGCCCCGGAAACGGAAGTCGCCCCTCACCGTCCGTCAGGAGCCGCTCACCGAAAACAGTCCGCGCGGTCCGACTAGGCGGTGTCCGGCGGACAGCCGACCCTCGGCGGTCCTCCACCGGAAGACACAGCACGCTTCCCCCTTCCGTACAGGAAAATCGGCGATTGTCCCACCATCAGGCGAATCACCCAAGTGCTTCGTGTGTGTGCCGCCGAGGGGGACCATGATCCGGGGCGTGCACGGATCACGTATCGGACGGCTCACCGCGGCCACCGCGCTCCTCTGGCTGATGTCCGCGCCCGCCCCGGCGGTCGCGGATGCCTGCGCGGTCGCCGTCATCGGGCCGGACGGCGGTATCACCGCGGTCGCCGTCGCGGGAAGCGGCGTATGCACTCCTCCCCCGCCGCCGCCCTCGCCCGAACCCACACCGCCTCCACCGTCCCCCACTCCCCCGCCTCCGCCGCCCCCGACGCCGGAGCCCGAACCGTCCCCCACGCCGGAGCCCCCGCCGCCACCGCCGAAGCCCCGGCCGCCGGCCCCGCGCGCGCTCCCGCCGCCCACTCCCCGGCCGACGCCACCGGCCCCCGTACCGGCGCCACCGCCCGCGCCGAGGCCGAGTCCGTCGCCGACCCCCTCACCCACCCCGTCCGCGCACCCCACGGCCCGTGTCGTCGCGCTGCCGGCCTATCGCAAGCCCCACCGCCAAGTGCACGACAGCGGAACCTCGTTGGTGACGCTGACCCTGATGATCACAGCTCCCGCCGTGTTCGCCGTCGCCGTGCTCAGGCCTCGCTCGTCCCGCTGACCCGACGGAGGACACCTTGTCGGAATGGATCGCCCTCTCCATCGCGATGGCATCGGTCTGTGCCGTCGTACTCACCATCGCCGTCCTCAACAACCGCCGCGTCGGCGAGGACGACGACCCCTCCGAGACGCCCGACGTCATCGAGTACATGACGATGATGATCGGCGTGGTGTACGCCATCGTGCTCGGCCTCGCCATCGCGGGCGTCTGGGAGGGCCGCAGCTCGGCCCAGGAGTCCGTGCGCCTGGAGGCCCAGGCGCTGCACGAGGTGCACGCGCGGTCGTCCGTCTATCCGGCGGAGGTCCGCAACCGCATCCGTGCCGACGTCGACACCTACGTCTCCTACGTGGTGAACGACGAATGGCGGTACATGGAGAAGCACGGCTCCCTCACGGACGAGGGGACCCGGCTCCTCGACACCATCCGCGCCGACGTCACCGCCTACGTCCCGCAGGACGACCACGAGGGCCAGGCCTACCAGCCGCTCGTGGACCAGGTCGCGGCGGCCGACGACGCACGCAGCGCACGCGGGCAGAACGCGGGCGCCACGATGCCGGGGGTGGTGTGGTTCGGTCTCATCATCGGCGCCCTGGTGACCGTGGGACTGATCTTCACGCTGCAGATCCGCAGAACCTTCAGAGAGCTGCTCCTCGCGGGCCTCTTCAGCGTGCTGATCGCCTTCCTCCTCTTCCTGATCTGGGACTTCGACGCCCCCTTCGGACGGGGCATCTCGGCGACCGCCGCTCCCTTCTTCGACCTCTTCCCGCACGCGGCACGCTGAGGAGGGCCCCCGGAAGGACGCGTCCCCCGGGCGGTGGGCCTCCCGGGGGACGGCACTCCCCCATTCGCCTTACTCCGATCGCGGGTGATGTGGCGCGCTCCTAGCGTGTCGGACACCGAGACGTATTTCCTCGTGCTCCCCGCCTCGCGGAAACCGGTTCCGCGGATACGCCTCGGTCCCCGGAGGCTCACATGCGCGCGATACGTGTCGCACCCCTCGCCCTGTCCGGCGCCACCGCCCTCCTCCTCGCGTCGCCCGCCGCCCACGCGTCACAGGACGGGGGGAGCACCTCGCCCTTCACCCCCACCGTCACACCGTCGGTGATAGCGCCCGGCGGGCAGGTCACGCTGGGCAGCGGTGGGTGTTCGGGCGGGACGACCGTCACGTCGGGAGTCTTCGACACCGCCGTCATCCCCAGCGGAACCACCACGGCCGTCGCCACGGTGGACGGGGACGCCCAGCAGGGTGCCATCTACGCGGTGACGTTCAAATGCGGCTCCAGCGGCGACGCCAAGAACGCCAGCCTCACCATCACCGGCAGCACCACCCCGGGCACGAGCACGGGTACAGCCACGGGCACGGGTTCGTCCACCAACCCCGCCGCCGTCACGCCGGTGATCGGCACCGCCACCGCCGTCCCGACGGCGAACTCCACATCCCTCCCCGCCCCCGCCGTCCCGACGGCGAACTCCACGTCCCTGCCCGCCCCCGCGGGCGTCCAGGGCGGTCTCGGCGGGAGTATCGGGTCGCTCGACGGCGGGGAGCTCGCCCTGGGTGCGGCGCTCGTCCTGGTCGCAGCCACCGGCACCGTCTTCTTCGTACGCCGCCGTGGCGCCACCGGCAGGCACTGACCGCTGACCCCCTGCCCCCCGACGGCTGACCGCTGACGGGAGCCGCACGCGAACGTCAGTCGCCCCGGGTCCCTGATCCGGGACTCGGGGCGACGGGCGTATCGGGCCGGGCGGCAGAGGCGGTGCGCTACACGGCCGCATGGCTCGTCCGACGACGGCGGACGACGAAGACGGCGCCGCCGACGGCCGCGGCCGCCACCAGCCCGCCGCCGATCCGCGTCTCCGTGGAACCGGGCCCCATGGAGCCGCCGAGGCCGCCCTGGGCCCCCCGGCCGTCGAGCACGGTGAACCGCGCGGTCGCCACGGCGCCGTTGCCGTTGCCGTTGCCGTTGCCGTTGCCGAAGTCGCTGGCGTCGTCGTCGCCGAACCCGTTGCTGTTGCCGTTGCTGTTGCCGTTGTTGCTGCCGTTGTTGCTGCCGTTGCAGCGCACCGACAGGTTGTAGTGCCCCGGGGTGGTGTCGTAGCGGATGCGCGCGGTGGCGTAGCCGGTGCGGCCCGCCGAGAGCTCCACCGTCGGGAACGCGTTCGACCACACCCGGCCGCCGCGATTGCAGCCCTGAGCGCTGATCTGCAGCGTGGCACCCTGGTGGACCGCACGCGGGTTGACGGTGACGTTCACCGGGACGGACGGCGACGGCCCGCCGCCGGCTACGGCCAGCGAGGGGGCGAGTCCGACCGCCGCGAATGCCGTCGCGGTGACCGCGAGAGCGCGTGTGACACGCATCGTGAGAACCTCCAGCGGGACGCGCCCCGGAAGCCACTCCTCCGGGATCGGTCGAACGCGTCCCATGACGAACCCTCACCAGAACCCCTTCCGGGTCGCATGTCGGCACCGCCGCTTCCGGTGCGGCGACACGCCGAGGGGTGCGCGGGGCGACCTGACGGAGTCGCAGGTCACGGACCGTCAGAATTTTTATCCGGCCATTACTCCGACAGGCAGCGCGGCTGACCTGCGGGAAATCCGGCGCCACCCGTTCGCGCCGCTCCGATCGCCGTCGTACCCCTGGGCCCTTAGCGTGCCGAGCGTGGCGACGAAAGGGAGAACCATGGGCCGGGACAACTGGAAGGTCCAGCGGACCAGACACACTCCCTGGGGTGCCGTCGCCCTGGTCATGCTCACCGGGATCGCGTTGATGAGGAACGGCGTCGACGTGCCGGCCGGGCCGCCGCAGCCGGTGGCCGCCGCCCGGATCGACGGCTCCCAGGACGCCGGGAGCGTCCCACCTGCCGCGGAGCCGGTGCAGATGCTGCCGTACGCCCCCGCGGCCCGTGTCTCGATCGCGGCGATCAAGGTGGACGCCCCGATCGTGGACGTGGGCCTCGATCAGGACGGCTGGATCGCCGCGCCTTCCCCGCAGGACACCAACCTGGCGGGCTGGTATCAGAACGGCATCTCCCCCGGGCAGCGGGGAACGTCGGTGATCGTCGGGCACGTCGACAACATGTCGGGGCCCGCCGTCTTCTACGGGCTCGGCGCCCTCACGAAGGGCGAGCACGTGGAGGTGACCCGCTACGACGGCCGGGTCGCGGTCTTCGAGATCTACGGCGTGGAGGTCTTCTCCAAGGCCGAATTTCCCGGCCCCCGGGTGTACGGCGACACCGGCTACGCCGAACTGCGCGTCATCACCTGCGGCGGCGGCTACACGAAGGCCGGCGGGTACGACGGGAACGTGGTCGTCTTCGCGCGCCTGGTGGAGACCCGCTGAGGCGTCTTCGCCCGTCCGTGCGTCAGGTGTCCGGGGCCTCCCGCCGGACCGGCCGGGTGCGCGCTGGGTGCCGCGCCGCCCCTGTACGCGGCCGACGCACGCACCGCACGCGCCGGGCGCCCGCTTCCGGCGGAGAGGCCCCGGTGCTTCACGTGCGGTACGGCACCGTGAGCCGGTAGCCCTGGTCGATCAGGCGGGGCAGGTACTGGGGTAGTGCCTCGACGGTCTGCGAGCGGTTGCCGCCGGCGTCGTGGGAGAGGACGACCACGCCCGGGGCCGCGCCGGCCAGCACCCGGCTGATGATCGCGTCGGTGCCGGGTGTCTCCCAGTCCAGCGTGTCGACCGTCCAGGCCATCGGTTCCATGTCCAGCTCGGCGCCGATCTCGAAGACGTTGCGGTTCCACGCCCCGTACGGAGCCCGGAACCAGAGCGGCGCGTCCCCGGCCGTCCGCCGGATCACCTCGCTGGTCCGCTCGATCTCGTCCCTCGCCTCCGCCCGGCTCAGGCCGGTCATCAGGGGATGCGTCCAGGTGTGGTTGCCGATCACGTGACCGTCCTCGGCGATGGCCCGCACCAGATCCTGGTTGTCGTCGGCCATCTCGCCGCACAGGAAGAACATGGCGTGCACCTGGTGTCTGCGCAGGGTGGCCAGGATCTGCGGGGTGTAGACGGGGTCGGGGCCGTCGTCGAAGGTGAGCACCATCGCGTGCCCGAGGTCCGGCAGTTCCTCGAAGGGCCGGGTGCGTACGGGCGGCAGCGCGGGGCGGCGGCGGGGTGCGGCCTCGGCGGCCCTGCCGACCATGGGCTGGAGCCGGTAGGCGGAGGGCCGGCGGGGTGCCGCGGCGGGTGGTCCTGCGGCCGGCGGGCCTGCGGCCACCGCGGTCCGCGGGGCGGCGGCCGGTCCGGTGGGAGCGGCGGCCGGTTCCGCCGCGATGAGGCGCACGGCGGCCGCCGCGCCGGCCCCGGCGGCGATCCTCAGCAGCGTCCGGCGCCCCGGCTGCTTCTTTTCATATTTCATGGCTAACTGCTCGCACGAAGATCCTTTCGCCGGACTTTTCGACACGAGGGCCGGGCGAGGTCCACCCGATGGAAGGGTCACGCCTGTGCCGACCGGTCCAACACCGCACGTGGGACCCCGTTCGGCGCCGCGCGCCGAAGCGGCTAGCCTTCCAGCCGTGACCGACCAACAGCGACACCAGTTCGAACGAGGCACGGATGGTCCCAAGGTGATCGTCGCGGGCATTGACGGCTCCGAGTCCTCCATGCGGGCGGCCGCCTACGCCGCCGGGCTCGCCCGCAGGCAGCACGCCACGCTGGCGCTGGTCTACGTCCAGCCCCTGATGGTCACCGGTGCGGCGCTCGGGGCACCGGTGGCGGGAACCACCGGCGACGTGGCCGAGGGGCTGATCAACGAGATCCGCATGGCCACGGAACGGACGAAGGACACCTGGGACGTGCGCTGGGAGTTCCACACCTTCCCCGGCGACCCGTACAACGGGCTCGTCACCGCCGCGGACGAGCTGAAGGCGGACGCCGTGGTGGTCGGTGCCTCCGAGTCGGCCGGGCACCGGATCATCGGCTCGGTGGCGGTACGGCTGGTGAAGGCGGGCCGCTGGCCGGTGACGGTGGTGCCGTAGCCCGCGGGGCTCGTCGGGACCCGCCGCCGAGGGGGTTACGACCGTTCACCGCACCGTGCGACCGCTCGTCGCACGCTCCGGCCCGCAGCCTGGTCCTCCGCCCGTCGGATGGGTTCGTATACGCCAGGCGGCGACGAGGCCGCCTGCGACCTGCGGGAAGGGACGTTCCACGATGTCCACGACGACCACCGACGAGCGGGCCATCGCGGAGCTGCTGCGGGAACACGGTCCCGCGCTCCTGCACTTCCTCCAGCAACTGACCTACGGCGACAGCCAAGGGGCCGAGGACCTGGTCCAGGAGACGCTGGTGCGCGCGTGGCAGCACCCCGAGGCCTTCGCCGCACCGTACGAGTCCATGCGGCCGTGGCTCTTCACCGTGGCCCGGCGCCTCGCCATCGACGCGCGGCGGTCCCGGCAGGCGCGCCCCGCCGAGGTGAGCGACTCCGTGCTGGAGTGCGCGTCCGCCCCGCTGGACACCGCCGACTCGGCGGTCCGCTCCCTGGACGTGCGCGCGGCGGTACGCGGCCTGAGCCCCGAACACCGTGCGGTGCTGGAGGAGATCTACTTCCGCGGGCTCAGCGTCGGGGAGACGGCCGAGGTACTCGGCATTCCGCCGGGCACGGTCAAGTCGCGCTCCTACTACGCCCTCCGGCTGCTCCAGCGCGGCCTGCCCGGCTACTCCGACAGGTCCCGCGCGGCCGGCCGGGCGAGGAAGCCGGAAGCCTGCACCACCTCCGTGTAGGCGGATGCCGCGTGGCCTGGGGCGTGTCGCCGGACTGCCGCCCGCCGATCGGCACCCGGTCAGGAACCGTGCACGCCGGCGCGGTACTTGGGGAACCGCAGAGTGACCTTCATGCCCGCGCCGACGCCGGTCTCGATGACGAGCCCGTAGTCGTCGCCGTATACCTGGCGCAGCCGCTCGTCGACGTTGAGCAGGCCGATGCCGCTCGACGCACCGCCCTCGCCGCGCAGGATCTGCCGCAGTAGTTCGGGGTCCATACCGGTGCCGTCGTCCTCGATGACGACCTCGGCCTCGGAGCCCGCGTCCAGGGCGGAGATGGTGATCCGGCTTCGGGTGACGGCCCCTTCGAGCCCGTGCTTGACGGCGTTCTCGACGAGTGGCTGGAGGCAGAGGAAGGGCAGCGCGACGGGCAGCACCTCGGGCGCCACTTGCAGGGTGACCGAGAGACGCTCGCCGAACCGTGCACGCACCAGCGCCAAGTACTGGTCGATGGAGTGGAGTTCGTCGGCGAGCGTGGTGAAGTCGCCGTGACGGCGGAAGGAATAGCGGGTGAAGTCGGCGAACTCCAGGAGGAGTTCACGGGCCTGCTCAGGGTCGGTGCGGACGAAGGACGCGATGGCGGCGAGCGAGTTGAAGATGAAGTGCGGGGAGATCTGGGCCCGCAGTGCCTTGATCTCGGCCTCGATCAACTGGGTTCGGGAGCGGTCGAGTTCGGCGAGTTCCAGTTGCACACAGACCCAGCGGGCCACTTCGCCCGTCGCGCGGGCCAGCACCGCGGATTCGCGCGGCGCGTGGGCGACGAGCGCCCCGAGAACCCGGTTGTCGACGGTGAGCGGCACCGCCACCGCCCAGCGCAGCGGGCAGTCGATGTCCTCGCAGTCGGTGGCGAAGGCGGTGTCGCGGCCGTTCTCCAGCAGGTTCCTGACCTGTTCCATGACCTCGGGGCCGTGGTGGTGTCCCGCGCCGTCCCAGACGAGCACCCGCTCCCGGTCGGTGAGGCAGAGCGCGTCCGTGCCCAGCAGGGAGCGCAGCCGGCGTGCGGAGCGCCGGGCGCTGTCCTCGGTCAGTCCGGCCCGCAGGGGGGGTGCGGCCAGCGACGCGGTGTGCAGGGTCTCGAAGGTCGCGTGCTCGACGGGGGTGCCGACGTCGCTGGGCCCTACGGGACGCGCGGTGCGACGGCCGAGCAGGAAGGCCGCTCCGGCCAGCAGGACGGCCGGCAGGGCGAGGACCGCGATCTGCGCCCCGGTCATCGCTCCCTCCCCGCCGTCAGGGCTTCCGGCAGGTGGAAGCGGGTCATCGCCGCGTTGGTGCCCGGGGGTACGCGCCCCGGGGTGGCGAGCGAGACGAGGACCATCGCGAGGAAGCCGACCGGCACCGACCACACGGCGGGCCAGGCCAGCAGCGCGTGGGGCCAGCCCGGCGGCCGTACGGCACCGCTCACCGTGATCGCGACGGCGAGGAGCGCCGAGCCGCCGCCGAGCAGGAGTCCGGCGATGGCTCCCGGCGGGGTGAGGCGGCGCCACCAGATGCCGAGCACCAGCAGGGGGCAGAAGGACGAGGCGGACACGGCGAAGGCCATGGCCACCGCGTCGGCCACCGGCACCCGGCTGACCAGCAGCGACCCGGCCAGCGGTACGGCGATGGCGAGGACGGTCGCGGGCCGGAAGTAGCGCACGCCACGCTGCGGCAGGACGTCCTGGGTGATGACCCCGGCCACGGCGACGGTCAGTCCGGAGGCGGTGGAGAGGAACGCGGCGAAGGCGCCTCCGGCGATCAGGGCGCCCAGCAGGTCGCCGCCGAGCCCTCCGATGACCCGCGCGGGCAGCAGCAGGACGGCGGCGTCGGCGTCGGCGCCGTGCCGCAGCTCGGGGGCGTAGAGGCGCCCCAGCGCTCCGTAGACGGGCGGCAGCAGGTAGAAGACGCCGACGAGGGCGAGCACGGCCACGGTGGTGCGGCGCGCGTCGCGGCCGTTGGGGCTGGTGTAGAAGCGGACGACGACGTGCGGGAGCCCCATGGTGCCGAGGAAGGTCGCGACGATCAGTCCGTACGTGGCGTAGAGCGGGTGGTCGGCGCGGAAGACGGCGTGCTGTCCGCCGAAGGTGACGGCCGGGCGGCCGTCACCCTGCCAGGCGAGTACCAGGAAGAGCGCGGGGACCAGCAGCGCGGTCAGCTTCAGCCAGTACTGGAAGACCTGGACGAAGGTGATCGACCGCATCCCACCCGCCGCGACCGCGACCACGACCACCGAGGCGACGAGTACGTCCCCGAGCCAGCCGGGTGCGCCGGTGAGGATCTGGAGGGTGAGCCCGGCCCCCTGGAGCTGGGGCACGAGGTAGAGCCAGCCCGCGCCGACGACGAAGACGCTGACCAGTCGGCGTACCTGGCGCGACTCGAGGCGTCCTTCGGCGAAGTCGGGCAGGGTGTACGCCCCCGAGCGGCGCAGCGGGGCCGCGACGAAGAAGAGGAGCACCAGATATCCGGCCGTGTAGCCGACCGGGTACCAGAGCATGTCGGGGCCGTGCACGAGCACCAGTCCGGCGATGCCGAGGAAGGAGGCGGCGGAGAGGTATTCGCCGCTGATCGCCGCCGCGTTCAGCCGGGGGCGGACGGTGCGGGAGGCGACGTAGAAGTCGGAGGTGGTGCGGGATATCCGCAGGCCGAATCCGCCGACGAGCACGGTGGCGAGGACGACGAGGGCGACCGCGGCCCACGACGCCGCGTGGTCGGGCACGTTCACCGTCCGGGGCACCCTTCACGTGGGCGTCCTTCACCGGCGCGTCCTTCACCGGAGCCGCCTTTACCGGGACAGCGAGCGGAGTGGCCGGGCGGGGGGCCGGAGGGGTTCCTCACAGGGCGGGGCGGCCTTCCACGAGCCGGGCGAAGTCCCGCTCGTTGCGTTCGGCCCGGCGTACGTACCACCACGCGAGCAGGGTGATCGGCGGGTAGGCGGCGAACCCGAGGGCGGCCCAGACGACCGCGCCACTGCGCAGGGTGGTGAAGACGAGCGGGAGGGTGCCGGCGACGAGGGCGAGGGCGGCGAAGGCGGTGAGCCCGGCCCGGAGCTGGCTGCGCATCAACGAGCGTACGTACGCTCCGCCGAGGGCGGTCTGTTCGTCGATCTCGGACTGGGTGCGGTGGCGCGGCAGCGGACGCACCCGCCGGGGTACTCCGGTGACGACCTCGCGCCGGGGCGTGGGCTCTGCGGACATGGGCTGGAAGTTTAGGGCGCGCGGGGGCCGGCTGGGAAGGGGCCTGGTCAGCGGCTTCCCTGGCGCATCAGCCGATCGCGCAGGGCCCGGCTGTGGCGGCGGCTCACGGCGAGTTCCGCACCGCCGATGCGGACGCTCATGCTGCCCGCGTCCAGACGGAGTTCGTCGATGCGGGCGAGGGCGACGAGGTGGCGGCGGTGGATGCGGACGAAGCCCCGGGAGCGCCAGCGCTCCTCCAGCGTGGTGAGCGGAATGCGTACCAGGTGGCTGCCGGTGTCGGTGTGCAGGCGGGCGTAGTCGCCCTGGGCCTCGGCGTACGCGATGTCCTCGACGGGCACGAACCGGATCACTCCGCCGAGCTCGACCTGCACCGGGTCGCCGCCGGTGTCGTGCACGGGGGCGGTGCGCTCCCCCATCTGTTCGGCGGCGCGGCGGACGGCCTCGGCGAGGCGTTCGCGGCGCACGGGCTTGAGCACGTAGTCGACGGCCCTGAGGTCGAAGGCGTGGCCGGCGAAGCCCTCGTGGGCGGTGACGAAGACGATGAGCGGCGGCGCGGCGAACCCTGCCAGCAGCTGGGCGATGTCGAGCCCGGTGAGGCCGGCCATGTGGATGTCCAGGAAGACGACGTCGATCGCGCCGGGGTCGTCGGGTCCCGCGTCGACCGCGGCGCCGATGCGGCGCAGCGCCTCGGTGGCGCCGGTGGCGCCTTCGGCGCTGCGGATGCGGGGGTCGGCGCGCAGGAGGTAGAGGAGTTCCTCCAGGGCCGGTTCTTCGTCGTCGACGGCGAGTACGCGCAGCATGAGGCCGGAGTGTAGGCGGTGCCCGGCGGCCTCTGCGTGACCTGTTCATTTCAGGAAGCGTGACGTCCTGCGGTCGGCGAGCGGCTTCCCGCCCGTCTGGCAGGTGGGGCAGTACTGGAGGGCGGAATCACTGAAGGACACCTCCAGGACGGTGTCCCCGCAGACCGGGCAGGGCTCCCCCGCACGTCCGTGAACGCGCATGCCACTGCGCTTCTCGGACTTGAGCTCACCGGCGGCGACCCCGCTGGAGCGGGCCACCGCGTCCTCCAGGGTGGCGCGCAGCGCGGTGTGGAGGTGACTGATGTCGTCCTCGCCGAGGTCTGCGGTTCGCTTGAACGGGGACATCTTCGCCGCGTGCAGGATCTCGTCGCTGTAGGCGTTGCCGATGCCCGCGATCAGCGACTGGTCGCGGAGCGCCCCCTTGATCTGGCGGCGCTCCCCGTCGAGAAGGGCGGCGAGGGCCTCCCGGTCGAACTCAGGGGCGAGCGGGTCGGGGCCGAGCCGGGCGATGCCGGGTACGTCCGCCGGGTCGTGGACGAGGTACACGGCGAGCCGCTTCTTGCTGCCCATCTCGGTCAGGTCGAATCCGTCGTCGCCGACGAGGACCACACGCAGGGCGAGCGGCCCCTTGCCGGGTCCGGGCGGTTTGGCGGGGAAGGAGTCCCGCCACCGGAGCCAACCGGCCCGGGCCAGATGGGTGACGAGGTGGAGCGGGCCGGCACCGATGTCGAGGAACTTGCCGTGCCGGTCCACCGAGGTGACGGTGGCGCCCTCCAGCGCGGCGGGTGGCGGGGCGTACGTCTTGAGCACGTTGACGGAGAGCGGGAGGACGCGGGCGATCTCCCTGCCGACCAGGTGGTCGCCGAGGAAGACCCGCAGGGCTTCGACTTCCGGCAGCTCGGGCATGTGTCCAGCCTGCCGCAGGCCCCGTACGGTCGGCCACCGCTGGCCGGGGCCACTCGCGCCGGAGGGTGGTTCAGGCGAGCCGGTACACGCGGGTCGCCGTCCCGGCGAAGACGGCTGCGCGCTCGTCCTCGGAGAGGTCCGCGGTGAGCGTGCGCGCGGCGTCCAGGACCTCCGCGTACGGGGCGGCGAGCCGGCACACCGGCCAGTCCGAGCCGAACATCAGCCGGTGCGGTCCGAACGCGTCGAGCAGGACGTCGGTGAAGGGGCGCAGGTCGTCCGTGGTCCAGTGGTGCGGGTCGGCTTCGGTGACGAGGCCGGAGAGCTTGCAGACCGTGTTCGGCAGCGCGGCCAGTGCGCGCAGGTCGTCGGCCCAGGGCTGGAGGTGCCCCTGGGCGACGGGGGGCTTCCCGGCGTGGTCGAGTACGAAGGTGAGCCCGGGCAGCAGTGCTGCGGCCTCGGTGGCGGCGGGCAGCTGGTGGGGGCGGACGATCAGGTCGTAGGCGAGACCGGCGGCGGCGACGGCGGCGAGGCCGCGGCGCACCTCGGGGCGGAGCAGCCAGCGCGGGTCGCTCTCGCCCTGGACCTGGTGGCGGATGCCGGTCAGCAGGTCGCCGCCGGGCAGCTCCCGCAGTGCGGCGAGGGTGTCGGCGACGTCCGGGGCGGTGAGGTCGGTCCAGCCGACGACCCCGGCGACGAGGTCGCTGCCGTGGGCGAGGGCGAGGAACTCGGGCGTCTCCTCGGCGACGGTGACGGTCTGGACGAGGACGGTGGCGCCCACGCCCGCCGCGCGGGCCTCGGGTTCCAGGTCGGCGAGGGTGAAGCTGCGCCGGATGGGGGCGAGTTCCTCGCCGGTGATCCACTCCTGGTCGCGTACGGAGAGGTCCCAGACGTGGTGGTGGGCGTCGACGATCGTCGCGGGGGCGGTCATGTCAGCGCTCCTCGGGGGCGCGGGACCCGGTGGGTGCGCCGGGGGCCGGGAGGAGTCCTTCGTCCCGCAGGTCGTCCCAGAGCGCCGGGGGCAGCGGGGTGCGCAGCAGGGCTGCGGCGTCGCGCACCTCGTCGGGCGAGCGGGTGCCGACCAGCACGCTTGCGACGGCCGGGTGGGCGAGGGAGTGGTGCAGGGCGGCGGCGCGCAGCGGGACGCCGTGCGCCTCGGTGACGGCCTTCATGCGCAGGGCGCGTTCGAGCAGGGCGGCGGGGGCGGCCGCGTAGTCGTAGGGGGCGCCGGGGCGCGGGTCGGCGAGGAGGCCCGAGTTGAAGACCCCGCCCACGACGACGCTGCGACCCCTGGCCTCGGCCTCGGGGAGGAGTTCGTCCAGTGCGCTGCCGTCGAGCAGGGTGTGGCGGCCGGCGCAGAGCACGACGTCGACGTCGGTCTCCCTCAGGAAGCGGGTGAGCATCGCGGTCTGGTTCATTCCGGCGCCGATCGCGCCGACGACACCCTCGTCGCGCAGCCGTTCCAGGGCGGGGTACGCCTCGCCGAAGGCGGCGTCCGCGTGGTCGTCGGGGTCGTGCAGATAGGCCACGTCGATCCGGTCGAGGCCGAGGCGCCGCAGGCTGTCCTCGATGGACCTGCGCACTCCGTCCGCGCTGAAGTCCCAGCGCCTGCGGTGGGTCACCGGCACGGCGAAGCCGTCGTCGAGGCCGTCCGGCACCGGTGTTCCGGCGGGCAGTGGGTCGAGGATCCGCCCGACCTTGGTGGAGAGGGTGTAGGAGGCGCGGGGCCGGGACCGCAGCGCGGCACCGAGCCGCCGCTCGGAGAGGCCGAGTCCGTAGTGCGGGGCGGTGTCGAAGTGCCGGACGCCCTCGTCCCACGCGGCGTCCACCGCGAGGGCCGCCTGCTCGGGGTCGACGGCGCTGAAGAGATTGCCGATGGCCGCTGCCCCGAAGGACAGTTCGGTGACCTCCACGGCGGTACGTCCGAGTGTGCTGCGCCGCATGGCCTGCCGCCCTCACTGAATGATCGCTTTCCGTACAGGGCGATGATTCATCGGATCACTGGGGCAAGTCAACCGGACAGACGCCGCTCATTTCCCCCCTTCGTCGAGAATCAGTCCGATCACTTCACCAGGCCGAGGGCTCGCAGGGGTGCCCCGGCGAGCTCCTGGAGCGACGCGAGTTCGTCCGTCATCGCCGCTCCGAGCAGGTCGAGGTCGGGGAGCGCCCGGCCGTCGGCGACGAGCCCGACCTGCACCCGCCCGCCGTACGTCGAGAGCGCCACGGCGAGCGACTGCCCACGCGCCAGCGGGGCCATCGGGTAGAGGGAGCGCAGCGGGCAGCCGCCCAGCGAGAGATCGGCGCGCGGCAGCGGGACGCTGGTGACCAGGAGGTCGAAGAGCATCCGGGCCGCGTTCCCGGCCAGCGGGGCGCCGAAGCGGTGGGCGAGCGGCGGCAGCCGGTCGGCCAGTACGGCGACGGCTCCCGCGCCCTTCAGCGGGCCTGCCGCCTTGTTGCGTTCCATCGCGATGCGTACGGCCCGCAGCCGGCGGCGGGCGTCCGGTTCGGAGACCGGGAGGCCGAGGAGGTAGGCGGAGAGACGGTTGCCGTTCTGGGCGGCCGAGCCGGGGCGCCGGCGCGAGACGGGCACCAGGGCCCGGGGATCGTCACCCGGCAGTTCCTCGCCGCGCCCGGTCATCCAGCGCCTCAGCGCCCCGGCGACGACGGCGAGCAGCACGTCGTTGGCCGTACCGCCTTCGGCTCTGCGGACGCGCTGCACGGCCTCGGCGTCCAGGTCCGCGGTGACGAGCCGCCGGGTGCCGCTGGAGCCTGCCGCCAGGGCGCCGGAGCCGCCGGGCGCCAGCCGGCTCGCGCGGACCACGGAGGCTCCGACGCCCAGCGCCCGCCCGACCTCTTCGAGCCGGCCGAGCGCGAGACCGGCGACCTCCCGGGGGCCGGGCATCCAGGAGCGCGGCGGGACGGGGGTGCGCCGTACGGCCGTCGCGCGGCGGGAGGCGACGGCCGCGATCTCGTCGAAGATGCCCGCACCGATCGCGACGGCGCGCATGCCGTCGGCCAGCGCGTGGTGCAGCTTCACCAGCACGGCGAACGGACCGTCGCCGGACCCGCTCTCCAGCAGGTACATCTCCCAGGGCGGCAGCCCCCGGGCGATCGGGCGTTCCATCAGGTCGCCCGCGAGCGAGGCCGCCGCCGCCATGAAGTCCCCCGGTGGCAGGGCGGCGCGGTGCACATGGAGGCGGACGTCGAAGTCCTTGTCGGTGGACCAGGCCGCGCCGCCGAGGGGCAGCAGGACGTCCCGTACCCGCATCCGGAGCCGCGGGACGGCGGCCGCGCGCTCCCGGAGCAGTTCCAGCACGTCCTGCCGAGGGCCACCGGACACCGGGGAGAAGACGGCGAGCGCGCCCAGGTGCATCGGGTGGGCCTCGGACTCCAGGTGCCAGAAGGCCAGATCGAGAGGGGCGAGCAGTTCGGTACCCATGCGGGACCTCATGTCATCGGGGGAAGAGCTGGACCGCCGTACGACCCCAGTCAAACCACGGCGGTCGGTTACGGTCAAGAACGGACATGTTACTTTCCGCTACCGCACAGTAGGCGCCGGAATCCGTTCACGGGCTGGCAAAGTCCGGTCCGCGTCCGGGTGAGGGCGGGGCTCAGGAACGCCGGGACGGGTTGAACCGTCCGGGGCCGCCGGGCCGGTCGGGCGGCTCCGGACGGTCGGGGAGCTCGTGGGGCTCGCGGCGGCCGGGCCGGCCCGGCCGGTCGAACCGTTCGGGGATGAGGAACTCCCCCCAGACGCACTTGCCGCCGCCTCGCGACTCCACCCCCCAGACGTCGGCGAGCCGGTCGACGAGCATCAGCCCGCGCCCGGAGACTCCGGCGTCCCCCGCGTCGCGGCGGCGCGGCAGCGCGCTGGAGCGGTCCTCCACGTCCACGCGCAGCCGGCGCTCGCCTCCGGCGAGGATCCGGATGGTGACGATCGCCCCGCCGTCCGTATGCATCAGGGCGTTGGTGATCAGCTCGTCGGCGGCGAGTTCGATCTCGTCCGCGCGTTCCCTGGCACCCCAGGCGCGGACCGCCGCCCGGATCATGTGGCGGGCCGAACTCAGCGCCTCCGGGTCGTTCTGGGCGACGTGCTGCCGGAGCCGCCCGCCGGGCTGGGGTGTGGGCGCCGCGTCCCGCCGCAGCAGGAGGACTGCCACGTCGTCCTCGCCGCCGTGCTCGTCGACCGACTCGCAGAGCTGGTCGGCCAGCCGCCGGATGTCCTGCGGGCCGCCCCGCACCATGTCGGTCAGCAGCCGCATTCCGGCGTCGAAATCGGTGTCGGGGAGCTCCACCAGCCCGTCGGTGTAGAACACCAGCGTCTGCCCGGGGTCGAGTTCGACGGTGCTCACCGGATAGTCCAGGCTGCCGAACTCGGCGGAGAGCCCGAGCGGCAGGCCGCCTTCGACGAACAGCTTGTGGCAGCTGCCGTCGGGGTTGCGGATCAGCGGTTCCATGTGCCCGGCCCGGACCATCTGCATCACCCCGGTGGTCAGGTCGACCTCGGCGTAGTTGCAGGTGGCGAAGCGGTCGGTGTCCAGCTCGTGCAGGAAGACGGAGGCGCGGGCCATGACCGTGGCGGGGCTGTGCCCCTCGGCCGCGTAGGCGCGCAGCACGATCCGGAGCTGTCCCATCACGGCCGCGGCGTGGGTGTCGTGGCCCTGCACGTCCCCGATGACGGCGCCGACCCGGCCGCCGGGGAGCGGGATGACGTCGTACCAGTCGCCGCCGATGTCGCGTCCCATCCGGGCAGAGCGGTAGCGGACGGCGACCTGCGCGCCCGGCACCTCCGGAATGCGGCGCGGCAGCATCGCCTGCTGGAGCCCCTCGGCGAGGTCGTGCTCCTGCTCGTAGAGCATCGCGCGCTGGAGGCTCTGCGCGATCGAACTCCCGAGGGAGACCAGGAGGTTGCGCTCGTCGGCGGCGAAGCCCACCCGGTCGTCGTAGAGCAGGCCGAGCGCGCCGATCGGGCGGGCCTGGGCGATCAGCGGCAGATAGGCGGCGGAGGTGATCCCGAGGTGGCCGACCTGCTCCCAGAGCTCGGGGTACGAGGTGGCGAAGTCCTCGGAGGTCTCGATGAACCGGGGGTCCAGCGTCCGCAGCACCTCGCTCATCGGGTACCGCTCGTCCACCCGCGTGTAGCGGGTGCCCGGCACGAACGACCCCTCGGGCCCGTCCGCCACCAGGTGGATGCGCCCGGCCTCCAGCAGCCCCATGACGAGGCTGGTCGCCCCCAGGTGGGCCAGGCCCCGGGAGTTCTTGAGCACGTCGATGACGTCCTGCACGGTACGTGCGTGGGCGAGCGCCGCCGACGTGGCCTGCACCAGGCTGGTCCGCCGGCGCCGTTCCTCGTCGAGTTCCTGACGCGCGGCGGAGTCCGCCAGTTCCTGGGAGGCGTCCCGGACGATGCCCAGGATGCGGCGGGGCCGGCCCTCGGCGTCGCGGCGGATGAACCCCTGCGTGTGGGTCCAGCGCAGCGAGCCGTCGCGGAGCCGGCAGCGGAAGTAGGCGCCGTAGCTCTCCCGTCCCGCCTTCAGCGCCTGCGTGACCATGGCGTCGAGCCGGGCACCCTCGTCCTCGGGCACCCGCAGGGAGAGGGAGGTCGGCTGGTCGTCGTACTCCTCGGCCCGCAGATCGAACACGTCCAGTGCGGGCTGGTCCATGTGCATGAGGCCGCTGTCGAGATCCCAGTCGAAGCTGCCCATACGGTTCAGGGCGAGGCTGAGGTCCGGGTGGGCGGGCCAGTCTTCCGGGAATGACAGGGCACCCGCTACCCGATCATCCATGTCGGCCACTCTGCCACCCTTTGTCCGATTCTTCGAGCGGTTCGCGAGGCGGGCGGGCCCCGGCAACGCGACGCGGCCTGTGACGGTCACGCCGTGGACGTCTCCTGGGCCGCCTCCGCCTCACCCGGAACCCGGGCGGGCTCCTGGACTCCGGAGTCCGCGTCCCCGGTGAAGTCCGGCAGATCCACGTACGGATCCCCCGTGAAGTCCGGCAGGTCCGCGTACGGATCCCCGGTGAAGTCCGGCAGATCCACGTACGGATCCCCCGTGAAGTCCGGCAGGTCCGCGTACGGGTCAGAGGTGAAGTCCGGCAGGTCCACGTAGGGATCCCCCGTGAAGTCGGGCAGACCGTCGCCCGGGTCCGGGGAACCGGGGGCGGGAGCGCCGTCCGGGCCGGGGGCGGCACCGGGATCGGAGTCCGCCGTGCCGTCGGGCACCTGCCGCGCTCCGTCCGAGGCGTCGGGCGAGAAGGGGAAGAAGCCGTCGCCAGGGGCGGCCGCCGGCGGGGCGGAGGGGTTCCTGTCCTCGGCGCCCTCTCCACTCGGCCGCTCGATCCACGTCCCCTCGACGAGATCCGCGATGACCAGGGCCTCCAGCACGCCCGAGCTGGGAGCGACGTCCAGCACCCGCTCGGGGGCGTACCCGGCCCAGCGTTCGCCCCGGTCGGCGATCCGGCCCGTGAGGGCCACCGCGGGCGCGAGCGGGTTGCCGGAGGCGCACCGCACCCGGGGCAGCCCCCGGCCGTCGACCATCACGGCGGTGCCTGCCTGGAGCACGGTCTGGAAGCTGGTGGGGGCGCCCGAGGCGAAGCCGTGGTCGGTGACCCGCACGTCGGCCCGCAGCACCACCGGGGTCAGCGCGCGCAGGTATCCGGGGATCTGCACCGCCTCGATGCCCGCCACCCGAGCGAAGGCCCTGGCCCGGGCGGCGTCCTCGGTCAGCAGGTCGGCCTGCGCGCCCACATCGCAGCTGGGCGTGTTCCGGACGCCTCCGTAGAGCCCCGCCGCGTCGCCCGTGACGGTGCGGACGGCCGGAGCGGCGGCGGGGGCGCCGCCCGCCGGAAGCGCCGGGGCGTCCTCGGCCCCGGGGACCGCTCCGGCCGTGGACCGGGTGAAGGGCGCGGGTCCCCGGGCGGCGGCCGGCTGGAGCAGCACCTCGTGGCCGACGCTCGTCGCGGCGGGCCGGGCGGGCCGGGGCGCGCCGGAACACCCGGCAGCGGAGAGGGCCGCCACGGAGACCACGGCGGACAGGGCATACGGAAGTCGTCGGGACGAGCGCACAGTGCTCTCCTGCCAGTACGTACGGGGGTGGTGGGTCTCCTCATGTCTGACGCACCTCCGTACCGGTCGCAAGCCGGGATACGGCCGCCCGGCGCAGCCTTGAACACGTTCAAGAGAGGCGCTAGGCTCGACGGCGGACCACCGCGTAGCGCCCGTGGCACCACGGCCCGGCGGGCTTACGCGAACAGAGGGACGGCCGACGTGCGCACCTTCACCTATCCGGAGACCGGCGCCACCCGTCGGCGCCCGCTGCCGCGCGGGTACGACCATCTGCACCACCGCACCCCGGTGGGCCGGGGCCGGGCGGCATTCGAGGCGGCCGGTGCGGCGGTGACCGAGTGGCGCATGCACCGTGCGGCGGGAACCCTCGTCGCGGCGTCCGCCGACCGCGCCGAGGCGGGTACCTCCGTCGAAGTGACTCTGCGCCTGGGGCCGTTGCATGTCACGGCCCCCTGCGAGGTGGTGTGGGCCGAGTACACATCCCAGCGCATCGGGTTCGCGTACGGAACGCTCGACGGCCATCCGGAGCGGGGCGAGGAGTCCTTCGTCGTGGAGCTGGCGGACGACGGCACCGTCTGGTTCGCCGTCACGGCGTTCTCGCGGCCCGCCCTCTGGTACAGCCGCCTGGCCGGACCACTCGTCCGGGTGTTCCAGCGGAGCTACGTCCGGCGCCTGGGGCGGACACTGCGCCGTATCGCGGCCGCCTGAGTCCGAGTCAGGACAACGGGCCGCCCCGAGCGCCGCGTCGGTCACGCGGCGCCGGGCCGGGCCGGACGATACTGACGCCGGTGGACTGGTTCACCGCGGACACCTACGGGCTGAGCAGGCTGATCTTCCAGCGGGCTCTCGCCGCCGTCTATCTCACCGCGTTCCTCACCGCCGCCCTCCAGTTCCGCGCGCTCATCGGCGAGCGGGGCATACTGCCGGTGCCCGAACTGCTGCGGCGCACCCACTGGACCGCCGCTCCCGGGATCTTCCGGCTCCACTACTCCGACCGCTTCTTCGCCGCCGTCGCCTGGTCCGGCTGCGCGGTCTCGGTCGCGCTCCTGGCCGGGCTGGACGGACTCCTGCCGCTGTGGGGCGCCCTGCTCCTGTGGGCACTGCCCTGGGCCCTGTACCTCTCGATCGTGCAGGTCGGGCAGGTCTGGTACGGCTTCGGCTGGGAGTCGCTGCTGCTGGAGACCGGGTTCCTGGCGATCTTCCTCGGCAACGAGCGGACGGCGCCGCCGGTTCTGGTGCTCTGGCTGATGCGCTGGCTGCTGTTCCGGGTGGAGTTCGGGGCCGGTCTCATCAAGATGCGCGGGGACGAGTGCTGGCGCCGGCTGACCTGCCTGGACTTCCACCATGAGACGCAGCCGATGCCGGGCCCGCTCAGCTGGTTCTTCCACCATCTGCCGGCCCCGGTGCACCGAATGGAGGTGGCAGCCAACCACGTCACCCAACTCCTGGTCCCCTTCCTCCTCTTCACTCCTCAGCCGGTGGCGGGCGTGGCGGCGGCCGTCATGGTGGTCACCCAGCTGTGGCTGATCCTCTCCGGCAACTTCGCCTGGCTGAACTGGCTTACGGTCGCCCTCGCGCTCCCGGCGGTCGACTGGTCCCCGCTCGCGGGGTCTCCCCGGCCTCTGCCCGCCGCCCCGCTCTGGTACGAGATCGTGGTCTGCGCCGTCACCGTCCTTCTCCTGGTGCTCGGTTACCGGCCGGCCCGCAATCTGCTCTCCCGTCGCCAGGTGATGAACCGCTCCTACGACCCACTCCATCTGGTCAACACCTACGGCGCGTTCGGCAGCATCAGCAGGGTGCGGCTCGAAGTCGTCGTCGAGGGAACCGACGACACGGTGATCCACCCGGGCACGCGCTGGCGGGAGTACGGGTTCCGGGGCAAGCCGGGGGATCCGGGCCGGCTCCCCCGCCAGTTCGCCCCGTACCATCTGCGGCTCGACTGGATGATGTGGTTCGCCGCGCTCTCCCCCGCGTACGCCCGTTCCTGGTTCGGCCCGCTCACCGAGCGGCTGCTGCGCGGCGACCGGGACACCCTGCGTCTGCTGGGCCACAACCCCTTCCCGGACGGACCGCCCGCCCACGTGCGGGCGTCGGTGTACCGGTACCGCTTCACCGACGCCGCCGAACTGCGGAGCACCGGGCAGTGGTGGCACCGCACCTACGTGCGGGAGTTCATGCGCCCGGTGCGCCGGCCGCTGCCGCTCCGGCCGCCGGAGGACTCCGGGTGAGCGGCGCGACGGGGCGGCCCGCACCGCCCCTCCCGGACGTGCGAGAGCCCCGGTCCCACCCGTCGGGGCGGGGACCGGGGCTCTCGTGCACGGCGGGAGACCGGGGGTCAGTCGATGCCGGGCAGGATGTGCGGTTCGGCGAGGTCGTCCTCGTATCCGGCCAGCCGGATCGGAGCCGACCTCGCCCAGACCTCGATGTTCCGGAGCTTCTCGGGTCTACGGGCCCGATCGCCGGTCCGTTCGGCCGGTCGCTTCTCGTCTGTCGTCAGTTCAGGTGTCACCGCGCACTCCTTCGCGTCGCGTAACCCCCGGCAGTGGGGTACCGCGGCTTCTCCACCGCGGACCGCCGCACACAGGGGCAAGGGCATGGGCATACGGTCGCGGTGGCGCCGGTACGGGGCGGGACGACGGCCTGGTTGCAGACCTGTCCCGGGACGATCGAGGAAGCTTCGTGGATCCCTCGGTGCCGTCCGTTCGCCCCAGCGTAACCAAATGAGCGGCATCCCGCTCGACAGAACGTGTGCCTTGGGTCACTTTCGGCCAAATGAATCCGCTCAGCAGGGCTGCGGCGGGGGGCTCCGGGGACGGCGAGGACGGGTGGGACGGGCGGGACGACGACAGGACGGCCGCACCCCGGGTCGGGGTGCGGCCGTCCTGTGAACCTCATGGTGCCGGCGGTGTCACCAGCCGGCGGGGGCGTAGTCCTTCAGGAAGCAGCCGTAGAGCTCCTCGCCCGCTTCGCCGCGCACGATCGGGTCGTAGACGCGGGCGGCACCGTCCACCAGGTCGAGGGGGGCGTGGAAGCCCTCCTCGGCCAGGCGCATCTTGTCCGGGTGCGGGCGTTCGTCGGTGATCCAGCCGGTGTCGACGGCCGTCATCAGGATGCGGTCCTTCTCGAACATCTCCTGGGCGCTGGTGCGCGTCAGCATGTTCAGGGCCGCCTTGGCCATGTTGGTGTGCGGGTGGCCCGCTCCCTTGTAGCCACGGCTGAAAACGCCCTCCATGGCGGAGACGTTGACCACGTACGCCCGGCCCGCGGCGGCGGCCATCGCCGGACGCAGCCGGCTGATCAGGATGAACGGCGCGGTGGAGTTGCAGAGCTGCACCTCCAGAAGTTCGATCGGCTCGACCTCCTCCACCGTCTGGATCCAGCTGTTGGTGTCGTGCAGGTCGGGTACGAGCCCGCCCGCGTCGATGGCCGTGCCGGCCGCGATGCGCTCCAGTGAGGCGGATCCGGTGACCAGCGCCAGCCCGGTGACGTCGTCGGCGGTCAGCCCCTCCCTGCGGGCGGCGGGCAGCGCGGCCACGCGGTCGACGCTGCCACTGCCGAAGGTGCCGATGACCTCGGCGGGCGGCAGTACCCCGGCGGGCAGCGGAGCGGACTCGGCGGCGAGCAGCTCGCTGTACGCCTGCGGCGACCGGCGTACCGTCTGCGCCGCGTTGTTGATCAGGATGTCCAGCGGGCCCTCGGCGGCGACGGAGTCGGCCAGCGCGACGACCTGGGCGGGGTCGCGGAGGTCGATGCCGACGATCTTCAGCCGGTGGATCCACTCGTCGCTGTCCGGCATCGCCTTGAAGCGGCGGATCGCGTCGTTCGGGAAGCGGGTCGTGATCGTGGTGTGGGCGCCGTCGCGCAGCAGCCGCAGCGCGATGTACATGCCGATCTTCGCCCGGCCGCCGGTGAGCAGCGCGCGGCGGCCCGTGAGGTCCGTACGCGCGTCGCGCCGGGCCCGGTTCTCGCGGGCGCAGTCCTGGCAGAGCTGGTGGTAGAAGGCGTCCACCTCGGTGTAACGGGTCTTGCAGATGTAGCAGGAACGCGGCCGCTGGAGGATGCCCGCGATCTCCGCGGTGGCCGAGGAGGAGGGCAGGACGCCCTGCGTCTCGTCGTCGATCCGCTCGGCGGAACCGGTGGCGGTCGCCTCGGTGACGGCCTTGTCGTGGGCCGTCTTGGCGGCGCGGCGCTCCTGGCGGCGGCGCTGCTTCACGGTCCGGTAGATCCCGGCGGTGGCCCGCCGCACCTTGATGGCGTCCGGGTGGTCGACGTCGATGGAGTCGAGCTCGTCCAGCACGCTCAGGCAGACGGCCAGCCGCTCCGGAGCGATACCGGGACCGAAGTCCTCGATGCCGGGCGCGAGTCCCTGGCTTTCCTCTGTCACCGTCATGCTGCTGCTTCCTCTGTCGTCCTGGGTCGTGTCGGCGAACCGGAGTCGGTCAGGTCGTCGTGACCCCGGCCACGTTCCGCCGGACACCGCCTGCCCCGCGGGCCACCGGTCGTCGCGGGCCCGGACACCCGGTCAAGTCTGCCATGTGCGCAACCCTCCTCCGTCCGGGTGTACACATGCTCCGCGCGCGCAGACGGGCGCGGTCAGGGCTGCCGGTGACAGGGCCCGCCCACCGCGTCGACGGGATCTCCGCGAAAGTTTCTGAAATTGGCAGGCATGACTCCGGAATACCCGGGCAGACGCCGGACCGACAGCTACGGCAACAGGGAGGGCGACACCATGACGGCGATGTCACTGCGAACCACCGGAACCGACGCCACGGAGGCGTCGCGGCACGACCGGGCGGGAACGCGGACACCTGCCGGTGTCGGTACGGAGACGGGCCTGGGCGAACTGCCCTGGATCGAAGAGGCCGGGAAGGTGGCCCCGCAGGACGCGCGGGCCCTCTCGAAGATCTTCTTCGACCGCCTCCAGACGGTCGAAGAGGGCACCCGCGAGCACCAGTACGCCCGCAACACCCTCATCGAGATGAATCTCTCACTGGTGCGGTTCGCGGCCTCGCGGTTCCGCAACCGGGGCGGGGACGACACCGAGGACATCATCCAGGTCGGCACGATCGGCCTGATCAAGGCGATCGACCGGTTCGACCTCTCCCGCGAGGTGGAGTTCGCCACATTCGCGGTGCCTTACATCGTGGGTGAGATCAAGCGGTTCTTCCGCGACACCACCTGGTCCGTGCACGTGCCGCGCCGGCTCCAGGAGCTGCGCGTCGAACTGGCGAAGGCGAAGGAGCAGCTCTCCTCGCAGCTGGACCGCGACCCCACGGTGAAGGAGCTCTCGGCCCACCTCGACCTCTCCGAGGAGGAGATCATCGAGGGTCTGGTCGCCGCCAACGGCTACTCGGCCGGCTCGCTCGACACCCCGTCCTCCGACGGCGACGACGGCCAGGACCAGCGCGCCTACGCCGAGATGCTGGGCGAGCGGGACCCGGCCATGGAGACGGTCGAGAACCTGCACACCCTCGCGCCGCTGCTGGAGCAGCTCGACGACCGCGAGCGCCGCATCGTGCAGATGCGGTTCGGGCAGGAGATGACCCAGGCGCAGATCGGCGCGGAGCTGGGCGTTTCGCAGATGCACGTGTCGCGGCTGCTGAGCCGGATCGTGGCGCGGCTGCGCGCCGGGATGTCCGTCGAGGAGTAGGACCGCTTCAGTCGGGAAACAGCCGCCGGATGCCCTCCGGCCGGCCCTCCCGGGACCCACGTCCGGCGCTCCGGCACCGGGCGTGGGTCATTTATGCTTCCAGGCGAGGCGTGGGGCGACCCGCGCCATCCTTACGAGGGGGTGGAGTGTGACCGAGCTGCCCACGAGGGGTGTGCCGGTCCGTCAGGCGGGACCCGCCGTGGTTCCCGCTCAGCAGACGACGGCCGTCGCGGCCGCGGACGGCTCCGTATGGGGCATGGACGCGGTGATCCTTCTGGTGGAGGACGACGCCGGGGACGCCCTCCTGGTGGAGGAGATGCTCTCCGACAGCGACCTCGACCCCTCGCTCACCTGGTGCAAGACGCTGGCGGAGGCGCGACAGTTCCTGCGGACCTGCCGCACCCCCGTCTGTGTGTTGCTCGATCTGCACCTTCCCGACGTGCACGGGCTGGACGCCGTGACGCAGATCGTGGAGGCGTCCGGGGACGCGGCCATCGTGGTGCTGACCGGACTGACCGAGGCGGGTACCGGGCTCTCAGCGGTGGCCAACGGTGCCCAGGACTACCTCGCCAAGGGCCGGCTCGAACCGGAGACGCTGGGCCGCGCGATCCGGTACGCCCTCCAGCGCAAGCAGGTGGAACGGGCCTCGGCGGCGCTGCGGGCCAATCAGCAGATGGCCCAGGAGAACGCCCGCCTGGAGCGGGGACTGCTGCCCGTGCCGCTGCTGCGGGACGACCGCTTCGAGGCGGTGGCCCGCTACGAACCGGGCCGGGTCCACGCGCTGCTGAGCGGTGACTTCTACGACGTGGTGCAGACCGCGGACGGCACGGTGCACGCGGTCATAGGGGACGTGTCGGGCCACGGCGCGGCCGAGGCGGCGCTCGGGGTGTGTCTGCGGGTGGCCTGGCGTACCGCGGTGCTCTGCGGCACCAGCCCGCTCGACCAGATCAATCTCCTGGAGGAGATCCTGGTGGCGGAGCGTTCCGACCCGCACCTCTTCGCGACGGTGACCACGCTCACCTTCCCGCCGGACGGGAGCCGGGTGGGTATCGTGCGCGCCGGTCACCCGGGGCTGCTGCTGCGCCAGGGCGGCAAGATCTCCTGGGTGGAACCCGAGACCGGTATGGCGCTCGGGCTGCTCCCGGGAGCGCGGCACTGGTCGGAGAGCGAGCTGGCGCTGGGCCCGGACAGCAGTCTGGTGCTCTTCACGGACGGTCTCTTCGAGGGGCGTACCGGCCCCGACAGCCGCCTCGGCGAGGAGGGGCTCCTCGCGATGGCGCAGGGCTGCTCGGAGCTGGCGGCCCGACCGTTCATCGACGCCCTCGTGGCGGGGGCCACGGCCGGGGCTGCGCCCTTCGGCGGGCTCGCGGACGACGTGGCCGTATTGCATCTGAGCTGGGAAAAGGTGGAGAACAATGGCTGATCCTCAGGGGAAGCCCATACGCGCTGGAGGCGCCTCACGGCTGTCGGTGCAGAGCTGGGTCCACCTCATCCTGGGCGGCTTCGTCGTCGTGGTCGTCACGTGTCTGGTCATCGGCGCGGTCGTCCTCAACGACATGTCCGCGCGGACGACGGACCTGGTCGACCGGGTCCAGCCGGCGCGCTCCGCCTCCTTCCAGCTCCAGAACGCGCTGCTCAACCAGGAGACCGGGGTCCGGGGCTTCGTGCTGACCGGCGACGACTCGTTCCTCGAACCGTACAAACAGGGGCAGCGCGACGAGAAGGAGCGGCTGGCCCGGGTGCGGGAGCTCGTCGGGTCCGAGCAGCCGTACGCAGGTGACCTGGACCGGATCGCCGCGGCGGCCGAGAAGTGGCGGACCTCGCAGGCCGAACCGCTGATCGGAGCGGTGCGGGCCAGCGGTCCCACCGGGGAGGCGTCGGCGCCGCTGCTCCAGAGCAAGACGGAGTTCGACGCGCTGCGCGCTCTCTACGGCGCCCAGCAGGACCACTTGGACCAGGCACGTGACCACGTTCGTGCCCAGCTGGACGACGCCCGCGCGACCCGCGACCGGGTGCTCATCGCGCTGATCGCGGGGTTCCTCGCCTCGGTGGTGGCGCTGAGCCTGCTCTTCCACCGGGTGGTCGGCAGGCCGCTGAACCGGCTGCGCGCCGCCTCGGACGAGGTCAGGTCGGGGACGTACGAGGGGAAGATCGACGTACACGGTCCGGCGGACGTGCGGTCGGTGGCGACGGCCGTCGAATCCATGCGCGTCCGGCTGGTGGACGAGCTCGCGGAGTCGCGGAGCCGGGAGACGCTGCTCGCCGAGCAGACGGAGGAGCTGCGCCGTTCCAACGCGGAGCTGGAGCAGTTCGCGTACGTCGCCTCGCACGACCTCCAGGAGCCGCTGCGCAAGGTGGCGTCCTTCTGCCAGCTGCTGGAGAAGCGGTACGGCGACGAGCTGGACGCGCGCGGCAAGCAGTACATCGACTTCGCGGTGGACGGCGCCAAGCGGATGCAGGTACTCATCAACGACCTGCTGACCTTCTCTCGGGTGGGCCGGGTGCACGAGAGCTGGCAGCAGGTGGACATGGAGCGCGGGCTCGACCGCGCGCTGGCCAATCTGACGCTGGCGATCGAGGACGCGGGCGCGGAGGTCGTCCGGGAGGATTCCCTGCCGGAGGTGCTGGGCGACTCCACGACGCTGGCGATGGTGTGGCAGAACCTGATCGGCAACGCGGTGAAGTTCCGCCGCGCGGATGTTCCCTGCCGGATCGAGGTGGGGTGTGTCCGCGAGGACGCGCTGTGGCACTTCACGGTGGCGGACAACGGCATCGGCATCGCGCCGGAGTTCGCGGACAAGGTGTTCATCATCTTCCAGCGGCTGCACGCCAGGGACGCGTACGACGGCACCGGCATCGGGCTCTCCCTCTGCCGCAAGATCATCGAGTTCCACGGGGGCCGGATCTGGCTGGACCCGGAGCCGAGTGAGGGTACGCTGATCCACTTCACCCTGCCCGTCAGCCCGGATGCCCCCACGCACACCACGGCGGAGCTCCTGGCTCCCGCCCTGCTCGCCCCGTCGGGAGATGCCACGTGACCAGTTCCGTACAGCCCATCGAGGTCCTCCTGGTGGAGGACGACCCCGGCGACGAGCTCATGACGCGCGAGGCGTTCGAGGACAACAAGATCCGCAACACCCTGCACGTGGTGCGGGACGGGCAGGAGGCGCTGGACTTCCTCTACCGGCGCGGCCCGCACGCCGAGGCTCCCCGCCCCGACCTGATCCTGCTGGATCTGAACCTGCCGAAGTACGACGGCCGCCAGGTGCTGGAGCAGATCAAGAGCGACGCGGAGCTGGCCACGATCCCGGTGGTGGTGCTGACCACGTCCTCCGCCGAGGAGGACATCCTGCGCAGCTACAAACTGCACGCCAACGCCTATGTCACCAAGCCGGTCGACCTGGACCAGTTCATCGCGGCGGTCCGGCAGATCGACGAGTTCTTCGTGACGGTGGTGCGGCTTCCCGGGCGTACGTGAGCCCGCCGCCGGTTTTCCGGATTCACCAGGAGTGGGATGCCCCGGCCCGGGTAGACGGCTCCCGTGACAACGACTCTCACCTCCCTCGCCGGGCCCTGGCTGGAGCACATGAACGAACAGGCCGCTTCGTTGCCGGACGCACCCGGACCTGGCATTCCCTGCACCGATGTACTGCTCACGGCGGAGGTGTTCGACGGTGAGCCCGGGTGCATCGCGCAGGCGCGTGCCCTGGCGGACCGGTTTCTCACCCGGCTCGCGGCCGAGTGGTTCGCGCCGCTGGGCGCCCACACCCGCAGCGATCTGATGCTGACGGTCAGCGAGCTGGTCACCAACGCGGACCGCTACAGCCACGGCCCGTACCTCCTGGAGCTGGAGGGCACCGCCGAGAGCGTGAGCGTGACGGTCTACGACAGCAGCACCGCGCTGCCGGTGCTGTACTCCCCCGACCCCTCGCGGCTGGGCGGGCACGGCATGGAGATCGTGGTGGCGCTCTGCGACCAGGTGACGGCGGAGGCGGTCCCGGTGGGCAAGCGCATCCGGGCCGAGTTCCGGCTCGGTTCCTGAGCCTCGGCCCCGGAGAACCTCAGCCCCGGAAGAGCCTCGGCTCGGCGTAGCCTCGGCCGCTGGACCGGCGGGCTCGCGGCCCGGACGCGCCGGGCCGCTCCTCAGCGCACCGGCTGACCCTTGCCGAGGGCGATGACACCGTTGCCGGAGACCGTGTAGAACTCCCGGTCCCGCTCCGGGTTGACGCCGATCGCCGCGCCGGGAGGAACGTCGACGTTCTTGTCGAGGATGGCACCCCGCACGATGGCGCCGCGTCCCACCCGGACGTTGTCGTGCAGCACCGACCCCTGGACGACGGCCCCCTCGGCGACGACGACGCCGGGCGAGAGGACCGACCGGGAGACCTGGCCGCGGATCACGCAGCCGGGGCTGATGACCGACTCGCTCGCGATCCCGCCGGCCACGATTCTCGCGGGCGGCAGCGGACCGGCGTGGGTGTAGATGGGCCAGCGGCGGTTGTCGAGGCTGAAGGCCGGCCGGTCGGAGAGCAGATCCATGTGGGCGTCGTAGTAGGCGTCGAGCGTGCCCACGTCGCGCCAGTAGCCGTGCTGTACGGACGTCTCGCCGGGCACGTGGTTCTCGTCGAAGTCGTAGACCTGGGCCTGGCCGCGCGCGGTGAGCATCGGCAGGATCGAGCCGCCCATGTCGTGGACCGAGTGCGGGTCCTCGGCGTCCCGGTGCAACGCGTCCACCAGGACCTTCGTGGTGAAGAGGTAGTTGCCCATGGAGGCGAAGACCCGGTCGGGGTCGCCCGGCAGGCCGGGCGGGTCGGTGGGCTTCTCCAGGAATCTCTCGACCTGGGTGCCGTCGGTGCCGGGTGTGATGATCCCGAACGCGGACGCCTCCGCGCGCGGCACCTTGATCCCGGCGACGGTGACGCCCGCTCCGTTGTCGATGTGCTTGGCCAGCATCTGGCGCGGGTCCATGCGGTAGACGTGGTCGGCACCGAACACGGCCACGTAGTCCGGCTGTTCGTCGTGGACCAGGTTGAGCGACTGGAGGATGGCGTCGGCACTCCCCAAGTACCAGCGCGGGCCCAGCCGTTGTTGCGCGGGCACCGGTGTGACGTAGTTGCCCAGCAGGCTGGACATCCGCCAGGTCGTGGAGACGTGCCGGTCAAGCGAGTGCGACTTGTACTGGGTGAGTACGCAGATGCGCAGCACGTCCGCGTTGACCAGGCTGGACAGGACGAAGTCGACCAGCCGGTACGTGCCGCCGAACGTCACCGCCGGTTTGGCCCGGTCGGCGGTGAGCGGCATCAGCCGCTTGCCCTCCCCTCCCGCGAGTACGATTCCGAGCACCGAAGGTCCACCGCGCATCGCCGCCCCTTTGTCCGACCTCCACCGGCGCCTTTGCCGGTGGTTACTCACCTGTCGCGCAGATCTCCCGGTACAGCTCCGCGGTGCGGCCGGCCACCCGGTCCCACCCGAACTCCTCCACGGCGCGCCGCCGTCCGGCCGCGCCCATCCTCCGGGCCCCGGCGGGATCGCCGACCACTCCGTTCAGTGCCTGGGCGAGCCGTAGTTCGAACCGGTCCGGCTCCTTCTCGTCGTAGGGAACGAGTACCCCCGTGACCCCGTCTTCCACCACCTCGGGGATACCGCCGACGGCGGAGGCGACCACGGGGGTGCCGCACGCCATCGCCTCCAGGTTGACGATGCCGAGCGGTTCGTACACCGAAGGGCAGACGAACACTGCCGCGTGGGTGAGGAGTTGGACGATTTCGGGCCGGTCGAGCATCTGCGGGATCCAGTGCACGCCCTTGCGGCCGGCGTCGAGTTCCTCGTACGCGAGGCGGAACTCCTCGGCGAGTTCGGGGGTGTCGGCGGCTCCGGCGCACAACACCAGCTGGGTGCCCGGCTCCAGGAGGCGCGCGGCGCGCAGCAGGTGCGGGACGCCCTTCTGACGGGTGATGCGCCCGACGAACAGGACGTACGGCCGGTCCGGGTCGATGCCGAGCCGGGCGAGGACGTCCGTGCCGGAGTCGGGGGCGTAGAGACGGGTGTCGATGCCGTTGTGGATGACCCGCACCCTGGCCGCGTCGAGCTCCGGGTAGCAGGCGAGGATGTCGTCGCGCATGCCGTGCGACACCGCGACGACCGCGTCGGCGGAGGCGAGGGCGGTGCGCTCGGCCCACCCGGAGAGGGCGTATCCGCCGCCGAGCTGCTCGGCCTTCCAGGGACGCAGCGGTTCCAGCGAGTGGCAGGTGACCACGTGCGGAACGCCGTGCTGGAGTTTGGCGAGATGGCCGGCGAGGTTGGTGTACCAGGTGTGCGAGTGGACCAGGTCGCGGTCGCCGAGCGCGGCGGCCATCGACAGGTCCACGGAGAGCGCCCGCAGCGCGTCGTTGGCGTCGGCCGGGAGTGCCGGGCGGTGCCAGTGCACGCCGTCCTCCCGTCCGTCGGGTTCGCCCCAGGCGTGCACGGCGAGATCGACCAGTGGCCGTAGTTCGCGCGCCAGGAACTCGACGTGCACTCCGGCGCCGCCGTACACGCCGGGGGGATACTCGCGGGTGAGCAGTCCGACCCTCATGCCTTGATGGTCACTCACCCGGGGCGTACGCGAAAGACCCCGTCACCTGTCGGTGGGGAGCCGTGGTCACTTTACGGGTACACGTCGTGGCGGTGCGGATCTTCTCCGGCGGCCCGGGGGAAGGAGGGCTACCGTCGAAGGAAGGACGTCGCACACCTGCCCGTACTACGGAGGCAGTACGCCGGATCGCCCCCTCTGGGACGACGACTCGGCGGCTCGCAAAGGACATCGTGGTCCCATGAGTTCCCTCGTGCTTTCGGTGCTGCTGTCCCTGGTCTCCGCGGTCGCCTACGCGGCCGGGGCGATCGTGCAGGAGCGGGTGGCCTCCGGTGGGGACCGGCGCTCGTACGCGCCGTTGCGCAACGGCGCCTGGTGGGCGGCCGTGGGGCTCAACGGCGCGGGGGCGCTGCTGCACGTGGTGGCGCTGGCGTACGGTCCGCTCAGCCTCGTCCAGCCGCTCGGGGCGCTGACGATCGTCTTCGCGCTGCCGATGGCGGCGCTCTTCGTCGGGCGGGCGGCGGGACGCACCGCGTGGCGCGGGGCGGTCATGGCGACGGTGGGGCTCGCGGGACTGCTGGCGCTCACCGGGAGCGCCGAGTCGCACGCGCTGGGTGGTGCCGAACAACTGCTGCTGGCGACCGCGACCTTCGGGGCGGTCGCGGCGCTCTTCCTGGCGGGTCAGGGGCTGGGGCGTGTGTCGGACACCGCCGGGCGGACGGGACTTCCGACGCACGCCCCAGGGGTGCAGCGGCCCATGATGCGCAGTGTGGTGCTGGCGACCGGTGCGGGGGTGGCGTTCGGGATGGCCTCGGTGTTCACCAAGACGGTGGCCGTCGAGTGGACCTCGGGCGCGCTCGGCGAGGGGCTGCCGTCGCTGCTGGTGATCGCGGTGTTCGCCGCCGCGGGGCTGCTGCTCTCGCAGGCGGCGTACCGGGGCGCGGGGCTGACCGCGCCGCTGGCCACGGTGACGGTGGTGAACCCGGTGGTGGCGGCGGTGGTCGGGCTCACGCTCTTCGGTGAGCACTTCCGCTTCGGGCCGGTGGGGACCCTGCTGGCGCTGGCGAGCGGTGCGCTGGCGGCGGCCGGGCTGGTGCTGCTGACGACTCAGCGGCTGGCTGCCGAGCGGCGGGGCGACCGGCCGGCCGGGGAGGCGGACGGGGCGGGCTCCGGGGCGACGCGGCGCCGGGCGCCCGGCCCCCGGAAGGGCGGGCGGGAGCGGGTGGAGCTGCCGGAGCCCGCCGAGGAGCCCGAACCGCCCGCCGCCGGAGCCGGCGGCGCCGAGCGGACGCACTCCCCGGCGGTGGGCGGGCCCGCGTCTGCCGCCCCCGGTGGCGGGCTCAGACCTTGACCCCGCCGGCCCTCAGGTAGGCGAGGGGGTTCACGTCGGAGCCGTAGCCGGGTCCGGTCCGGATCTCGAAGTGGAGGTGCGGGCCGGTGGCGTTGCCGGTGGAACCGGAGCGGGCGATGCGCTGTCCGGCGGAGACCTGCTGGCCCGCGCGCACGTTGAGGGCGGAGAGATGGGCGTACTGGCTGTACTTGCCGTCGCCGTGGCGGATGACGATCTCGTACCCGTACGCGCCGGCCCAGCCCGCGGAGACGACGGTGCCCTTGGCGACGGCCTTCACCGAGGTGCCGGTGGCGACCGGGAAGTCCACGCCGGTGTGGTAGCCGCTGGCCCAGGAACCGGACTGGTGGTACGGGGTGCCCAGGGACGCCTGTACGGGGGCGACCATGCCGGCGGCCTTCGACGGCTGCTTGGCGGGAGCCGGCTTGGCCGCCGGTTTCGCCTGCGCGGGCTTGGCTGCGGGTTCCGCGGCGGCGGGCTTGGTGGCGGCCGGCTTCGTGGTGGCGGGCTTGGTGGCGGCGGGCTTCGCGTCCTGCTGTTCCGTGGCGCCGGACGCCGCCCGGGCGGGCGCGAGGTCGAGCCGCTGGCCGGGGAGGATGAGATCGGGGTCCTCGCCGATGACCGTGCGATTGGCGGTGTAGAGCCGCTGCCAGCCGCCCTGGAGCCGCTCGGTCGCGGCGATGGCGGAGAGCGAGTCGCCGCTCGCCACGGTGTACGCCTCGCGCTTGCCCGGCACCGTGGTGGGGGTGGCGGCGGGGGTCTTCTTCGGCGCCTGCTTCGCCGTGGCCGCCGGCGTCCGCGGGGGCGTCTGCCTGACTGCCTGCTCGGCTTCCTGCTTTGCGGTGGCCGGTAACGCGGCGGGGCGGGAGCCCTGGGTCTGGGTGACCGTACCGGACCCCGCGGCGTCCCGCGTCAGCCCGGCACGCTCGGAGCAGACCGGCCACGCCCCCGGCCCCTGCCCGTCGAGGACCTTCTCGGCGACCGCGATCTGCTGGTCCTTGGTCGCGAGGTCGGCGCGCGCGGCGAAGGCGGTGCCACCGTACGCGGCCCAGGTGGACCCGCTGAACTGGAGCCCGCCGTAATAGCCGTTGCCGTTGTTGATGTGCCAGTTGTTCGTCGACTCGCAGGCGGCGACCTTCTCCCACGTGTCCGTCGACGCGGCGTGCGCGGTGCCCGCTGTGATCAGCGGCAGGGCTATGCCCGCACCTCCCGCCGTCACCGTGAGCGACGCCCGGTTGATCCGGCTCGGCTGGTATCTGCGATGCCGTCCGTTCGCGGCCATGATGCGGCTCCCCCGCTGGCAGGTGGACACAGTTCAGGCGTCAACTTAGGTGCGCACAAAGGCTCGTGACAAGTACGCGACCGCACCGGCATCCTCGCCGGAGCCGGGCGCGACGGTCCGGTACCCGCCCTCCGGGTGTCTGACCAGGGCCGCGAGGAAGGTCGCCGCGATACGGGCGGCGATCGGTGACCATGGCCACTGCCTGTCCATCAGCCGGGGAGGACCGCGTTCCACTCCTCCCGGGTGGGGCCGTCGTGGCGGGGCGTGAAGCCGGGGCGCGCCGCCAGCCAGGCATGGACGTGCCGGTCCACTTCGTCGGTGCCGTAGGCCTCGTGGGGGTGGAGCAGGAGGTGGCGCACCTGGGCGCGGGCCCGCATCACGACGGGATCCTCGAAGGCGCAGGCGGCACGGGCGGCGGCCCACCGGTCCGGGTGTGGCGAACTCACCGCGAGGCGCTGCCCGTTGGCGCGGTCTGCGGCCACCTGCCCGTCGAACCACGGGCGGAGGGCCTGGTTGGTCCAGGCGTGGTACGCAGCCGGATCGGCGGCGATCCGGTCGGCATGGGCGGCGAGGTACTGGGCGGCGCGCAGCCCGAGGGCCGTTCCCTGGCCCAGGGTGGGGTTGGTGTGGACGAGGCTGTCCCCGGCGCCGACCAGGCCGGCGACGACAGGTCCGTGCGCGTCGGCGAGGGCCGTCCAGCGGTTGTCCAGGCCCGCCATCGCCAGGACGTCCGACTGCGGGGCGGGAGCCAGGGCGAGCCAGGCGTCGATGGCGGGGAACAGCCGTCCGGCGGCCTCGAAGACGGCCGGGTCGGTGAGTGCGCCGCGGCTGGGATCGCCTGTCGGGAGAACGAGGTTGACGGCGAAGGTGCCGTTGTCGGAAGGGAAGACCCCGGCGAGCGCGAACGGTGCGGCCGAGCCGGTCTTCACCCGGCCGGGGTCGCGTGGCCCGTCCGGCCGCAGGCGGTACCAACGGCACAGATAGGCGATCCCGGTCCGATGGCTTTCGGCCACGGGCGGGCGGCAGCCGGCCCCGGTCAGCCAGCCGGGCACCGGCGAGCGCCGCCCGGACGCGTCGACGACGAGGTCCGCCCGGTACGCCTCCTCCCCCACCCGTACACCGGTGACCCGGGCGGGTCGGCCCGCCTCGACGGTGAGGCCGTGCACCCGGCAGCCCGGCCGCACGTCGATGCCGGGTTCCCGCCGCACGGCCGCGAGCAGGGCGGCCTCCAGCACGATGCGGCGGGTGCGCAGGGTGACCAGCTCCTCGTCACCGGCCCGGTACGGGGGATGCTCGCCGAACCAGTCGAACTCGTGGTACTCCCGGGCCCCGCGCGCCAGCAGGTCGGCGTAGACGTCGGGCGCCTCGGCGCGCAGCACCGTGCGCACGGGAGCGAGGAGCGCGTGGGGCTGGTTCGCCTGCGGGACCCGGGGTCTGCGCCAGTGGAAGAAATCCTGGTCCAGGTCGTCGCCGGCCTGTCGCCCGTCCTGCTCGAAGAGCGTGACCGGGTGGCCGCGCCGGGCGAGCATGAGCGCCGCCCCCAGCCCGCTGATCCCCGCCCCGATCACCGCGACCCGTGCCATGAGTGCCCCCTCGCGTCCCGTACTCGTGCCCGTAGCCGTTCGGGTGCTTCCGCTCAGGAGGAGGCGGCTCGTACGGCGGTCACGGCCAGGGTGGTGTACTCCATCGTGAAGCGTCCCCCCAGGGAGTCGATGGCGCCCCCGACCGCCTCCAGTACCTCGGCAAGCCGATCGGGTGCGAGTCGGGTGAGGCCGCCGGTGGTGGGGAGCAGATCCAGCCATTGTTCGCGCGTGTAGGGCCGCTCCCAGTCGAAGCGCCACTGCTCGGGATCCTCGAACTGTCCGGTCTCCCGGACCTTGTCGGCGAGCTTCGCGTAGACCGCCTGGTAGAGGCCGAGCGGACGCCGGGCGGGCTGGTCGCCGAACGGCGAGTCGGGCGCCGCCCGCCGGAGGGCCTCGGCCAGCGGTTCCGCCACCTCGGCCGGCGGCTCGTACACGTGCCCGAAAATCGCCAGCCGTCCGCCCGGACGCAGGACACGGGCGGCCTTCACGGCGCCCGCGACGGGGTCCACCCAGTGCCACGACTGCGCGGCGACGACCGCGTCGAAGGTCCGGTCGCCCGGCTGCCAGCCCTCGAAGGTGGCCACCTCGACCCGCAGGCCACGGGCTCGCGCGAAGTCGGCCATCCGCGCATCGGGCTCGACGCCGAGCACGTCGCAGCCGAGCGCCTGGAACTGACGGGCCGCGATGCCGGTGCCACAGCCAACGTCCAGCACGTCGCACCCGGGGCTCCCGGCGGCGATCCGCGTCACCAGCGCGTCGGGGTAGCGGGGCCTGGCCCGGTCGTAGCCTCGCGCGTCCGCGCCGAACGACTCGGCCGTCCGCCGGGCCTGATGCATCGCCACGCGGGGCGGTTCGGGCTGCTCTCGCGGTAATGTGGGCACGCGCCCACCTTAATGGGCGTGCGCCCACTCGACAACGGGTTCCAGGGGGCCGCAGCGCGAGAGGATCTGTGAGTGCCGACCGGGGTGCACCTTCGCGACGCGCGGCAACAACTGTTCGACGCCGCCGAACGCGTGCTGCTGCGGGACGGGCCGAACGGGCTGACCAGCCGGGCCGTCACCGACGAGGCGGGATGCGCCAAAGGCGTCCTGCACCGGCACTTCGCCGACTTCGACGCCTTCCTCACCGACCTGGTGCTCGACCGGGCCGCGCAGTTGGAGCGGCAGGCGCAGGTGCTGCGCGGATCCGTCGGCACGGGCACCGTGGCCGGCAACCTCACCAGTGCGCTGACCACCCTGTTCGGGCCGGTCCCGGTGGCCGTCATCCCGCTCATCACCTTCCGGGACGAGCTGCGCGCACGGCTGCGGCACGCCCGGCCGGGAGGCGGCATCGCGATCCTCGCCGAGGCCACGACCGCGATCTCCGGTTACCTCGCGGACGAGCGCGGACGGGGCCGCATCGCGGCGGATGCCGACATCGACTCGCTCACCCTCTCGCTGGTCGGCGGCGGGCATCTCCTCTTCGCGGACCACGCCCCCGGTCCGCCGGCCACGGCAGCCGTCAGCAGGCTCGTGACCGCGGTCGTCGCGGACGCCGTGGGCAGGCGACCGGCTTGAGGGAACCGCCGCGATCGCTGCCGAACGGCGGCTCCTACGGGTGCCGCTCCCACGTGGTCCGGGTGAGTTCGTACTCGACTTCGCCGTGCTCGGAGCCTTCGATCGCCTCGGGCCAGTCCCCGGTGAAGTCGCGGAGAAACGACAGGCCCGCCTTCTCCATCACACGCCGGGATCCCGTGTTGACCGCCATGGTGTTCGCGGTCACCCGCTCCACCCCGAGAGCCGTGAAGCCCTCGCGGATCAGCGCCCGTGCCCCCTCGGTGGCGTAGCCGCTGCCCCAGGCGGCCTTGTTCAGCCGGTAGCCGATTTCCACCACGGCAGGGTCGTGGTCGTCCAGGGGGCGGAATTCGAACCATCCCAGGAAGACGCCGGTGCCTTTCTCCTCCGCGGCCCAGTAGCCGCGGGTCCCGAAGCACGGGTGATCGTGGAGGAGCCTGGGCAGGGTCTGCGCCCGGATCACCGCGCGGCTCACGGGCCGCCCTCCGTTGATGAAGCGCATGACCTCAGGGTCGTTGTCCAGGGCGAACAGGTGGTCGGTGTCGGCCTCGGTGAACGCGCGCAGCACGAGCCGGTCGGTCTCCAGGAAAGTGTTCACGCCGCGATCTTCGCCACCGGCAGCCGGGACCGCTACCGGATATGCGCAGCAGGCCGGCGGCGGAGTGGCGTATCCACCATTTCGGTCATGGTGGCGGATTGGTTCCCTGGATGACCGGCCGGCGGGAGCCCGCTGCGGCTGGTACGAGCAGTCGGACTCCTGTGCCGTGGAGGGTCACGAAGGCGGTGTGGACGGGGTCGAGTTCCTCGACCGCGCGCCCGAAGTAGGCAAGGATCTGCGTCAGTTCCAGGTCGACGGTCTCTGTCGAGTCGATGATGCGGTCGAAGCGGGCGCCGAGGCGAACCGGCCCGAGCACGCACCGCACGGTGGCAGTGGCCTCGGCCGGCCCAACGAGGTTGAACTGATCGATCACCAGTTCCACCTCGGCCGCGTGACTGCCGGAAGCGAGGGGCTCGGTCATGGCGCGGCCTCGGTGCAGCGGACCAGGATGACGGTCCCGGAGCGGGCGTCGGGGACCGAGTCCTCAGGGCCCGGCGGCGGCTGTGCCGCTGAGCGTCTCACGTCCCAACACTACGAGCCTCTCAGCCAGTTCCTCGTACAGTTCAATGGCCTCGCTCGCACGTTGAACGTCTCCCCGTCCACGAGCCAGAAGTTCGACCTCGTCGCACCAGAGGCTCAAGGCCGACATCATGTTGTCCGCGGCACGCGCCATCCTCTCCGGCCCGAGCAGCTTCACGACGTCCACGGCTTCATCGACCTCCTCGACGGCCGATCTGAACTGCTGAGGCACTTGGGACGTGCCGGAGAGCCGCCGAGCACCCTCTCCTTGCGATGCCACTTGCGCGGCGTAGCCCACTCGGTACGCGCGACCGCACGTCGTGACGAGCGTCGAATAGGCGGAGGTTCTTCCCTGCCTCTCCGACTGGTCGTTCTGAGTGCGCCGCTGTTCCGATCCACCGAGGCGGGTGGCGGTTCGCGTCCCCACAACTCCGCTCGCCGCACCCACGAGTGTTCCGATCAGCCCGACAACCGCTCCATCCATGTCCTCATTCAAGTGGAAGAGGTCGAAGGATGCCCGGCTCTCTCCCAAAACTCGAAGCCGACCTGGTGCATATATGGACCCTGTGGGTCATATCGACTCATGCGCGACGGTCGAAAGGGCGTAGACCGAGCGACAATCCGCCTCGCCACGACGGTCTGGCCATCGAATGGCACCCGCCAGGTCCGGAGTGCGCAGGATCGGCACTCGCACACACCGATGGACCGACCCGCGCACCCGGCCGGTGATGCCGGGCTCGACGACGGATCACCGGAGCGCGAGCTTGAACCCCTCGTGGCTGCGCGCGAACCCCAGTGCGGTGTAGAAGCGGTGCGCGTTCTCGCGCTGGTTGCCGCTGGTCAGCTGGACCAGTGCACAGCCACGCGTGCGTGCCCGGGCGACCGCGAGTTCCATCAGGGTACGGCCGAGCCCGCCGCCGCGCCGGTCCGCGCGGATCCGTACCGCTTCGACCAGGACCCGTTCGGCACCGCCCTTGCCGAGCCCCGGGATGTACGTGGCCTGGAGGCATCCCACCACCGCGCCGTCGTCCTCCACCAGGACCAGCATCTCGTTGCGCGGATCCGTGTCGATCGCCGCGAAGGCGCGCTCGTACGCATCCGTCACGACGACCGACGCCGGGTCCACGACGCGCTCTTCGTCGGCGAGCAGGGCCAGTACGGCGGGGAGGTCGGCGCGGGTCGCGGGGCGCAGAGCGGGAGAGCGCGCGGGCCCGGACGCGGACCCAACGAGCCCGGACGCGGGCTCAGTGGCCTGTGACGCGGACGCAGCGGCCTCGGACGCGGGCTCAGGGAAAGGAGACATGGCTCAGACCCTAACCAACCCCCGGCCGGGGAACGTCGCGCCCCCGGTCCGGTGATCACGGCCGGTTCGGGGCGCCACAGGATTCACTCCGGCCTGGCCGCCGGGCAACTCCGACGTCCTTCCGCGTCAGACGCCTTCGGCGACCACCGCCCTGGCCCGCACCGCGTCCGCCGGGGTACGGGCGGGGCCGGCCGGGGCGTCGGGGGCGGGCAGCGGGGTGGGGCGGCTGCCGCCGCGGGTGAGGAAGTCGGAGAGGGGCAGGGTGGCCGCGCCGACGGTGACGGCGTCCGGGCCCAGCCGGCCCATCTCGATGGTGACGCGGGAGGCTGCGTGGCGGAGCGCGTACGCGTCGGCGTACCGGCGGATCGCGGGGAGGAGGTGGGGGCCGATCAGCAGTCCCGCCCATCCGCCGAGCAGGATCCGCTGGGGCAGGAAGAGGTTGACGAGGTCAGCGAGTGCGGCACCGAGGCATTCGGCCGTCTCGTCGAGCAGGGCCACCGCGACGGGGTCGGGGTCCGCGCCGCCGGGCGGCGGGTAGGCGGCGGCGAGGAGGGCGGCGAGCGCCGCTTCGTCGTCGGTGTCCTCGGGGAGCGGTCCGCCGGCCTCGTACCAGCGTTCGCGCATCGCCTCGCCGCCCGCGTACGCCTCCAGGCAGCCGATGGAGCCGCAGCGGCACCGGCGCCCCCTCAACTGGACGGTGGTGTGGCCCCATTCGAGGGGGACGCTGACGCGGTTCTCGTCGAGGACACCGCCCCGGTTCACGCAGGCGCCGACGCCGGAGCCGATGAGGGCGATGGCGGCGGCGTCCGCGCCGCGTCCGCCGCCGAACCACATCTCGGCCTGCCCGAGCGTCTTGGCACCGTTGTCGATGAAGAACGGCACCTCGGCCGGGATGTCGACGGCCTCGCGCAACAGCCGTTCGAAGGGAACGGCCCGCCAGCCGATGGTCTGCCCGTGCACGACGGCCCCTGATCCGTCGGGGCCTTCGCTCCCCGAGGAGTGGGTGCGTTCGATGATGCCGGGAACACCGATGCCGATGCCGAGCAGCCGGTGCGCGTCGGCGCCCGCGTCGGCGAGGACGTCCGCGACAGCGGCCCGCACATGGCCGACGATGCGCTCGACGTCGTACCCGTGCTGCGCCAGCGGCCTTTCGGTGCGGGCCAGTTCGGTGAGAGCGAGGTCGAACAGCTCGACGCGCACCCGGGTTTCGCCGATGTCGATCCCGATCAGCAGGCCGCCCGCGGGCGCCACCCGGAGGAGGGTGCGCGGCCGCCCGCCGTCCGAATCGACGATGCCCGCCTCTTCGAGGACCCCCTCCGCGACGAGTTCGGCGACGACGTTGCTGATGGAACCCGAACTCAGCCCGGTGGCCGGGGCGAGCTCCTGGCGGCTCAGCGGGCCGTCGAAATACAACCGTTGCAATACCCTTGCCCGGTTGCCCCGTCGCAGGTCACGCACGGTCCGTCTGTTGCGCTCGGCCATGTTGCTCCCTTCCTTCCGGCAACATACCCCGGTCCAACCCCTTGACGCGACCTTCCTTCAGCTCTTAGATCACGGCATAAATTAAGTCATGGAGGCCGTTCGGTTCCCCGAACGCAGCCATCCCCGGAAAGGGGCCATCCCGTATGCGCACCATCAGAGCCGCCGCAGCCGCCACCTTCGCGATCTCCATCGCCGCCGGAGTCACCGGCTGCGGAGGCGGGTCCTCCTCGGGCGGCGGAAGCAACGAGTCGCCGAAGACGCTCACCTACTGGGCCTCGAACCAGGGCCCGAACGTCGAGGCGGACAAGAAGACCCTCACCCCCGAGCTGAAGAAGTTCGAGGAGCAGACCGGCATCAAGGTGAAGCTGGAGGTCGTGCCGTGGGCCGACCTCCTCAACCGGATCCTCGCCGCCACCACCTCCGGTCAGGGCCCGGACGTGCTGAACATCGGCAACACCTGGTCCGCCTCGCTGCAGGCCTCGGGCGCCCTGCTGCCGTGGGACACGAAGAACTTCGACGCGATCGGCGGCCGGGACCGGTTCGTCGAGTCGGCGGTCGCCTCGGCCGGTGCGGCGGGTCAGGACCCCGCGGCCGTGCCGCTGTACTCGCTGTCGTACGCGCTCTACTACAACAAGAAGATGTTCGCGGACGCCGGCATCGCGCAGCCGCCGAAGACCTGGGACGAACTGGTCGCGGACGGCAAGAAGCTGTCCAAGGACGGCAAGTGGGGTCTGGGCGCCGAAGGCGGCAACCTCTCCAACAACATCCACCAGGTGTTCGTCCTCGGCAAGCAGCACGGCGCCGACTTCTTCGACTCCGCGGGCAAGGCCACCTTCACCTCGGACGGTGCGGTCGCCGCCGTGAAGCAGTACATCGACTTCATGGCCAAGGACAAGATCATCGCTCCGGGCAACGCGGAGTACGCGCAGAACCAGTCGCTCACCGACTTCGCCAAGGGCCGTACCGGGATGGTGCTGTGGCAGGCCGCCGCCTCCACCTTCGCCGCCCAGGGCATGAAGCCGGAGGACTGGGGCGTCGCCCCCGTGCCCGTCCCGTCCGGGACCCCGGGCCAGGACGCCCAGACCAACTCGATGGTCGCCGGCATCAACATCGCGGTGTTCAAGAACACCAAGAACCTCGACGGCGCCAAGAAGTTCGTCAAGTTCATGACCAGCGACGAGGAGCAGAAGCTCCTCAACAAGACCTACGGGGCGATCCCGCCCGTCAAGGTGGCCCAGGCCGACGACGCGTTCGGTGCGCCGGACCTCTCGGTCCTGCGTGACACGCTGAGCAAGAGCGCGGCGCCGCTCCCCCAGGTGCCGAACGAGTCCCAGTTCGAGACGGCGGTGGGCACCGCGGTCAAGGACCTGTGGGCCGACGCCGCAGCGGGCAAGCCGGTGACCACCGAGACCGTCAAGGCGGCCCTCGAAAAGGCCCAGCAGACCATGGGGCAGTGAGGCACCGATCATGACTTCCACCGTGACCGCCGACCCCCGGGTCGGTAAGTCGGACAGCGGTGGGGGCCGGGGCACCGGGGGTGCGCGCAGGAGACTGCCGCGCATCCCCGACCGGATCCGCAACGGCGGACTGCCCTATCTCCTGCTCCTCCCGGCGATCCTGCTCGAACTGCTCGTCCACCTGATCCCGATGATCGTCGGGATCGTGATGAGCTTCCGCCAGCTCACCCAGTTCTTCATCAGCAACTGGGGCAACGCTCCCTGGACGGGCCTCGACAACTACTCTGTCGCCGTCGACTTCGACGCCCCCATCGGCAAGGCGCTGCTCCACTCCTTCTTCGTGACCTGCGTCTTCACCTTCTTCGCCGTCGGCCTGTCCTGGCTGCTCGGCGTGGCAGCCGCGATCATGCTCCAGGAGAACTTCCGGGGCCGCGGCGTGCTGCGGGCGATCTTCCTCGTCCCGTACGCGCTGCCGGTCTACGCGGCCGTCATCACCTGGGCGTTCATGTTCCAGCGGGACAACGGCCTGGTGAACCACGTCCTGCACGACCAGCTCGGCATCACCGACCAGCCGTCCTTCTGGCTGATCGGCGACAACAGTTTCATCGCGCTGCTGGTCGTCTCGGTCTGGAAGGGCTGGCCCTTCGCCCTCCTCATCCTGATGGCGGGGCTCCAGAACATCCCGAACGAGCTGTACGAGGCGGCGTCCATCGACGGCGCCGGCATCTGGCAGCAGATCCGCAAGATCACCCTGCCGTCGCTTCGGCCGGTCAACCAGGTGCTCGTGCTGGTCCTCTTCCTCTGGACCTTCAACGACTTCAACACGCCGTTCGTGCTCTTCGGCCGCGCGGCACCCGAGAACGCGGACCTCATCTCGCTGCACATCTACCAGTCGTCGTTCGTCACCTGGAACTTCGGCACCGGCTCGGCGATGTCCGTCCTCCTCCTGCTCTTCCTGCTGCTGGTGACGGCCGTCTACCTGCTGCTGACCTCACGCGGAAGGAAGGGCTCCGGTGTCTAGCGCCACCACGCACAAGCGCCGTTCACCGATGGCGGCCCCGGCGTCCTTCGTGTGGACCCGGCGGATCATCCTGACCCTGCTGGCCGGTTTCGTCCTGCTGCCCGTGTACGTCATGGTCAGCAGCTCGCTCAAGCCGCTCCAGGACGTGTCCGGCAAGTTCCAGTGGATACCGTCGGGCCTCACCGTCCGCCCGTACTTCGACATCTGGAAGACCGTCCCGCTCGCGAAGTACTTCGCCAACTCGCTGATCGTGGCGGGCGCGGCCACGGTCGCCTCGGTGATCATCGCCGTGTTCTCGGCGTACGCGGTGAGCCGCTACGCCTTCCGCGGCAAGCGGGTCTTCACCATCACGGTGCTCTCCACCCAGATGTTCCCCGGCATCCTCTTCCTGCTGCCGCTGTTCCTCATCTACGTGAACATCGGCAACAGCACCGGGATCGCCCTGTACGGCTCGCGCGGCGGGCTCATCCTCACCTACCTGACGTTCTCGCTCCCCTTCTCCATCTGGATGCTGATCGGGTACTTCGACTCCATCCCGAAGGATCTGGACGAGGCCGCCAAGGTGGACGGCTGCGGTCCCCTCGGCGCGCTGTTCCGGGTCGTCGTCCCTGCCGCTGTGCCGGGCATCGTCGCCGTCGCCGTGTACGCGTTCATGACGGCGTGGGGCGAGGTGCTCTTCGCCTCGGTGATGACGAACGACACGACCAGGACCCTCGCCGTCGGGCTCCAGGGGTACGCGACCCAGAACGACGTCTACTGGAACCAGGTGATGGCGGCTTCGCTCGTCGTCAGCGTCCCGGTCGTCGCCGGGTTCCTCCTGCTGCAGCGTTACCTCGTCGCCGGCCTCACGGCAGGCGCTGTCAAGTGACCATCTCAGAAAGGCAGTCCGTGAACGACCTCAACTCCCTCCCGGCCGATTTCACCTGGGGAGTGGCCACCGCCTCGTACCAGATCGAGGGAGCCGTCGCGGAGGACGGCCGTTCCCCCTCCATCTGGGACACCTTCTCCCACACCCCCGGAAAGGTGGCGGGCGGCGACACCGGCGACGTGGCCTGCGACCACTACCACCGGGTGCCCGAGGACATCGGCCTGATCAAGGAGGTCGGCGCGGGCGCGTACCGCTTCTCGCTGGCCTGGCCGCGCATCGTCCCCGGCGGTGACGGCCCGGTCAACAAGAAGGGCCTGGACTTCTACGACCGGCTGGTGGACGGACTCCTGGGCAACGGGATCACCCCCTTCGCCACGCTCTACCACTGGGACCTCCCGCAGGCCCTGCAGGACCGCGGCGGCTGGACGGTCCGCGAGACAGCCGAGCACTTCGCGGCGTACACCTCCGCGGTCGTCGAGCGCCTCGGCGACCGCGTCAAGGACTGGGCGACCCTCAACGAGCCGCTCTGCTCGGCGTGGATCGGCCACCTGGAAGGCAAGATGGCGCCGGGCCTGACCGACATCACGGCAGCCGTCCGCGCCTCGTACCACCTCCACCTCGGCCACGGCCTCGCCGTGCAGGCGATCCGGGCGGCCTCCCCGGGTGCCCGGGTCGGCATCGTCAACAACCTCTCCCCGATCGAGCCGGCGAGCGACAGCCCCGCCGACATCGCGGCGGCCGTCCGCGCCGACGGACACACCAACCGCTGGTGGCTCGACCCGATCCACGGCCGCGGCTACCCGCAGGACATGCTCGACCTGTACGGGGTCGAACTCCCGGTGCAGCCGGGCGACCTGGAGACCATCGCCGCCCCGCTCGACTGGCTGGGCCTGAACTACTACTTCCGCCAGGTCGTCACCGCCGACGAGTCGGGCCCCGTCCCGCACGCCCGGCAGGTCCCGGTGCCCGGCGCCCCCGTCACGTACATGGACTGGGAGGTCCACGCGGAGGGCCTGGAGCAGCTGCTGCTGCGCCTGACCGAGGAGTACGGCGCGAGCAAGATCTACGTCACCGAGAACGGTTCGGCCTACCAGGACACGGTCGCGGCGGACGGTTCGGTGCACGACCCGGAGCGCACCCGGTACCTGGAGGAGCACCTGGCCGCGTGCGACCGGGCGGTCGCCAAGGGAGCTCCGCTCGCCGGGTACTTCGCGTGGTCGCTGCTCGACAACTTCGAGTGGGCCTACGGGTACGACAAGCGGTTCGGGCTGGTTCACGTCGACTACGACACCCAGCGCCGTACAGTGAAGACCAGTGGGCGCCGTTACGCGGAGATCGTCCGCGAGCAGTCCTCCGGGCGAGTGGCGGACTCCGCCTGACGCCACTCCTCCGGGAGCGGGCCCCGGCCGCGCGACGGCTTTCCGTCACGCGGCCGGGGCCTTGTCATTTTCCTGCCAGGGTGCCGATGATCCGTCGGGAACGTCAGACCGTGGTGAGTGTCAGGCCGTCATGAGTGTCAGGCCGTGGGGGTGAGTGTCAGGCCGTGGTGAGTGTCAGGCCGTAGTGGCTGAGGATCTCGTTGATCGGCTGGTACCAGGTCTCGCCGCCGCTGGTGCAGTTGCCCCAGCCGCCGGAGGTGACGCCCTGGGCCTGGTCGCCGCTGATGAACGAGCCGCCGGAGTCGCCGCCTTCGGCGCAGACGTTGGTCTTCGTCATCTGGTACACCGCGCCCTGGCTGTAGTTGACCGTCTCGTTCTTGGCGAGCACGGTGCCGCAGTGCCAGTGGGTGGTGGAGCCGGAGCGGCAGATGGAGGCGCCGACCGGGGCTTCGGCGGAGCCGCGTACCAGCTGGTCGGAGACGGTGCCCCAGCCGAGGACCACCGGCACCGTCCACCAGCCGTTGGCGACGTTCACCCAGGCGTAGTCGTCGCCGGGGAAGGTCGAGCCCTGGAAGTTGCCGATGGCCGATCCGTCCCAGCCCCGGACCGCCGCGCCGGCCCCCGAGCAGTGCCCGGCGGTGACGAACCCGCCGTTCACCGAGAAGCCGATGGAGCAGCGGACGTTGCCGGTGTAGTAGGGGTCACCGCCCACCGTTCCGGCCGCCAACGTCTGTGGCAGGGCTTTGACCTGACGCACTGTCACAGGTGCTGTCGTGCTGGCCTTCGCCAGGAAGGAACGGACCTCCGGGTCCTTCGCCGAGGCGGCGGCGACCTCCACGACGACGGACCCGGCCTCCGCGTCCACGTGCCAGCTCGCCACGCCGTCGGGCGCGGTGAGCGCGTCGATGCTCGACTTGGCCCGGTCGAGTGCGCGTTGGGTGTGAGGGACGAGCTTGGTGTCGGCGCCGGTCGCCCGTACGGCTGCGGCGGCTTTCGCGTCGGTGACTCCGACGGTCAGTCTGCCGGTCCCGGCGTCGAACCAGGATCCTCCGTAGGAGGCTCCGGCCGCACGGCGTGCGGCCGGCTCCTGGGCGGTGGCGGTCTTCTCCGCGGCGAGCCTGGCCTTGGCCTGCGCGGGCGTCAGCCCGAGGTCCTTGGTCATGGCGGCGAGCAGTCCGGCCGAGGCGGGCCGGGAGGCGGCGGCGCTCGTGGGGGGAGCGGTGTCGGCCGCCGACGCCGGGGCCGGGCCGATGGTCGCCCAGGCGCCGACGACGAGGAGCGCGGACAGAGCGGCGCGCAGGGGTGTCAGGTGTTTCAAGGCAGTGCCCCTTCTGGTGTTCCGATGCGTGGGGGTGGAACAGGAGGCGTCCGCGAGCGCTCGCGGGGTATTCGACTGAGAGCGCTCTCAGCGCGGCACGCGACGACCCTAACGCAACGAAATGGTCAGGTCCATGCCAAGTACGGGATTCGAGTCAACGCCTGTTCGCATCAATGTCCTTACAAATAGCGGACGTTGAATCGTGGAGACAGGACGGCAGGGGGCGGCGGCACGGCAGCCGGCGCCCCCTGCGCAGGGGGCCGCGTACGAGCGACCGCTCCCCGCCTCAGCCCCGGCCCGAGCGGAACGCCGTCGCGGCCCGCTCCAACCGGTCCACGTACTCCTTCCACCATGCCGCGTCCCCTTCGGGGAGGTTGTCCCCCCGGGACCTGTAGCCGACGTCTCCGTCGACGAGTTCGCGGACGATGTCGGCGTGGCCGGCGTGGCGGTGGGTCTCGGTGGTCACGTGCACGAGGATCTTGTGGAGCGTCACCTCGCGCTTCGACTCGGACCACCACGGCACGGTGCCGGGTGCGTCGAGCGGCAGTGCGGCGATGGTCGCGTCCGAGTGCTGCCACACGCGCCGGTAGCGGGCGACGACCTCCTCGCGGCTCTCGTCCTCGGTCGCCCACATGTCGGCGTTGTCCTCGGCGTCGCCGTCGGCCCACGGGAAAGGCTCGTCGGAGGGCCTTCCGAAGGTGTCGCCGAAGTAGCCCAGTTCGACGCCCGACAGGTGTTTGACCAGGCCCAGCAGATTGGTCCCGGTCGCCGTCAGGGGGCGACGCGCGTCGTACTCCGAGAGCCCTTCCAGCTTTCGCAGAAGGGTGTCGCGCGCTTCCTGGAGGGAGGACTGAAGATCGTCTTTGGGCAGTGATCGACTCATCCGGGCAGTCTCGCACCCCGCACTGACACCCCGTCGGGCGTGTTCCCGGGCCGCCCCGTCCACATGGTCCGCCGGGGCCTGCCCGATGGCATGTTCAGGGGGTCAGGAGCGGCATCCCCGCCTCCCGCCAGAGCGCGCGCACCGCAGTCCCCGCCGCCTCCCGTTCCGGGGAGGGACCCCGGCCGCCGGCCTCCTCTCGCGTACGCCAGTGGTGCACGCCCACCCCGGGTCCCACCCCGAGCCTCGCCCACCCCGGGTCCCCGCACGCCGCGAAGTCCGCCCACGCCCGCATCATCCGCGCGGACAGTTCACGGTCGGCGTCACCCGGCGGCCCTCCGACGAGGAAGTGGACGTTCTCGTCGTCGAGCGTGCCGAAGGCGAACGGGACGTCGGCGGCGTGCCAGGCCCGCACCGGCCGGGCCGGGCACCCGCCGGACCTGCGGTCGAAGTGCGCCAGGAAGGCCGTACCGCCCGCCCGCGCGTGGGCCTCGGCGAGCCGGTCGCCGTACTCGGCGAAAAGCAGGTCCCCCCGGATGGCCAGGTACGTCTCGCGGACGGATCCGCCCGCCGACCGGTCCCGGTACCCCCGGACCAGGGCGGTGGGGAGCCCGAAGTCCCGCGCGAAGGCGTCGAGTCGGGCCTCCGTACCGATGTCCGCACTGCTGCCGACCGCCTCGAAGAGGGCGTACTCCTCCGTGGTGCGGCACACGAGAAGCTCGACACCGTCCGCCGCGAAGCCGTCGGACGGCGCGAACCCGTCGGACGCGGCAGTCAGCGGGTCGGTGGGCAGCAGGGTGCCGTCGACGACCGGTCCGAAAATGGCCGGATCGTGGTGGCGCCGGCCGGTCGCCGGGTTCCGGCGGCATGCCTCGACCACGGCGTCGGACGCCGTGACCAGCGCTTGCGGGGAAGCGGCGAGCAGCGCCTCCCGGGTGGCGGGGATTCCGGCCGCCTCCGCGACCCCCCGCGTGGTGCGGGCGGCCGATTCGGCCGTGGCGCAGGAGTTGACGGCGGAGTGCAGCACCGCGCGCCGGAACAGCCCCCGGGCGCGGTCCATGGCCATGAGGCACGCGACCGAGGAGGCGCCCGCGGACTGGCCGGCCGCGGTGACCCGTGCGGCGTCGCCCCCGAAGGCGGCGATGTTGTCGCGTACCCATTCCAGGGCGGCGATCTGGTCGAGCAGCCCCCTGTTGTCCGGGCAGACGTCCCCGGCCCCGCCCGCCGCGGCCGGGATGCCGGCCAGGACATCGCCGGGGACGCCGGGGACATGGCCGAAGCCTTCGAAGCCCAGGCGGTAGTTGCAGCTCACGACCACCAGTCCGAGCCCGGCCAGGGCGGCGCCGTCGAAGTCGGGCTGGGCGGAGGAGCCGAAGGCGAAGGCTCCTCCGTGGATCCAGAACAGGACGGGGAGCGCGTCGCCGGCCCCTCCCGGCGTCCAGACGTTGACCGTCAGGATGTCCTCGTCCCCGGGCTTCCATCCGGGCGCGCCCGGGAGTTCGGCCGACTGCGGGGCCACCGGGCCGAAGGCGAGGCAGGGGCGGACACCGGTCCATTCCGCCACCGGCCGGGGCTCCCGGAACCGACGGGGTCCGAACGGTGGCGCCGCGTACGGGATGCCGAGCACGGCCGTGACGTGGGGTACCCGCCCGGCCGGCCGGCCGCGCACCGCACCCGACCTCGTCGTGAACACATCCACCGGTACTCCCCCTGTCGTCGCGCGACCGCCTGCGGGCCGGAGCCCATCGTGCCGACGGGAGCGGTGCGGGCGCCAACACCGGAATCGAGGCGATTGACGCGGCTGCGATGTGAATGGAGGGGCGGCGGCACTCCACTCCGGCCGGAGGGAGCACTCGGAGAGGAGTGCCGCACGCCTCGCCGCCTGCGAGCCGGCGAAAGACCCTCCGCCCTCATCGCCGACCACCAACCTGGAGCACCGGAGCCGGAGTTGACGGGGAACCGGGAAGCACAATGGCTTGAACGTGTTCAAATTCGAACAGGTTCGAGCCCGGAGGTACTCATGGGAAGCCGGCCGGTCCGGACAGGACAGTCCGCGCTCGTCCTCCTCGCGGCGGCGACCACGATTCCCGCTACGGCCATCGGCCTGCCGACCGGGCTGGCGGCGGACTTCCTGCTCACGGCCCTGCCCGTGTCCGTTCCCCTCATGCTGCGCAACGAGCCCCGCCCCTTCGCGTGGGCGTCCCTCGTCGTCGGAACGGGCCTGCTCGCCTGGGCGGTGGTGGGTGCCCTGGTGGGGATGTTCCTGTTCGTACCCGCGGCGCTGATACTGCTGGCAGCCGCTTTCCTGGACCCGCACACCCGGCCGGGCGCCCCTTGGCTGATCGCCGTCGTGGGGGCCCCGGTGGTATGCGGCCTCCTGTTCTACGGCACGTACGACTTCTGACACGACGGGCACGCTCCGAGCCGCCGGGCCCGGCGGTCGGCTCTCCCCGAAGGCGTCCGGCCGCACCCCCGTCCGCCCTGCCGTGGCGACGGGCGGCCGGGCCCCCGATCCTTGAAAGGGAGGACGGCGACGCCCTTCGGCCGTAGGTGGGCCGCCGCCCCTGATCACTGCATGCCTCCGGTCCGGGCCCCGGCGATCCGGGTGCCCGGGATGTGGTCCGCGCCCCTCGCCCCACCGTGCGGGCAGCCTCCGCCCGAGACGCCGGAGCGTCCCGAGTGGCGGGAACCGCTCGCAGGGTGTGGGCGGGCGCGAAGCCCCACAGAGCCCCCGCGGCCGGGGGGCGGGGCGCTTCGGCGGCCCCGATCAGGGCATACGCGCTTCCGCAGGCGCCGCCACCCCGGCGCCTGCGGAAATCCTCCTTTTGCGGCGGGCGCGCGACCGGAGTGCAATTGCGGCAGGGGACGGTACGGCTCCGCCATCGGCGAGAGGACATGCAATGAGCGACACCGACCGGGGGGACGACGTCTATCAGCCCCAGCCGGAGGAGGCGTCCGACCCCGACGAACAGCTGGACATCGAGGACACCCTGGTGGACTCCGACCTCAGCGACGCCCTGGACGAGGGGTACTCGCCGCCGGAGCGGCCGTGGGCCGTGAACGACGTGGGAACCACCGCTTCCGAGCAGCACGACGGGGAGTCGCTCGACAGCCGGCTCTCCCGCGAGCTGCCGGAAGTTGCCGCGAGCGACAGCGACGGAGCCGGCGACCTGGCCGACGGTGAGGGCGAGCCGTGGGACGACGAGGTGGGTACGGACCGTGCCGGCAGGATCACTCAGCAGGCGGACGGGACCGTACCGGCCACGCTCACCGCGAACGACGTCGGTGTGGACGGGGCCGCGGCCTCCGCCGAGGAGGCGGCCATGCACGTCGTCCCCGACGAGGAGCCGTGGCTCCCCGAGTGGGACCCCGCCACCCCGCCGGACAACGGCACGGACGCCCTAGGCACCGAGTCCGCCTCCGCCGCAGGTGCTGCCGCCTCCGAGGACGACCCCGCCCGCGCGCACTGACCCCCGGCGGGCAGACGGAAGGTCCGGACGTCCCGATGCGTACCGGCCCACGCGGCACCGTACCGCCGCCACCGAGGCCATCCCTTGCCGACAACCACCCCCGAGACAGCCAGGAGCACCCCCATGACCGGCAACACCCCGACCGGCACCGCTCAGATCGGCGTGACAGGACTCGCGGTGATGGGCCGCAACCTCGCCCGGAACTTCGCTCGCAACGGTCTCACCGTCGCCGTGCACAACCGCACGACCGCGAAGACCGACGCCCTGGTGGAGGAGTTCGGCGGCGAGGGCGACTTCGTCGCCGCGCGCTCGCCGCAGGAGTTCGTCGACGCCCTGGAGCGGCCCCGGCGGCTGGTCGTCATGGTGAAGGCGGGTGAGCCCACGGACGCCGTGATCCAGGAGTTCGCACCCCTGCTGGAGGAGGGCGACGTCATCATCGACGGCGGCAACGCCCACTTCGAGGACACCCGGCGCCGCGAGAAGGAGCTGCGCGAGCGCGGGCTGCACTTCGTCGGCACGGGCATCTCCGGCGGTGAGGAGGGTGCGCTGAACGGGCCGAGCATCATGCCGGGCGGTTCGGCGGAGTCGTACGAGTCGCTGGGACCGCTGCTGGAGAAGATCGCGGCGCGTGCCGAGGACGGCACCCCGTGCACCACCCACATCGGCCCGGACGGCGCCGGGCACTTCGTCAAGATGGTCCACAACGGCATCGAGTACGCGGACATGCAGCTCATCGCCGAGGCGTACCACCTGCTGCGCGGGGTCGCGGGCTACTCCCCCGCCAAGATCGCGGAGGTGTTCCGGAGCTGGAACACCGGCCGGCTGGACTCGTATCTGATCGAGATCACGGCGGAGGTGCTGGCCCACACGGACGCGGCCACCGGGAAGCCGTTCGTCGACGTGGTGCAGGACCGGGCGGAGCAGAAGGGTACCGGCCGCTGGACCGTGCAGATCGCCCTCGACCTGGGTGTTCCCGTCTCGGGCATCGCGGAGGCGGTGTTCGCCCGGTCGCTCTCCGGCCACGCCGACCTGCGCGAGGCGGCCCGTGACCTCGCGGGACCCACCCCGGCTCCGCTGCCCGGGGCTGAGGCGGCGGCGTTCGCGGACCGGGTGGAGCAGGCCCTGTACGCGTCCAAGATCGTCTCGTACACCCAGGGCTTCCACCAGATCCGGGCCGGCAGCGAGGAGTACGGCTGGAACGTCGATCTGGGCGCCGTCGCCGGGATCTGGCGGGCGGGCTGCATCATCCGGGCGGCGTTCCTGGACCGGATCAGGTCGGCCTTCGACAGCCGGCCCGAGCTGCTGAGCCTCCTCTCCGACAAGGACTTCGCCCGGGAGATCGGCGCGGCGCAGGACGACTGGCGGGCGGTGGTCGCCCAGGCGGCGCTGCAAGGGGTGCCGACGCCCGGGTTCGCGGCCGCTCTCTCGTACTACGACGGGCTGCGCGCCGAGCGGCTGCCGGCCGCGCTGACCCAGGGGCAGCGGGACTTCTTCGGGGCACACACCTACCGGCGTACCGACCGGGAGGGGTCGTTCCACACGCTGTGGGGCGGCGACCGCTCGGAGGTCGACGCGAGCTGAACGGTCCGGCAGGGGCCGCGTGGTGCCCGCGGGGGCCGCAACCCGGCCCCCGCCCGTACGGGCCGCGCCCGGGTGCGGCCGGACCGCGCCTGTGGGTGAGTGGCAGTAGCCCCTCCCCGCCCGCCCCCGCTGCCCCGTCGCTGCCACTGGAGTGCGCCCGATGCCCGACGCCGTTCCGGACCCCGTCAAGGTGCAGCCCGTGGTCGCCCCGCTCACCGAGGCGGCGCTGATCCTCGTCGGCACGATCGAGCCGGGTGGTGAGGAGGCAGTACGCTCCGTGCTGCCGGAGGTCGCCTCGATCGCCCGGTCCCTCGGCTTCCGCTTCCCGGACGCCGGGCTCTCCTGTGTGCTGGGTTTCGGCTCCCACGCCTGGGACCGGCTCTTCGGCGGCGGGCGTCCGGCGCTGCTGCACCCGTTCCAGGAGCTGCGCGGACCGCGCCACACCGCCCCGGCCACCCCCGGCGACCTGCTCCTGCACATCCGCGCCGAGCGGGCGGACGTCTGCCACGAGTGGGCCGCGCAGCTGCTCGACCGCCTCGGCGGGGCGGTCCGGATCGTGGACGAGACCCAGGGGTTCCGCTATCTCGACCACCGTGACCTGCTGGGATTCGTCGACGGTACGGAGAACCCGGTGGGCGACGACGCCCGGGCAGCCGCGCTGGTGGGCGACGAGGACCCCGCGTTCGCCGGGGGCAGCTACGTCCTCGTGCAGAAGTACCTGCACGATCTGACCTCCTGGAAGGCGCTGAGCACCGAGGAGCAGGAGCGGGTCATCGGCCGCACCAAGGCGGACGACGTCGAACTCCCCGAGGGTGTCCAGCCCGCCGACTCCCACGTCGCCCTCAACACCGTCACCGACCCGGACGGCACCGAACGGGACATCCTCCGTGCCAACATGCCGTTCGGCAGCTTCGGGCGGGGCGAGTTCGGTACGTACTTCATCGGGTACGCGGCCGATCCCGGCGTCACGGAGCGGATGCTCCGCAACATGTTCCTCGGTGACCCGCCCGGTACGCACGACCGCATCCTGGACTTCTCCACTGCGGTCACCGGCACGCTCTTCTACGCCCCCGACGCCGACTTCCTCGACGCCCCGCCCCCGCCCCCCGCCGCCGCGGGCACCCGGCCGCTGCCGGAGACGGCCGCCCAGCCGGTTCGCTCTGCCGACGCCGCACTCCCCGCACCGCCCGCACTCCCGGACGACGGTTCGCTGCGCATCGGCAGCCTGCAAGAAAGCGCCCAGTGATGAACAACCTGCACCGAGAACTCGCCCCCGTCACCGAAGCCGCCTGGCAGCAGATCGAGGAGGAGGCGCGGCGGACGTTCAGCCGCCATGTCGCGGGCCGCAGGGTCGTCGACGTGACGGACCCGGAGGGCCCCGCCCTGGCGGCGGTCGGCGACGGCCACCTGCGGCCCATCGACCCGCCAACCCCGGACGTGCTGGCGCGGGCCCGTACGTCGATGCCGGTGGTCGAGTGGCGGGTGCCGTTCACCGTGACCCGGCAGGCCGTGGACGACGTGGAGCGCGGGTCCGACGACAGCGACTGGCAGCCCGTCAAGGACGCGGCGCGCACCTGCGCGTTCGCCGAGGACATGGCAGTCATCGACGGGTACCCGGCGGCCGGGATCACCGGTCTGCGCGACGGTTCCTCGCACGATCCGCTGCCGCTGCCCGCCGACGCGCGCGACTACCCGGCGGCCGTCAGCCAGGCGCTGACCCGGCTGCGGCTCGCCGGTGTCGACGGCCCGTACCGGCTGCTGCTCGGCGCCGACGCCTTCACCGAGGCGACCGAGACCTCCGACCACGGCTACCCGGTGGCCACCCACATCGGCCGCCAGCTGGACGACCCCATCCTGTGGGCGCCCGCGATCAAGGGCGGGGTGCTGCTGTCCACCCGGGGCGGGGACTTCGAACTGCGGCTCGGCCAGGACCTGTCCATCGGCTACCAGAGCCACGACGCCACCTCCGTGCACCTCTACTTCCAGCAGGCCTTCACCTTCCGGCTGCTGACTCCGGAGGCCGTGGTCCCGCTCATCGCCTGATCCCTCCCGGCAGCCGCCGCGCCGCCTCCGTTCGCGGTGACACACCCGTCCTCAACGGGCAATTGCCCCGAGGATGCACCCCTCGCCCACGCCCCGGGACGATCTGGTCGATACTCATCTCCCGTACCTGTCGCGGTCGGGGTGTGTACCGAGGCGAGATGAGGGGCCACGTGGCGGAGAAGAGCCCGACCGGGCGTCGGACGGAACGCGGACCGGTGGACGACCCCGCCACGATCGGCCGGCGCGTCCACCGGCTGCGCGCGGAGCGCGGTCTCACCCAGCGCGAGCTCGCCGAACCCTCGTACACGCCCGCCTACATATCCACGCTGGAGGCCGGCCGGGTCCGGCCCTCCGAGGCGGCCGTCCGGCACCTCGCCGAGCGGCTCGGCGTGAGTTACGAGGAGATCGCCACCGGGCGCCCCGCCCACCTCGCGACCGAGTTGCGGCTGCGCCTGGTCGAGGCCCAGCGCACGCTTGCGACCGGCGCCGCCGAGGACGCGGTGGCCGACTTCACCGAGCTGCTCGCCGAGGCCGACCGGCTCGGGCTCGACCAGGAGAGCGCGTCGGCGACCCTGGGGCTCGGCGAATGCGCCCTGGAGACCGGTGATCTCCCCGTCGCCCGGCGGCACTTCGAGGCGGCCGAGCACCTGCTCGCGGACGCCCCGCTCTCCCAGCGGGCGCGGGCCGTCCGGGGCCGGGCCGTCGCGCACCTGCTGGCGGGCGAACTCCGTTACGCCTGCTACCTGTTGGAGAGCACCATCGAGGAGCTGAACTCCTCCGGCCTGCCGGACCCGGGTGCGCTTCTGCTGCTGTACACGGCGTCGATCGCTCCGTACATGGACATGGGCGCACACGCACGGGCCGCACAGGCGGGCGAGCTGGCGCTCGCGCTGGCCCCCCGGGTCGACGATCCGGAACTGGTGGCGGGCATGCACCGCGGGGTGGCCAGGTCCCTCATCGCGGCCGGGCGCACCGCCGAGGCCGACGCCTCGCTGGCCCGGGCGGCCGAGATCTACCAGCAACTCCAGATCCGTACGGAGATGGCGCACTGCCACTGGATGCGCGGCTACGTGCGGGCCCAGGGCGGCGACCTCTCGGGCGCCGAGAGCGAGCTGCTCGCCGCCCGGGACATGCTGGCCTCGAAGCGGGCGGCCCTCTACACGGCCCAGGTCGAGGTGGAGCTCGCGGACGTCCTGCGCCGCCAGGGCAAGGCGCGTCAGGCCGAGGACCTGCTGCACCGACTGCTGGGCGAGCTCCAGCCGGACCGGGGCGCGGTGCACGCGGCCGGGGCGCACCGGCTCCTCGGGCTGATCCACGAGGAGGACGGGGAGACCGACACCGCCGAGGAGCACTACGTCAAGGCGCTGGCCCTGCTGGAGCGCGCCGGGGCGGCCGGAGACCTGGCGGACATCTGCCGGCTCCTCGGCGACCTGCTGCGCAGGACGGGGCGGACGGAGGCCGCCCTGGACGCGTACCGGACCGGTCTCGGGCACCGGGCGGCCCCCGGCTCCACCACCCTGGGTCCCGCACCGGTGAGCCCGCGCCCGCTCCTGGGGGGCGCCGGACAGTAGGGCGCGGGCGGTGGGGCGGGGCTCCTCCCGCCGGGCGGAACGGCGGGGGCGACGGGCAGGCTCTACGGGCTGCGTCCCCGGGGCGGGCCACGCCGTCCGGGCGGGCGGGACCCGCCTCCTATCCTCGGTGCCATGACCAGTGGCCCGGCCCCCTCTGCCGAACCGCCCTCGCCCACGCCCGGTGCCACGCGCCGAGACGTCACCCCGCCGCACTTCACCCCGCACGACGTCGCCCCGCAGGACGTCACTCTGCGGGACGTCCTGGCCTTCGACGACAGCGGCACGCTACGGCTGCTGCTGGCCCCGGCCGGGCAGGACATCCCCGTCCGGGGCACCGCGTTCGCCGAGAACGGCACACCGGGGTCCGCCCGAGGGCTGCTGCTCCTCGCCGTGGGTGCCGACGCCTCCTCTCCGGACGCCGTGGCCGCGGTGCGCCGGGCCGCCCGGCAGGAAGCCTGCGCGGTGGTGCTGCGCGACGGTGGCGACACCGGGCCCTCGCCTGAGGTCCTGGACGCGGCGCGGGAGCAGGGGATCGCTGTGCTGGCCCGCGCCGCGTGGGCGGACTGGACGGACACCGCGACGCTGCTGCGCTCGGCCCTCGCGTTCGGGGCGGTGGGCGGCACGGCTCAGGAGCCCTCGGCCGACGACCTCCCGCCCGGCGGACTGAGCGCGCTCGCCGCGGTGATCGCCGCTGCCACCGGCGGGGCGATCACCATCGAGGACACCCGGTTCCGGGTGCTGGCCCATTCCGCGACCCGGCCCGAGGCGGACGGGGTCCGCCGCTCCACCGTCCTCGGCGGCCGGGTACCCGAATGGCGGGTCGCCGAGATGCGCCGCAGCGGCCTGCTGCGCACGCTCTGGACCTCGCGCGAGGTGATCCACCGCCCCGCCGGAGGAGACAGCCCCGAGCGCCTGGTCGTCGCGGTGCGCAGCGGCCCCGAGGTGCTCGGCTCGATCTGGGTGGCGGCGGACGGCAGCCCTCTGCTGCCGGGCGCGGCCCGCGCGTTGCTCGCCGCCGCCACGACGGCCGCGCCCCACCTCGTACGCCACCGGCTGCGGGAGAGCGGCGAAGTGCGACGGCATGATCACGCGCTGCGCGGGCTGCTGCGGGGCGAGGGGGACCTCAGGACCCACGCCTGGTCGCTCGGGCTCGCGTCCGGTACGCCGTGCGCGGTGGTGGCGGTGGCCGCCGAATCGGCCGCGGATCCGGTGGCTCCTCCCCTGCACCGGACCTTCGACGTACTGGGCCTGCATGCCGCCTCGTACCGCCCCGGCGTGCGGGTTCTCCGGGAGCGGGACCGGTTGCTCACCCTGCTGCCCGTCGGCTCCGGGAAGGACCGGGAGGCCCTGGGGCTCGCCCGGGAACTGGCGGACCTCGCCTCCTCGCTGCCCGGCGGGACGCCGGTGCTCGTGGGCGCGGGGGCCGTGGTGGATTCCGTCCTCGGTGTCCCGGCCTCGTGCGAGGAGGCGTCCCTCGTCGTCCGGGTGCTGCGCGAGAGGCTCGCCGCACGCGACTCGGGCCGGAACGAGCACCGGGCGGCGGTGCGGTGGGCGGGCGCCCCGGGACTCGGGCCGGTGGTCGACGTGCGGCGCATGCTCGACGCGGTCCGGCCGCTGTGGGAGGCGGGCGGAGGTCCGGTGCACGATCTGGTGCGCGGCGATCTCGCGGCCGGCGGCGAGCTGGTCCGGTCCCTCGCCGCCTACCTGGACGCGGCGGGTGACGTCCCGGCCGCCTCGCGCCGCCTCGGTCTGCATCCCAACACCCTCCGCTACCGGTTGCGGCGGGTCGGGGAACGGCACGGGGTGGACGTGGACGACCCGGACACCCGGCTCCTGCTGACCGTCGCCGTCCGTCTCGCCGCCGGCTTCTGAAACCGTCCGACGCACCTGGGCCTCTGCACTTCTGCACCTGTTCGCACCCATCAGTCCGCGCTCGCCCCTTCTGGGGCAGTGCGCCCGGTGTTTGCCCGGCAGAACGAATTTCACCTCCAGGCTTGGCCCCGCCGACAAAGACCGGGGCCCGCCGATCGGCGATCGTCACCGTATGACCCAGACGTTCTCCGCCTCCGGCACGCCGACCACCCCGAAGTTCGCCCATGTCGTGCGCCACGCGATCGCCGACGGCCTGCTCGGAAAGTCCCAGCCCGTCGTCGGATTCATCGACCCCGAAGGGGTACGGAACTCGGTCGACGCCCTGCGGGAGGCGTTCGCCGGCGCCCCGCAGGTCCTGCACACCTTCGCGGCGAAGGCGTCCCCCCTCGTTCCGGTGCTGCGCCTGCTCGCCTCGTACGGAATGGGCTGCGAGGTGGCGAGCCCCGGGGAGCTCCGGCTGGCCATGGACGCCGGTTTCGCGCCCTCGACGATCGTGCTGGACTCGCCCGCCAAGACCCGCGAGGAGATCCGGCTGGCGCTGGCGCTGGGGATCGCGGTCAACGCCGACAGCCTCGACGAGCTTCGCCGCATCGGCGCACTGCGCTCGTCCAACTCTCCCTCGGTCATCGGACTGCGGGTGAACCCGCAGGTGGGAGGCGGTGCGATCGGTGCCATGAGCACGGCCACCGCCACGTCGAAGTTCGGCGTCGCACTGCGGGACCCCGGGGCCCGCGCGGCCGTGGTGCGCGCCTTCGCCGAACACCCCTGGCTGACCCGGCTGCACTGCCACGTGGGCTCCCAGGGCTGTCCGCTGGAACTCCTCGCGGCCGGTGTCGCGGAGACGTACCGGCTGGCCGAGGAGATCAACGCCCACCTCGGCGAGCGCCGGATCACCAGCCTGGACATCGGCGGCGGGCTGCCGGTGAACTTCGCCGACGACGAGGTACGGCCCACCCACGGCGACTACGTGACCGCGCTGCGCACGGCCGTGCCGGACCTGTTCGACGGGCGGTACGCGCTGGTGACGGAGTTCGGCCGGTCGCTTCTGGCGAAGAACGGGTTCATCGGGGCGCTGGTCGAGTACACCAAGGACGCGGGCGGGCGGCGCATCGCCCTGACCCACGCGGGCGCGCAGACCGCGACCCGTACCGTCCTGATGCCCGGGGTATGGCCGCTGCGGGTGGGCGCCTTCGGGCCGGACGGGCTGCCCAAGGACGGGCCTCCGCTCGCGCAGGACATCGCGGGCCCCTGCTGCTTCGCCGGCGACGTGGTCGCGTACGCCCAGGAACTCCCGGAACTGCGCGAGGGCGACTTCGTGGTGCTCTACGACACGGGCGCCTACTACTTCTCGGCGCCGTGGGCGTACAACAGCCTGCCGAGGCCGGCGGTGTACGGCTTCCGTACGAAGGGCGGGGGCGACGGCGGCGAGGGGGTGCGTTTCGCGCCGGTGCGCGACGCCCAGACGCTGGAGTCGATCGCGGCGGAGAGCGGGCTCGGCCACGCCGACGCACTGGTGGGCCTCGGGGCTGTGAACAGCGGCGTGCGCGGAGGGGTGGAGAGCACCTCCGAGCGTCGATCGCCTCCATGTCCAGCTGCGCGGGCGGCACGATCTCCAGGTCCACACCGCCGTTGATCCAGCGGGTGCGTACTCCGATGGAGTTGAG
>NZ_JBSFFN010000039.1:0-73369 GCF_053596135.1 Streptomyces sp. NPDC001770 | reverse complement strand
TTTTTTGGGGGAGGAGGGGCCACAAACCTTACAACACGACTGGGGCCGGGCACGCTGTGCGTGCCGGGCCCGGGCCTTCAGTAGCGGGGACAGGATTTGAACCTGCGACCTCTGGGTTATGAGCCCAGCGAGCTACCGAGCTGCTCCACCCCGCGTCGATGAACACAACTCTACGCCATCCTGAACGGACTCTTGACCACCCCGGCGTACGAGCACCCGGGAGACAGCCGGAAGCGGGCGCCACCGAGACGGCGCAGGCCGGCCCGCGCCCCGCCGGGGCCGCCCGGCGGGGCGCGCGGAGGCGGCGGTACGCGAACAGGAGCAGGCCAGGACGCTGCGGGAGACGGAGAGCAACAACCACCCTTACCCCGGGGCCTATTCACTCCTGATGGAGCTACCTTCACACCACCGCAGGTGCAGAGCAACCCAGTTGACGCCAAACCGTCTCAGTACCTTACTCAACGGTGCTTTTGCATCAGGCAGTTGCCATGCGTGCCCTTCTGGCCAAGGATATGGCTGCATCCCCCAGAACCGGCGGGCTGCCCGTGAGGACGCGTGCCCCCGAGGCGGCGGTTTTCGCCCTGCCCCGGTGCCGGCCATGCGCCCCGGTCCCGCAACGCAGCCCCTCCTGGAGGACTCCGCCATGACCACCTCTGTCACTCCCGCCCCTCCTGCCCCCTCAGCCCCTTCCGTTCCGGCGGAGACTTCCCTCGGGGCCCGGGTACGCACCTCGGCGGCGAGCGCGATCATCGGCGGCCTCGCCGGGGCCGTGATGAGTGCGGTGGTGGTCTACTTCCTCATCGGCATGCCGGACGGCGAGGGCACCAACGCCCTGAACAACGCGATATCCGGTCTGATCAGCGGCTTCCTGGCCGGCTTCATCGGCCTGATGATCCACCAGAGCAAGGCGGCAGCGGCGACCCGCGCGGCTGCGGCCGAGGCCTCCGCGACGACCACCGCGACGACCTCCGCGCCGGCGGATTCGGCGAGACCGGCGGCTGCCGCCGAGGCAGTCACCACCGATGCAGTCACCGCGGAGGCAGTCACCACCGAGGCACCCGCCGTCGAGGCGGCCGGCGCCAAGGCCCCGACCGTCGCCTGACCTCCACCCACAAAAGACGACCGCCCCCGTCCGGCCACACGGCCGGACGGGGGCGGCGCCACATGTGCGGGCCGGCAACGCGGACAGCAGGAGTACCGCGAACTCCCCGTACAACACGGCCTGTTCGGCGGTGACCCGGTGGCGCCGCCCTGCTCGCGCCCCTACTCGCGCCGCTCGACGGCGATCTCGTACGCGATCTCCCACCGCACGTCCGGCACCACGAGGTCCGCCGTCTCGACCGGGCGGCCGTCGATGTCGTAGAAGGTGCGCTCCATTTCGGTGATCAGGCCGCCGATGCTGATGCCGAGGAGGTTCGCCTGCTCCTGGTTGGCGCGGGCCGGGCGCGGGATCTCGACGGCGCGCACGATGACGACGCCGATCGACCGCATCCGTTCGACCACGCCGATCCCGGCATGCGGGCCCATCTCGGGGAGCACGATCGGGGTGTCCCCGGTGATCGCCATCGGTTCCCAGCTCCTGGAGAGCTGGACGGGCAGCCCCTCCATGAGGAACTCGTAGTCGGTGACGACGCAGAGGTCACCGGGCTCGATGTCCAGCCGCTCCGCGATGCGTTCGGGAGCCGGAGTCCGCGCGGCGGACCGCGACTCCCATTTCCCCTCGTGGTCCTGGGCGTTGAGGGCGGCGCGGTAGGGCGAGGTGCCGTGAGGGCGCCTGGTGCGGATCATGCGCCCGCGCTCACGCGGCCTGCGGACGTAGGTGCCGGACCCGGCCCGGCCTTCGAGGATGCCCTCGATGGTGAGCCGCTCCATGGCGCGCTGCGCGACGGATGCGCCGACCCCGTACTCCTCGGCGATCCGGGCGCGGCTGGGCAACTTGTCGCCCACGGCCCACTCGCCCGACCGAATCCGGTCGCGGAGAGCGTCGGCCACCTGAAGGTAAGGGGTGTCGCGAGGCATGTGCACAGCTCCCAGCCGTGGAAGTCGGACATTGACAAAGCTAACCCATCAGGTCGAAGCTGAATATTCAGCATCACGAAAAGTGATGAACTCATCCAGGGGAGAGCCATGCCCTCCGTGCCGCCGCGCGTTGTCGCCCTTGCGGGCATGCTCGCCGCCGCGACGGGCGCCGAGCCGCAGGTGACGGAGACAGCCGGCGCCTTCCGGGTCTGCGCGCCTCTCCCCTCCCCTCTGAGCAGCGCCGTCCACAGCGCGATCCTCATGACGCTGGCGCACGGCGACCGCTTCGGCCACGAGGCCGGCGCCGACGGCATCGCCCGGGTCTGGGCCGAGGTCGACCACCCCACTCCGAGACGAAGGAGAACCGACATGACAGAACCGGCCGGGGGCGCCGCCCCCGGAGACGCGGAGTACCGCACGCTGATCACGCACACCGCGGAATGCACGGCCTGCCGTTCGGAGCGGGTCGAGTGCGAGGTCGCGGCCCGGCTCAGCCGCGCGTGGCGGGCGGCCCGCCGGTGATCCCCCGCATCTGCGTCGACTGCGACCGGACCATCACGGGTCCGGTAGTGGTCGCGGCGGAGGGTCACTCGGCCTCGGGCGCCCGCCCCGACGCGTACGCCCACCCACCGGACTCCCCGGACTGCCGGCCTCCGGCGCGCAGCCGCGGCCGCCGCATCAGGAAGGCGCCCGCGGCGAACGAGCACTGACCGCCGGGCGCGGGGCGCCGAGAAGCCGCCGGACCGACCGGCGGCCCACAGGAATCACACAGGTACATAGGCTGTCGGAGCAGGAGGCCCGCCGAATCCAGGGCGCACCCCTGCCTCTGACGACCCGGAGTCCACGTTGCCGCGCCGCCCCCTCGCCCTCACCTTCGTCTGCACCGCCCTCGTGGCAGGCGGCTGTTCCACCTCAGCCGCGACGGACGGCGCGAGCGCGGCGAAGCCCGACTCCGCGAAGGCAAGCGCCGCTCCCACCCCCAGTGCCGACCCCACACGGATCGTCCTGGCCGCCGTCGAAGCGACCCGTCGTACGACGGCACGCACCGCGCACCGTACGGAGAATGGGTGCGGGCGGGGACGCCACGTACGTCATATCCGGCGGCGGTGTGCACGACTTCGTCCACCACCGGGGCACCACGACGGCCACCATCGCCACGGCCGCGCGCTTCGAGGAGGTCTTCGCCGACGGGAAGGTCTACATGCGCGGCACGGCAGGGGCGGACACCGTGGAGTGGACGGCCATCGAGCGGGACGGCATCGAGGCCCAGCACATCCTGCGATCCCCGGCGAACGACCCCGAGTACACGCTGGAGCAGGCGGCCATGGCCACGGACTTCCGCAGGGCCGGCGAGGAGAAGGCCGAGGGCACCCCGACCACGCACTACCGGGGTCGACTTCCCTACGAAGCGCTGACGCTGGACATGTCCCAGAAGTCGTCGAAGACAGCCGGCACCCTCCGCGACATGATGGGCGGCGACATCCCGGTGCCCATCGACGTATGGGTGGACGGGCAGGGGCGTGCCACGCGGGTGCGGATGTCACTGGAGCTCGAAGGCACCGTTTCGTCCGTCAGCACGTGACCCTCACCGAGCTGGGACGTCCCGTCGAGGTCAAGGTCCCGCACGCCGAAGTGGTGGTCGGAGCCGACGAAATGGGACTGCTCGCCTGATGGACCGGCGCCCGGCCGGCCCGAGGACGGTGCACTGACCGGGAGCGTGCCGCGGTCCTCCGTGGCGCGGGCGGCGGTGCTCACGGACGGGTCCTCGGTCATCGCGGACACCTTCGGAGAGCTGAAGTGGCCCGAGCTGCTGGACGTCCTGGCCGGGGCGGACGGTCCGGCCGAGCTGATCCGCCGCGTACGCACCGCCGAACTCGCCGATGCGCAGGGGTTCCGGCAGCCGAGGGACAAGGTGCACGACAACGCCACCGCGGCCTTCTGCCGGCCACGCACCCGCTGACCGCGCGCGTCCCCCGCACTCGCGAGAGACGGAGAGAACGACGGAGCGCCCCGGCCGGCCGGAGCCGGTCGGGGCGCTTCGCTGCAGGCCGGAGGGTGAAACCCCGCCCCGCGATCGGTAGGCCGTGTGGGACTCGAACCCACAACCAACGGATTAAAAGTCCGCTGCTCTGACCAATTGAGCTAACGGCCCCTACCGGATCACCCACGAGCATAGCCCGCCCGGACCCGCGAGCCGATCCGGTATCCCGTGATGGGCCGCTGCGCCGGGAATGCGGGCCTCCCGGGCGCCGTAGGACGGGCGGCTCGTGACCTTGTGAACAGCGGTACGGGTCCTGGGCGCCGGGGGGTGCCGGGACCGGTACCCCCCGGCGCCGCTCCCGCAGCGCCGCCGGCCCCGCCCGTAGCCCCCGACCGTCCCCGTCCCCGTACGTGCCCGTGCAAAGCGCCAGGGCCCGTACCCCACCTCGCGGTGGGTGTACGGGCCCTGGCGTCGGATCGGACGGCTCAGGCCGTCAGGTCGCGGGTCCGCCGGCCGGCGGTCCGGACGACCGGTCAGCCGTTGCGCTTCCAGCGGGGCTTGTCGTCGCGGCGGCCGAAGCTGCCGGTGTTCGTACCGGTGTTGCCGCGGTGGTCGTCACGACGGCCCTGCGGGCGGTCGCTGGCGCCACCGGAGCGGAAACCGCCGGCCGGACGGTCGTCACGACGGTCGCGGTTGAACGGACGGTCGCTGCCACCGGAGCGGAAGCCGCCGGAGGGGCGGTCGTCGCGGCGGTCGCCACCGGAGCGGAAGCCGCCCGACGGACGGTCGTCACGACGCTCGAAGGGACGGCCACCACGGTCGCCGCCACGGTCGTCACGACGGTCGCCACCGGAGCGGAAGCCACCGGACGGACGGTCGTCACGACGGTCGCGGTTGAACGACGGACGGTCGTCACGACGCTCGAAGGAACGGCCACCACGGTCGCCGCCACGGTCGTCACGACGGTCGCCACCGGAGCGGAAGCCACCGGACGGACGGTCGTCACGACGGTCGCGGTTGAACGACGGACGGTCGTCACGACGCTCGAAGGAACGGCCACCACGGTCGCCGCCACGGTCGTCACGACGGTCGCCACCGGAGCGGAAGCCGCCCGACGGACGGTCGTCACGACGGTCGTTGCCGCCGCGGTAGCCGCCACGGTCGCCACCGCGGTTGTCGCGGCGCTCGTAGTTGCCCCGCTCGTCACGGCGCTCCTCGCGGACCGCCGGCTGCGGCTCCGGCACGGCGACGGCTGCCTCGACGGCGGCCTCCGCCTCGGCGACGGCCTCGGCCACCGCCTGCTCCGGGTCGTCGCCCCGCTCGCGCGCGGCACGGGCCACCAGGCGGTCGGCCTCCTCGCGGAGCTCGCCGGCGCGGCGCTGCACGTGCTCCAGCTGCTTGGTCAGCTCGGCGACCTCGCGCTCGGCCTGCTTGGCGGCGTTGTTCGCGGAGTCGGCCTGGACCTCGGTGAGCGAACGCGCACCGGTGATCTCGGCGACCTCGGGCTCGAAGACGCCCGCGCCCTGGACGATGTGGCGCGAGGCGTCGACGCCCGCGTCCTCCATCAGGCGGAAGATCTGACGACGCTGGTGCGGGAGCGCCAGCGAGACGACGACACCGGACTTGCCGGCACGGGCGGTACGGCCCGAGCGGTGCAGGTAGTCCTTGTGGTCGCCGGCCGGGTCCACGTTCAGCACCAGGTCGATGCCGTCGACGTGGATGCCGCGGGCGGCGACGTCGGTGGCGACCAGGGCGTTGACGTAGCCCTTCTTGAAGTCTTCGAGGACGCGGGTACGGGCACCCTGCGTCATGCCGCCGTGCAGCGCGTCGGCCTTCACACCGGACTCGATGAGCTGCTCGGCGATGCGGTCGGCGCCCAGCTGGGTGCGGACGAAGATGATCGTGCGGCCCTTGCGGGCGGCGATGGCGGCCGTGACCGGCGCCTTGTCCTTCGGCTTCACGACGAGGACGTGGTGCGACATGGTCGAGACGTTGCCCTGGGCGCTGTCGACCTCGTGCGTGACCGGGTTGGTCAGGTAGCGCTTGACCAGGGTGCCGATCTCGTTCTCCATGGTGGCGGAGAAGAGCATCCGCTGGCCGCCGCCGGGGATCTGGTCGAGCAGCTCGGTGACCTCGGGCAGGAAGCCCAGGTCGGACATCTGGTCGGCCTCGTCGAGGACGGCGACCTGGACGTTCGCGAGCGAGCAGGCGCCGCGGTTGATGATGTCGCGCAGACGGCCCGGGGTGGCGACGAGGACGTCGACACCGCGTTCCAGGGCGTAGATCTGGTTGCCCATGGACGTACCGCCGCAGACGACCTTCATCTTGAGGCCGAGCACGTCGCCGTACGGCTGGAGCGCGTCCGCGACCTGCATCGCGAGCTCACGGGTCGGCGTGAGGATGATCGCGCGGGGCTTCTTCTTCTCGGTGTGCCCACCGGCCAGCGCGGCCAGGGTCGGCAGACCGAAGGAGAGGGTCTTGCCGGAGCCGGTACGGCCACGGCCCAGGATGTCCTTGCCGGCCAGGGCGTCCGGGATGGTCGCGGCCTGGATCGGGAACGGGGAGGTGACGCCGTTCTGCGCCAGCTTGCGGACGATGCCCTCGGGCAGGCCCAGCGAGGCGAAGGTGAGGGTCGGCTCGGCGTCCTCGTCGGCCTCGGAGGAGACGGCCTCGGCGGAGACGGCCTCGACGGGCGCTGCGGCCTCGTCGGACTCGGTCCCGACGGCGGGGGCCGCGGTCTCGGCGGCCTTCTCCTCGGTCACCTCGGCGGCGACGGGAGCTGCCTCGGCCACGACGGCCTCGGCGACGAGCTCGGCGTTCTGCGCGAGCTCGGTGTCGATGTCTGCGGACATGACGGTGTGGTCAGAACTGGAAATTGACATGCGAAATGCGAAACCTTCCGGAGTCTCGGCACGCGCCCGTAACTCCGTGTTTTCGCAATTTCGACCGCCTCAATGCGGTCCAGCCACGGCAAGGGAGAGTACGCGCCACACGGCGCTCTTCTGTGTCGGCGCCGGGCAATGGGATCAAACGATCTACTACCATACGCACCCTCCCCCACATTGCGCAAACCGCCCTTCTTCGGCACTCCGCCAAAGCCCCTCCGACCTGCGGTGATGCCTCGGGCGGCGTTACTCCCCCGCAGGGCTGGAAGGGCGGTCAGGCCGCCGGGGACGCGGCGGGCGGCGACGGCTCCTCCGGCGTGGCCGGCGACTGGGCGGGCTGCCCCGGACCACCGCCCGCGTCGCCGCCCGAGGCCGGTTCGCTGGCGGCCGGCGGCGTCGGATCGGGCGTGACGGGCGCGGCCGTGACGACGGGGTCACCGGGTCCCGCCGTGATCCCCGGCGGGACCACCACGACCGCGCCGCTCCCGCTGGGCGTCGGCAGGCCGGGTCCCCGCTCCGCCGCCGAGGGGCTGGGCGAGGCGGGGTCACCGGAGTGCTTCGGGTCCGGCTTCCCGCCCTTGGCCCGGTCGGTGTGGTGGCGGCCGCCGGCGTCCGGGCCGGAGCGGCCGGACGCGCCGGACACCCCGCTGTCCTGCTCCTGAGCGGCCCCGGCGGACTTCGTGGGGCGGGGGCCGGCCTTCTCCGCGTCCACGCTCACGCACCCGAGGGAGGCGCCCAGCATCAGCGCGGTGAGGACCGCCCAGCGGACAGGAACGGGAAACGGGCGCACGGGGCACCTCCGGGACGGGAACGCGGGAACGGGTGCGTGGTACCCAACTCCCCGGACCCCGCCGGGGACACGCCCGCCGCGCCACCGGTGGGCGCCCGCCGCACGGCGCCGGCGGGCGTCACCCCCCGAACCCGGCCCCGCCCGCCACCTCCGCGCCGAGGAACACCGCGCCGAGCCCCATCAGGACCGAGGCCACCACGTTCGCCCCCGCGAGGAAGGCCCGCCCGGTCTCGGCCAGCCGGAGCGTCTCGTACGAGAAGGTCGAGTACGTCGTCAGCGCCCCGCAGAGCCCCGTGCCGAGCAGGGCGTACGCCGGCGCGGAGACGGCGGCCCCGGTCACCACCCCGAGCAGCAGGCTGCCCGCCGCGTTGACCGCGAAGGTGCCCCAGGGGAAGACGTACGGCAGCCCCGCCCCGGGGTACCGCCGCACGAAACGGTCCGTCAGGTACCGCAGCGGGGCGCCCACCAGACCGCCGGCCGCCACCAGCAGCCAGTTCACCGCACACCCCCGCGCGCACGCCGCGTCCGCTCCACGCACGCCCGCGTGAGAGCGGCTCCCGCCCACACCCCGGCGAGCGCCACCACCAGCGTGCCGGCCGCGTACGCCAGGGCGGTCGGCACCTCCTGGCGCGCCAGCAGCTTCGAGGCGTCGGCCGCGTACGTGGAGAAGGTGGTGAAGCCGCCGAGCACCCCGACACCGAGGAAGGGGCGCACCAGGGGGCGGGTGACCACGGACCGTTCGACGGTCAGCACCATGAGGACGCCGATCAGCGAGCAGCCGACGGCGTTGATGACGAAGACCGCCCAGGGGAAGGCCCCCGCGGCGGTCGGCCAGGCCAGGGTCGCCGCGTAGCGGGCCAGCGTGCCGATCACCCCGCCGGCCGCGACCGCTCCGAGCACCGCCGCCTCGCGCGGCCCGGACCGCCCGGGGGCCGCCCCGGCCGGATCGGTCCCGCCCGTCCCGTCCGGCACACCCACGCCGGCGGCGCTCACCCGTAGCCCAGGGCGTGCAGCCGCGCGTCGTCGATGCCGAAGTGGTGGGCGATCTCGTGGACCACGGTGATCTCGGTCTCCGCGACGACGTCCTCGCGGGTCTCGCACATCCGCAGCGTCGGTCCCCGGTAGACGGTGATCCGGTCCGGCAGGACGCCCGCGTACCACTCGCCGCGGTCGGTGAGCGGGGTTCCCTCGTAGAGCCCGAGCAACTCGGGGTCGCCGGGGTCCGGTTCGTCCTCGACGAACACCGCGACGTTGTCCATCAGCCGCGTCAGTTCCGGCGGAATCCGGTCGAGCGCCTCGCTCACCAGCTCTTCGAACTGCTCGCGCGTCATCTCCAGCACCCCGCCATTGTCACGTACGCACGCCCCGGCGCACCCGCCCGGCCGGCACCCGCCCCGTACGCCTCCTCGGGCCTTCGTCCGCCCCGGGTACGTCCCCGTACGCGGGCAGGCAGCGGTCCCGCCGCATGTTCGGAGCGCGGACCGGGCATACGGGTCCAATGGCGCGCGTCCCGTTCCGTCCGTTCCGTTCCGTCTCCGCCCCCGTCCGCGAAAGCCGAAGCCGAAGCCCCCGGACCGCCCCGATGCCGGTGCCCGCGCTCGCCGGGGCCCGGCCGAGCCCACTGGTGCGGGTGCTCGTGATGATCGCGGTGGTGGTGCTGGGCGCCTGGCTCGGGCTGCTGGTCGTGGGAGACGTGAAGACGCCCGTCGGCCCCATGGACACCACGATGGCCCTGCGCCCCTCGCTCACCGGGGGCACCCGGGTGGACGTCTCCCCGCTCGGCGCGCTGGAGCTGGACTCGCACGTCGCGCCGGTCCGCCTCGACGTGGACGTGGACCGCCTGGACCCCGAGCGCTCGCAGCGGCTGGTGGAGCAGCCCGAACGTTTCTCCGGACTCCAGGACGAGGTCACCCGGGACATCGCGGACGGCGCCCGGGTGCTGGCGGTGCGGTCGGTGGTGGCCGTGCTGACCGGGGCGACCGTGCTCGGGCTGATCGTCTACCGGCGCCCTCGCCCGGCCCTGGCCGCCGGCGGGCTCGCGCTGGTGCTGCTGGCCGGATCGGGCGTCAGCGCGTACGCCACCTGGAACCCGAAGTCGGTGCTGGAGCCGAGGTTCTCCGGACTGCTCTCCAGCGCGCCCTCGGTGGTCGGCGACGCCCGTTCGATCGTCACCGAGTTCGACGTCTACCAGCAGGAGCTGGCCCGGCTGGTCACCAACGTCACCCGGCTGTACGACGCCACCTCCACGCTCCCCGTCTACCAGCCGGACCCGGGCACCCTGCGGGTCCTGCACGTCTCCGACATCCACCTCAACCCGGCGTCCTGGCACATCGTCGCCTCGCTCGTGGAGCAGTACGGGATCGACGTGATCATCGACTCCGGCGACACCATGGACCACGGCACCACCACCGAGAACGGCTTCCTCGACCCGGTCCGCGGCCTCGGCGCCCCGTACGTCTGGGTGCGCGGCAACCACGACTCGGCGGAGACGCAGAAGTACCTCCGCGGCTTCAAGAACGTGCACGTCCTGGACGGGGGGAGCGCGGTGACCGTCGCCGGGCTGCGCATCGCGGGCACCGGCGACCCCCAGTTCACCCCCGACCGGACGCTGGCCCGGGGCGGCGAGGCGGCGGAGCGGATGGCCGGTCTCCGCCTCGCCTCCGCCCTCCGCGACCAGACCCGGGCCGGCACCCCGGTGGACATCGCGGTGACGCACGATCCGCAGGCCGCCCGGGAGACGGACGGCACGGTTCCGCTCGTGCTCGCCGGCCATGTCCACCATCGGGTCAACGAGGTGCTCCCGCTCGGCACCCGGCTGAAGGTGGAGGGCTCCACCGGCGGCGGCGGGCTGCGCGCGGTGCAGAACGAGAAGCCGGAGAAGGTACGCGCCTCGGTCCTCTACCTGGACCGCGCGACCCGGCGGCTCCAGGCCTGGGACGAGATCACCCTGGGCGGACTCGGCCTGACGACGGCCGAGGTGAGCCGCCATCTGCCGGAGGAGAACTCCCCCTCCGCGACCCCGCCTCCGACCGCGCCTCCGACCTCGCCCTCCGGCCCGCCCCCGACCCCGGCCGGCGCCTCGCCGAACACCTCGCCCGGCACCTCTCCCCGCACCTCGCCCGGCACGCCCGCCCCGGCGCCGTGACCCGGCCGGGAAACCGTTTTGGCGTTAGCTCCGCCATCACATATGCTTCTGACGTCCCCGACGCGCTGGAAAGCGAACCGGCGGGCCTTTAGCCCTCATCGTCTAGTGGCCCAGGACGCCGCCCTTTCAAGGCGGTAGCACGGGTTCGAATCCCGTTGGGGGCACGCATTACCGTGTGCGAGACTTGTCTCGCACATTGCTTGGTCCTGTGGAGCAGTTTGGAGTGCTCGCCACCCTGTCAAGGTGGAGGCCGCGGGTTCAAATCCCGTCAGGACCGCTGCAGTTCTCAGGAACTGCGTGGCTGGGTAGCTCAGTTGGTACGAGCGATCGCCTGAAAAGCGATAGGTCGCCGGTTCGATCCCGGCCCCAGCCACTTCCCGGAAGCCCCATCCCCACGGATGGGGCTTCCGTCGTTTCAGCCGACGTCCGGCGCCACCCCGGCCGGGTTACCCACCGGGGTGACGCTCTCGGTCGGGGCGGCACTGCCGGTACGGGCCGTCTCGGCGGCCTCCTCGATGGCCGAGGTGAAGGTCGCGTCGGGCTGGGCGCCCGCGAGCGGGCGGCCGTTGACGAGGAAGGACGGGGTGGCGGTGGCGCCGAGCCCGTACGCCTCGGCCTGGTCCCTGCTGACGGACTCCGAGGCCGCCACGCTGTCGAGGTCGGCGCGGAACTTGTCGAGGTCCTTCACCCCCGCCTCCTTCGCGAGGGCGGTGAGCCGGTCGGGGCCGAAACCCTTCTCCTTGGCTCCCTTGGCGTACGCGGCCCGGTGGAACTCCCAGAAGCGCTTCTGGCGGCCCGCCGCCCAGGCCGCGCGGGCGGCGGCCTCGGACTCCGCGCCGAAGATCGGGAAGTTGCGCCACTCGATGCGCAGGGTGCCGTCGGCGACGTAGGCGTCGACGAGGTCCGGCTCGGTGTCCCGGGCGAAGGTGCCGCAGTAGCCGCACTGGAAGTCGCCGTACTCGACGAGGACGACCAGCGCGTCCGTACGGCCGAGGGCCAGCGGATCGCCGGGTTCGCGGCGGGCGAGCTTCGCGGTCTCCTCGTACTCCCCCGCGTCGGGCCGGGCCGACACGCCGACCGCGGCGGGGGACGGACCGGGGGCGGTGGCCCGGTAGGAGGCGTAACCGAGCAGGGCCGCGGCGAGGACCACGGCGGAGCCGTACAGCAGGGGCTTCTTCGACCGGCTCTTCTGGGGCAGGGGCATGCGGCACTCCGGGAGCGTCGTACGGATGCGGGGCGGCGGGCGAAGGGGGACCTGCGCGCGGGGCCGTCTCTACCGGCCGGGCGCGCGGTCGACGGCGGCTATTCGCCTGCCGGAGGCGACGGAACCGCGGGAACCGCCGGAGGCGGCGGAACCGCCGGAGCCGTACCCGCCGGAAGCGGGCCGGGGGGCCACCGGGCATGCCGTACGGGACAAGGCGCGGGCCCCTTCCCGGACGGTCTCGGTGGTCGACTGCCGGAAATGCTAGGCCGTATCCGGCCATTCGCGTCGGATCGGCGGGCGGTGTCCGGGGCGGCGCATCGCAAGGCGTCGGACCGCCCGTGTACGGGATATACACGGGCGGTCCGGCGGACACGGCCCGGCCGGGGCATCCGCCACGCCGTAGCCGCCCCGGGGCGTGGCCCGCGCGAAATCGGTTCGCCACTCTTCGGGCGCGGGTGAGATCCTGGGATCCGTATGTCTACTTCCTTCGCTGATCTCCAGTCCCAGCTCGGACAGCTCTCGCTCCGTGACGCGCACCGGCTCGGCCGGCGTCTCGAAGGGGCGCGTCGCATCCGCAAGCCCGAGGCCCGTCAGTCCGTCGTGGACGAGATCGCGGCCGAAGCGGGCAAGGCCGCCGAACGGCTCGCCGCGCGCGCCTCCCGGCTGCCCACCGTGTCGTACCCGGACCAGCTTCCGGTCAGCCAGAAGAAGGACGTGATCCTGGAGGCGATACGCGACCACCAGGTCGTGATCGTCGCGGGCGAGACCGGCTCCGGCAAGACCACCCAGATCCCGAAGATCTGCATGGAGCTGGGACGCGGGGTGCGCGGCATGATCGGGCACACCCAGCCCCGCCGGATCGCGGCCCGCACGGTCGCGGAGCGCGTCGCGGAGGAGCTGGACACCCCGCTCGGCGAGACCGTCGGATGGAAGGTCCGCTTCACCGACCAGGTGAACCCCGAGTCGACCTTCGTGAAGCTGATGACGGACGGCATCCTGCTGGCCGAGATCCAGACCGACCGCGAGCTGCTCGCCTACGACACGATCATCATCGACGAGGCGCACGAGCGGTCGCTCAACATCGACTTCCTCCTCGGCTACCTGGCCCGGCTGCTGCCGAAGCGCCCGGACCTGAAGGTCGTCATCACCTCGGCGACGATCGACCCGGAGCGGTTCGCCCGGCACTTCGGGGACGCCCCGATCGTCGAGGTCAGCGGGCGCACCTACCCCGTCGAGGTCCGCTACCGTCCGCTCCTCGAAGAGGGCGGCGAGGATGCCGACCGCGACCAGATCACCGCGATCTGCGAGGCGGTGGACGAGCTCCAGTCCGCCGGCCCCGGTGACGTCCTGGTCTTCCTCTCCGGCGAGCGCGAGATCCGCGACACCGCCGACGCGCTCGGCAAACGCAACCTCCGCCACACCGAGGTGCTCCCGCTCTACGCGCGCCTCTCCCACGCCGAGCAGCACCGGGTGTTCCAGCGGACCCCCAGTGGCATCAGCCGCCGCATCGTGCTGGCGACCAACGTCGCCGAGACCTCGCTGACCGTCCCCGGCATCAAGTACGTGATCGACCCGGGCACCGCCCGCATTTCCCGCTACAGCCACCGCACCAAGGTGCAGCGGCTGCCGATCGAGGCGATCTCGCAGGCCAGCGCCAACCAGCGCAAGGGCCGCTGCGGCCGTACCTCGGACGGCATCTGCATCCGGCTGTACTCCGAGGACGACTTCCTCACCCGGCCGGAGTTCACCGACGCCGAGATCCTGCGGACCAACCTCGCCTCGGTCATCCTCCAGATGACCGCGGCCGGGCTCGGCGACATCGAGAAGTTCCCCTTCATCGACCCGCCGGACCACCGCAACATCCGCGACGGCGTGCAGCTGCTCCAGGAGCTGGGCGCGCTGGACCCGGAGGAGAAGGACGCGCGCAAGCGGCTGACCCCGCTCGGCCGCAAGCTCTCGCAGCTCCCGGTGGACCCGCGCCTCGCCCGTATGGTCATCGAGGCCGACCGCAACGGCTGCGCCCGCGAGGTCATGGTCATCGCCGCCGCGCTCTCCATCCAGGACCCGCGCGAGCGGCCCTCGGAGAAGCAGACGCAGGCCGACCAGCAGCACGCCCGGTTCAAGGACGAGACCTCGGACTTCCTGGCGTACCTCAAGCTCTGGGAGTACGTCCGCGAGCAGCAGCGGGAGCGCGGTTCCTCCAGCTTCCGCCGGATGTGCAAGCAGGAGTACCTGAACTTCCTGCGCATCCGCGAGTGGCAGGACATCTACTCCCAACTGCGCACGGTCGCACGGCAGATGGACATCAAGGTCGAGGAGCCCGCGGCGGACGCGGGCATCCCCGAGCAGGCGGTGCACACCTCGCTGCTGGCCGGTCTGCTCTCGCACATCGGCCTCAAGGACACCGAGAAGAACGAGTACCTGGGTGCGCGCAGCGCCAAGTTCGCGATCTTCCCGGGCTCGTCGCTCTTCAAGAAGCAGCCCCGGTTCGTGATGTCGGCCGAGCTGGTGGAGACCTCCCGGCTCTGGGCGCGGGTGAACGCGAAGGTCGAGCCGGAGTGGATCGAGCCGGTCGCCCAGCACCTGCTGAAGCGCACCTACAGCGAGCCGCACTGGGAGAAGGACCAGGCGGCGGTGATGGCGTACGAGCGGGTCACGCTCTACGGAGTGCCGATCATCGCCCAGCGCAAGATCAATTTCGGCCGAATCGACCAGGAGGCGTCCCGGGACCTCTTCATCCGGAACGCGCTCGTGGAGGGGGACTGGCGCACACACCACCAGTTCTTCCATGACAATCGCAAACTCCTGGGAGAAGTCGAGGAGTTGGAGCACCGAGCCCGACGCCGCGACATCCTCGTGGACGACGAGACGCTCTTCGACTTCTACGACCAGCGCATCCCCGAGCACGTCGTCTCGGGCGCGCACTTCGACTCGTGGTGGAAGCACAAGCGCCGGGACGAGCCGGACGCGCTGGACTTCGAGCGCTCCATGCTCATCAACGAGAAGGCGGGGGCCGTCACCAAGGACGACTACCCGGACTCCTGGCGGCAGGGGAAGCTCAAGTTCAAGGTGACGTACCAGTTCGAGCCGGGCGCGGACGCGGACGGCGTGACCGTCCACATCCCGCTCCAGGTGCTCAACCAGGTCACCTCCGAGGGCTTCGACTGGCAGATCCCGGGCCTGCGCGAGGAGGTCGTCACCGAGCTGATCCGCTCGCTGCCCAAGGCGATCCGCCGCCACTACGTTCCGGCCCCGAACTACGCCGACAAGTTCCTTGACCGGGCCGTCCCGCTCCAGGAGCCGCTGCCCGCCACGCTCGCCCGCGAGCTCCAGCGGATGGTCGGGGTGCCGGTCACCGCGGACGACTTCGACCTGGGGCGCGTACCGGAACACCTGAAGATCACGTTCCGGATCGTCGACGAACGGCGCCGCAAGGTCGCCGAGGACAAGGACCTGGAGGCGCTCAAGCTCCGGCTGCGCCCGAAGGCCCGCCAGGCCCTCTCCCAGGCCGCCGCGGCGACCGCGGGGCCCTCGGGCGTCTCCATCGAGCGTTCGGGGCTCACCGGCTGGTCCATCGGCACGCTGGAGCGTGTCTTCGAGACCCGGCGGGCCGGGCAGCCGGTCAAGGCGTACCCGGCGCTGGTGGACCAGGGCGAGACGGTGGCCGTCCGGCTCTTCGACACCGAGGCCGAGCAGCAGCAGGCGATGTGGCGCGGCACCCGGAAGCTGATCCTGCTGAACATCCCGGTGAACCCGGCGAAGTTCGCCTCGGACAAGCTCACCAACCAGCAGAAGCTGGCCCTGTCGCGCAATCCGCACGGCTCCGTGCAGGCGCTCTTCGACGACTGCGCGACGGCCGCCGCCGACCGTCTGATCGCCGCCCACGGCGGACCCGCCTGGGACGAGGCCGCGTTCAAAACCTTGTACGACAAGGTCCGCGCCGACCTGGTGGACCTCACGGTCCGCACGGTCGGCCAGGTCCAGCAGATCCTGGCCGCCTGGCAGGCCTGCGAGCGCCGCCTGAAGGCCACCAACAGCCTGACGCTGGTGAACAACGCCGCCGACGTACGGGAGCAGTTGGCGCGCCTCGTACCGGCCGGGTTCGTCACCGCGACCGGACTGCGCAGGCTGCCCGACCTGATGCGCTACCTCGTCGCGGCGGACCGCCGGCTCCAGCAGATGCCGACCTCCGTCCAGCGCGACACCACGCGCATGGAGAAGGTCCACGAGATGCAGGACGAGTACGCCTGGCTGCTGGAGCAGCTGCCGCAGGGGCGGCCGGTGCCGCAGGAGGTCCTGGACATCCGCTGGATGATCGAGGAGCTGCGGGTGAGCTACTTCGCGCACGCGCTGGGGACCGCTTTCCCGGTGTCGGACAAGCGGATCGTGAAGGCGATCGACGCCGCCGCGCCGTAGGGATACGGCCTGCTCACACCCCTCGCCGGGGCGTGAGCGGGCCGTCACCCGGGGTGAATTCGACCTGGCCCGCCAACCTCCTGTACAGTCCTGTTTCGCAGCCGGACGAGAGTACGGAAGCGGAGAACAACAGCAAGGTCCTGTGGAGCAGTTTGGAGTGCTCGCCACCCTGTCAAGGTGGAGGCCGCGGGTTCAAATCCCGTCAGGACCGCAGTGGTCGAAAGCCCGGATCATCCCGATCCGGGCTTTCGCGCGTTCCGGGGCACTCCAGCCCGGGATTCGGCGCCCCGGCCCGGGCCGGCGCTCCCGGCCGGGCGCCACTCCGGCGCGTGGACCGGTTTCCGCGGCGCCGCAGGGACGGAACGAACGGGTCCGGAACGAACGGGGCATGCCGTTCCCTTCTCCGGTCGAAGTCACCCCGCCGCGGCCCGGGGCCCGCGCGGCCTCCCGCCGGCCACCGCACCGGTTCACCCCCGCGCATGCCCCCGACGGACCGACGGCGGCCCCCAGCGGGCCCTCCGGGGCCCCGGGGCGCCGGAGGGCACCCGGAGGCGCTACGGGCGGAGCTCGGGCCCCGATCGGCCGCGCTCCGGCCTCCGGAGGCCGCCGGGCCCGTGAGAGCACCCTCCGGGGGCCGCACGGGCACCCCGCCCGCACCGGCGGGTCCGCGCGGCGGCCTCCGCGGTGCCCTCTGGAGCCCTGGGGGAGGGCGCGGGGGCCACCCCGGCGAGGGACGAAAGTCCCCGAGGCCCGTGACCATCGGCGAAGTTTCCCGGCTCCCCGCAGTGGCACGCTGGACGTTGGCAAGCGGCAGGGAGTGTGACGGGAGTCACCAGACCAGTTTTTGGACAGGGTGGCTTTACCCTCCCCATACAACGACCGAATTTAATATGTGCAATTGCACCTCTCCTGAGGGCTCCTATGGAATCCATCCCTCCGGTTTCTCCCGACCCGTACGGGTAGCTCCCCCGCCTCCGGACAGACTCCTTCACCGGGTCGCACAGAGAACCCCACACCTGCCCACACCCCCCACCCGCACCGACCCGAAGAGCGGCGTGGCAGGCTGTACGGAGAAACCCGGGGAACGACCGGAGGGGTGCCCCGAGAGCGCCCCGACGAGGCGCCCGGCGCCCGCCGGACAGGGACGGCGGACCGTACCGGCCGCACCCGCCGGCTGCACGTTCCGGGCCCACACGCCGGTCGGCGATGCCGGCCGCACATGCCTCCCACCCGTGCCACCAGGGCATTCACCGGGGCCCATCAAGGTGTTCGGGCACAAAAAAAGATCGCGCTGGACCCGGCGGAGTCCAGCGCGATCTTCACGACGCACCTGCATCGCACAGGTATGGCGCCCGTTGGGGCGGGCGCCCGTCGTATGGAGCTATGGGTGAGCGGCTGCGGTTGGGGGGCCGTCAGCTGCCCGGTCGTGCTGCGGCGACAGGGGTTTTTCAGGCCTCGCTGCGCTGCTGCGGAATACCCGCAAGCAGTGCGCGGACCTCTGCCTCGCGGTATCGGCGATGTCCACCGAGCGTGCGGATGGACGTGAGCTTGCCAGCCTTGGCCCAACGGGTGACCGTCTTCGGGTCCACGCGGAACATCGTGGCAACCTCAGCCGGGGTCAGCAGCGGCTCGGCATCAGGGGTGCGAGCGGTCATGAGCGGCCTCCTCGGGAGAACCGAACCATCTCGGTTCTTTCCTCTAAATTCTGCACCTTGGCCCACGTTGCCCGAAATGGCGGACGGGGGCCGAGTCGGTTATAGGACGAACGGCTTGTCCTCGGCACTACAACTACACCATCCGTCCAGCCACGTCGGCCAAACCGATGGAATTGCCCTCCCAGGTGTTCATCAGCGACGGAAGCCGATGGACCATGCCATAGCGGACAGTCACGCGTCAGTAACGATCAGTCACAGGGCGATCAGGAGTCACTAGACCCCCCATAGCGTGCAATGCAGAGCAATCCGCCCATAGTTGGACGGACAGAGCCCTCCCCGGACTCCTTGTCCTATTTTGGCACGAGGGGTGGGGATGGACGCAAGGGCGCCCTTAGTGCCGTCCGTCACGCTTGCGGCCATTGGGCCGGTTCAGGACGTAAGACCTAGGCCCCAGGACGTAGCCCCCTGTCCCACCGGTCACGCGCGCCACAGGGGTCGCATCCCACGGGCCGTCAGCCGGGCTCCGGAGCCCGCCCGGCCCCCGCTGGATCACGTCCCGCCCCGGCGCCCCTCGACCCGCCCCGTGGGTTCGCGTGCGTGCTCGCACATCTCCTCGGCGATCATCGGCTTCCTCAACTCCCTTCCCGGTCACGGCCGCCCATCCGGGCCGGCCTTCCTGGCGAAGGAGGCGGTTGGCGCGCCTTGGCACGATTCCATCCGATTGGCCTGCTTGCGACCGCCTCGGCATGATGTTGCCCCGGTTCGGACCTTTCATGCCACCGTGGTCCGATTCGCATCCATTGGTGGTGTGGTGCGCCGACACATGTTGACGCGGGACAGCCCTTTCCGCGTTCACTTCACGAAGCCGCGAGCCCCCGGAGCCCCTGGACGGCGGCCCCCAGGACGGCGGGCGCCCCCGTCGGCGAGCTACCCCTCGCGGGCCCGCTCGCCGGTCAGTTGGCGGACCGGAGGTCGCGCACCGCCCCCCAGCGTTCCGCGAGCCGCCCGTACGCCACCGAGGCGCGGTCGTTGTCGCCCGCGCGCAGCGCCGCGAGGCCCTCGGCCACGTCCGCCGCCGACCGGTCCTCGGCGAGCCGGGCCGCCGGCACCGCGTGGACGAGTCCCCCGTAGTCCAGTTCGACCAGGGACCGGGGGTGGAACTCCTCCAGCCAGCGGCCCACGTCCACCAGCCCGTCCGCCAACGGGCCGTCGTCCACGGTCTCGCGCAGGGTCCGCAGCCCGCGCGCCAGTCTGCGCCGCGCCTGCACCATGGGCGTCCGGTACCGCAGCGAGGCCGGCCCGCCCGCACCGTCCGGCGCCGCGTACTCCCGCTCCTCGTCGGTGAAGAGCACGAACCAGCGCACCGGTACGTGCCACACCGCCGTTCTGATCCAGGGCCGCGCGTCCGGGTTCCGGCGCTGCCACCGCTCGTGGTCGGCGGTCTGCTGGTCCCGGACCACCGGAGGCAGCACCGCGTCCAGCACATTGGCCGGAAACAGACCCCCGAGCTCCTCCAGGGCCAGCCATCCGCGCAGCCGGGTCCGCCACGGGCAGACGCAGACCACGCCGTCGATCTCCGCGACGAAGGCGTCCGCACTCTCGTGGGGGCTCACCCCGACCGGCGGCGTGGGCACCAAGTCGGCGAGCGAGCGGCGCAGTTCGTCCTGTGCCGTGGGGAACTCGGTACGTTGCGCGTAACGCGTCCAGTGCGCGCGCTCGGCCTCCGGGAAGGCGGCGAGGGGCTCGTACACCCGCAGATAGGACGTGTAAGGGACGAGCACTGAAGACACCACCGACATGAAGCTGATCGTGTCACGCCCGTACTCCCTCAGGGGGTGATCCCCGGGAGAGAGGCGATCCGCGCGGGAGCAGCGCCTACGCTCTGGAACGGACGGGCCGGTCCGCCGGTCCGCCGGGGGCTTCCCACCCGCAGAAGTCCCCTTCCGCCGCTTCGTACTTGGGAGTCACCACCGTGACCGATGTGACCGGCGCACCCGTCGACGTGCTGCGCACCCTGTTCCACTCGGACCAGGGGGGACACGAGCAGCTCGTCGTCTGCCAGGACCGGGCCAGCGGCCTCAAGGCCGTCATCGCCCTCCACTCCACCGCCCTGGGCCCCGCCCTCGGCGGCACCCGCTTCCACCCGTACGCGACCGAGGCGGAGGCCGTCGCCGACGCACTGAACCTCGCGCGCGGGATGTCGTACAAGAACGCCATGGCCGGGCTGGACCACGGGGGCGGCAAGGCCGTCGTCATCGGCGATCCGGACCTTGTGAAGACCGAGGAACTCCTGCTCGCCTATGGCCGGTTCGTGGCCTCGCTCGGCGGACGGTACGTCACGGCCTGCGACGTCGGCACGTACGTCGAGGACATGGACGTCGTCGCCCGCGAGTGCCGCTGGACCACCGGCCGCTCCCCCGAGAACGGCGGCGCCGGGGACTCGTCGGTGCTCACCGCCTTCGGCGTCTTCCAGGGGATGCGGGCCTCGGCCCAGCACCTGTGGGGCGACCCGACCCTGCGGGGCCGGAAGGTCGGCGTGGCGGGCGTCGGGAAGGTCGGCCGGCACCTGGTCCGGCACCTGCTGGAGGACGGGGCCGAGGTCGTCGTCACGGACGTGCGCGAGGAGTCGGTGCGCCGGATCACCGAGGCGCATCCCGAGGTCACCGTCGCCGCGGACACGGACGCGCTGATCCGCACCGAGGGGCTCGACATCTACGCCCCCTGCGCGCTCGGCGGCGCGCTGGACGGCACCACCGTGCCGGCGCTCACCGCGAAGGTGGTGTGCGGCGCGGCCAACAACCAGCTCGCGCACCCCGGGGTGGAGAAGGATCTCGCGGACCGCGCGATCCTCTATGCCCCGGACTACGTGGTGAACGCCGGCGGGGTGATCCAGGTCGCCGAGGAGCTGCACGGCTTCGACTTCGGGCGGGCCAGGGCGAAGACGGCGAAGATCTTCGACACCACCCTGGAGTTGTTCGCACTCGCGAAGGCGGACGGCGTTCCGCCGGCCGCCGCCGCGGACCGGATCGCCGAGCGCAGGATGGCGGAGGCCCGCCGCTCCCTGCGCGCCTGAGCGAGCGGCCGGCCCGGCCCGGACCGGCCGGAGTCCCGCCCCTCACGGGGCCGCTCCGGCCGGCGGGAGCTCGCCCGGAAGCTGCGAGACAAGACTCACGCCGGTCGGCGGGTCGTACGCCGAGAAGAGGTTAAAATCGCAGTTGACCAGCGAGGACGGAGCTCCTCATTGGTCCTGTACCGGGGCGCAAGACGCGGGCGGCGTACCGTATGGCCACGGAAGCAGGTACCGTTGAAGCTCTACGGGCACGGACTCTCATCCGAGAGGCCGTCCCGAAACATGAACGCGTGTCAAGACTCTGGGGCCGTCGAGCCCCGTCACCGAGGGGGTCGAGCCATGGGGCGCGGCCGGGCAAAGGCCAAGCAGACAAAGGTCGCCCGCCAGCTGAAGTACAGCAGCGGCGGAACCGACCTCACACGTCTGGCCAATGAGCTGGGCGCATCACCTTCGAGTCAGCCACCGAACGCCGAGCCGTTCGAGGACGACGACGAGGACGATGACCCGTACGCACAGTACGCGGATCTTTACAACGACGACGAGGACGAGGACGACGAGTCCGGTCCCTCGTCCCAGCGCCGCGGCGCTTGACCTCGCGCTGACACAACAACCCGGTCCGGGCCTGTCCCGGACCGGGTTCTGTGCTGTCCGGTCACGGTCGGGCCTTGGTGTTCGGGGCGGTGGTGTCCGGGGCCATGATGTCCGAGCCTGCGTAAGCGCGGTCCGGTCCGGACCGGCGCGACGGCACCACCAGGCTCCCGCCCGACGGGTGCGTCCGCCGTGCGGACCCCGCCGGCGGGCGGGCGGACGATCCCTGAGTCGCCCCGCCCCGCCCTGTCCCGGCGGTTTCGCGTCTGATCAGCGGGCGTAGTCGCCGGTCAGCCCGGCGCCCGTGGCGTGGTCGCCGCGGTCGGTGATCTCGCCGGCGACCCAGGAGTCGACCCCGCGGTCGGCCAGCGTCGTCAGGGCCACGTCCACGGAGTCCGCCGGGACGATCGCGATCATGCCGACGCCCATGTTCAGCGTCTTCTCCAGCTCCAGCCGCTCGACCTTGCCGGCCTTGCCGACCAGGTCGAACACCGCGCCCGGGGTCCAGGTGGACCGGTCCACGGTGGCGTGCAGCCCGTCCGGAACGACCCGGGCCAGGTTGTTCGCCAGGCCGCCGCCGGTGACGTGGCTGAAGCCGTGCACCTCGGTCGTACGGGTGAGGGCGAGGCAGTCCAGCGAGTAGATCCGGGTGGGCTCGAGGAGCTCCTCGCCGAGGGTCCGGCCGAACTCCTCCACCTGGCGGTCCAGGGTCCAGCCGGCCCGGTCGAACACCACGTGGCGCACGAGCGAGTACCCGTTGGAGTGAAGACCGGACGAGGCCATGGCGATGACCGCGTCACCCTTGCGGATGCGCTCGGGGCCGAGCAGGCGGTCGGCCTCGACCACGCCCGTACCCGCGCCGGCGACGTCGAAGTCGTCCGGGCCGAGGAGGCCCGGGTGCTCGGCCGTCTCGCCGCCGACCAGGGAGCAGCCGGCGAGGACGCAGCCCTCGGCGATGCCCTTCACGATCGCCGCGACACGCTCGGGGTGCACCTTGCCGACGCAGATGTAGTCGGTCATGAAGAGCGGTTCGGCGCCGCAGACCACGAGGTCGTCGACGACCATGCCCACCAGGTCGTGACCGATGGTGTCGTAGACACCCATCTGCCGCGCCAGGTCGACCTTCGTACCGACACCGTCGGTCGCGGAGGCCAGCAGCGGACGCTCGTAGCGCTTGAGGGCGGAGGCGTCGAAGAGTCCGGCGAAACCGCCGAGCCCGCCAAGACCCTCGGTCTCGGGGCGCTTCGTCTTCTTCACCCACTGCTTCATCAGCTCGACCGCGCGGTCGCCGGCCTCGATGTCGACGCCGGCCGCCGCGTAGGAAGCACCTGTTGTCTCAGACATTGCCCGGGATCTTTCGTGTGGGAATACGGGGCTGGAGGAAACGCCGGTCGGTCCGGATCACGGACGACGCAGCGCGTCGGCCGCCGCGGTGGCGGCGGGGCCGGCGGCCAGCTCGGTCTCCAGCAGCTGCTTGCCGAGCAGCTCCGGGTCCGGGAGCTCCATCGGGTATTCACCGTCGAAGCAGGCGCGGCAGAGGTTGGGCTTCTGGATCGTCGTCGCCTCGATCATCGAGTCGAGCGAGATGTACGAGAGCGAGTCGGCGCCCATGGACGTGGCGATCTCGTCGACCGACATGCCGTTGGCGATGAGCTCGGCGCGGGTCGCGAAGTCGATGCCGAAGAAGCAGGGCCACTTGACCGGCGGGGACGAGATCCGGATGTGGATCTCGGCGGCACCGGCCTCGCGGAGCATCCGGACCAGCGCGCGCTGGGTGTTGCCGCGGACGATCGAGTCGTCGACGACCACCAGGCGCTTGCCCTTGATGACTTCCTTGAGCGGGTTCAGCTTCAGCCGGATGCCCAGCTGACGGATGGTCTGCGAGGGCTGGATGAAGGTACGGCCGACGTAGGCGTTCTTGACCAGACCGGCGCCGAACGGGATACCGCTGGCCTCGGCGTAACCGATCGCGGCGGGGGTGCCGGACTCCGGTGTCGCTATGACCAGGTCCGCCTCGACGGGGGACTCGGCGGCGAGGCGCCGGCCCATCTCGACGCGGGAGAGGTAGACGTTCCGCCCGGCGATGTCGGTGTCGGGGCGGGCCAGGTAGACGTACTCGAAGACGCAGCCCTTGGGCTTCGCTTCCGCGAAGCGGGAGGTACGCAGACCGTTCTGGTCGATGGCGACGAGTTCGCCCGGCTCGATCTCGCGGACGAAGCTGGCGCCGCAGATGTCGAGGGCGGCGGACTCCGACGCGACGACCCAGCCACGCTCCAGGCGGCCGAGGACGAGCGGGCGGATGCCCTGCGGGTCCCGGGCGGCGTAGAGGGTGTGTTCGTCCATGAAGACCAGCGAAAACGCACCGCGGACCTTGGGAAGCACCTTGGTGGCGGCTTCCTCGATCGTGAGCGGCTTGCCCTCCTCGTCAGTCTGCCCGGCGAGTAGCGCGGTCACGAGGTCGGTGTCGTTGGTCGCGGCGACCTGGGTGGCGCGGCCGTCCTTGCGCGGCAGGTCGGCGACCATCTCCGCGAGCTGGGCCGTGTTGACCAGGTTGCCGTTGTGGCCGAGGGCGATCGAGCCGTGCGCGGTGGCACGGAACGTCGGCTGCGCGTTCTCCCACACCGAGGCACCGGTGGTGGAGTAGCGGGCATGACCGACCGCGATATGGCCCTGGAGCGACCCCAGAGACGTTTCGTCGAAGACCTGCGAGACCAGTCCCATGTCCTTGAAGACCAGGATCTGGGACCCGTTGCTCACTGCGATGCCCGCGGACTCCTGTCCACGGTGCTGCAGGGCATACAGTCCGAAATAGGTGAGCTTGGCGACCTCTTCGCCGGGAGCCCAGACACCGAAGACGCCGCAAGCGTCCTGGGGGCCCTTCTCGCCGGGGAGCAGGTCGTGGTTGAGTCGTCCATCACCACGAGGCACGCCACCGAGTGTAGGCGAGGTCGACCACTGGTCCGAATTGGGGACGGGCCTCGCACCGGCGGCCGGAGCCGCCCGGACGTGCGCGGACGCGAAGCGGGAAGTCCGTTTCCGGGGGGTCTCGTTGATCACCAGGAGTGATCACCGCTCGGTCCCGGACGACGGCCTCCGGACGGCCGGACGGCCGGAGCCCAGCACTGCGGCCTCTCCCGGCCGGCGGCAGAGCCGGTACGACCGCCGGCGGCCTGCCTCGTCCGTCGCTCTGGGTGAGGCGGGCCCGGTGGCGGCCGGAGGCCCCCGTCGGCGGTCAATTCCGTGGCGAGCCTCACACTGCGCGGGCCGGGAGACGGGCCCCGAGGACCGCACCGGTGCTCCGAGCGGCGCTCCGGGTCCGGATAGCGGTACGCCCGTCCGTACCGCGAGACGATCGTTGACACGGACACGCTCAGACGGCAGGCTCCAGGGCCATGCAGCCCCTCGGTGATCTCTCGGTCACGCTCGTGGAGCGCCGCCACGTCGATCTGGGACGCCTGGCGAGCGCCATCTGTCGCTGTTCCTGAGCGCCCGAGCCGCCGGGCCCCTGAGTCCCCGGACCTCTGAGTCCCCGGATCCAGGAACGCCTGGACCCGTGAATCCCTGAGCGGGCTGCCCGCGCCGCATGTGCGGGCCACCCGTCGCGTACCCCTCGGCAGTGGATCCCTTCCGGACCCCCGCGCGCCGTCCGGTGTCCGTCCCGCCTTCCCCCCCTGCTTCCCGCCCGCTTCCCCAGGGTCCGGGTGCGTCTGCGCGCATCCGGCCGCCCTGCGGGGGCCCGTGCCCGGAGTCGCCATGTCTTCCGCCCCTCGCCAGAACCCTCGCCCGACCCCGGACCCGAGCCGGAACCCGGGCTCCGACGAGCCGTCCGGTTCGCTCTCCCGCCGTGCCTTCGGCACCGCCGTCGGAGCGACCGCGGCCACCGCGGCCGTGGGCCTGCCGGCCGGACCCGCGTCCGCCGCCCCGGCGGGCGCCCCGGCCGCCGCGTCGCAACGGGCCGACGTCCGGGAGCGGCCGTTCCGGGCGGCCCGCGGCAAGCACTCCCGCCGCCCCAACATCCTCTTCATCCTCGGCGACGACCTGGGCTGGGCCGACCTCTCCTCGTACGGCGCCCCGCACATCAGGACGCCGAACCTGGACCGCCTCGGCCGCCAGGGCGTGCGGTTCACCGACGCGTACGCAGGCTCCGCCACCTGCTCGCCGACCCGCTTCAGCCTCTACACCGGCCGCTACCCGGGGCGCACCGCCGGCGGGCTCGCGGAGCCGATCGCGGACCGGTCGGTGGGGCTGGAGCCGACGCACCCGACGCTCGCCTCGCTGTTGCGCTCCACCGGCTACGCCACCGCGCTGATCGGCAAGTGGCACTGCGGTTACCTGCCGGACTACAGCCCCACCAAGTCGGGTTGGGACGAGTTCTTCGGCAACTTCGGCGGGGCGCTGGAGTACTACTCCAAGCTCGGCCTCGGCGGCGAGTACGACCTCTACGAGGGCGACGCCGAGTACAAGGACCTCCGCTACTACACGCGCATCCTGACCGAGCGGGCGAGCGAGTACGTCCAGCGCGACCACGACAAGCCGTGGCTGCTGAACCTCAACTTCACCACCCCGCACTGGCCGTGGATCGCGGACGGCGACACCGAGGAGAGCGCGGAGGTCGTCCGGAAGATCAAGTCGGGCAATGTGGCCGCCCTGTTCCACAACGACGGTGGATCGGTCGAGAAGTACAAGGAGATGGTCGAGGACCTCGACCGTTCGGTCGGAAAGGTGCTCGACGCGCTGAAGAAGTCGGGGCAGGAGGAGGACACCCTGGTCTTCTTCGCCAGCGACAACGGCGGCGAGCGCTTCTCGTACCAGTGGCCGCTCTCCGGCAACAAGAGCTCGCTCCAGGAGGGCGGCATCCGGGTGCCCGCGGTGCTGCGCTGGCCGGCCCGGATCGACGCCGGGCAGGTCAGCGATCTGCCGGTGTTCTCGCCGGACTGGACCGCGACGCTGCTGGAGATCGCGGGCGCCCGACCCGCCCCCGCGTACCCGCTGGACGGCACCAGCCTCGGCGGCTATCTGCTGCGGGGCGAAGAGGTGCCGGAGCGCGACCTGTTCTGGCGGGTGCGCGGCGAGCGCGCGGTGCGCCGGGGCGACTGGAAGTACTACCGGGGCAAGACCGGTGCCGACCAGCTCTTCAACCTGCGCGAGGACCAGCGCGAGCAGGCGAACCGGGCGGCCGAGGAGCCGGAACTGCTGGCGGAGCTGCGGGCGTTCTGGGAGCGGACGAACGCGGAGCTGCTGCCGTACCCGGCGAGCACGGGCACCTCGCCGTTCTGAGCCGGGACACGGCCGTTCCGAGCCGGGACACGGCCGTTCCGAGCCGGGACACGGCCGTTCCGAGCCGGGACACGGCCGTTCCGAGCCGGGACACGGCCGTTCCGAGCCGGGTCACGCCGCACACCGGGAACGTCCCGCCGCACCGCACAGGACCCGTCCCGCCGCCCGGACCTGACACCGGGCGGCGGGACGTTCCCGCCGATCGGCCCCTCACCTGCCGCTGACTCTTCTCCTGCCGCTCAGCTCTTCTCCTGCCGTTCAGCCCATCAGCGGCAGCAGCCCCGCGAGATCGGCCCGTTCGCCACTCGCGGAGATCCGCGCCGCGTCCCGTTCCTCGGCCCAGCCGGCCCGCCCGGTGGCCAGCCGGATCCAGGTGAGCGGGTCGGTCTCCACGACGTTGGGGGGCGTACCGCGGGTGTGCTGGGGCCCGCCGAGGCACTGGACCACGGCGAACGGCGGGACGCGCACCTCCACCGACCCGCCGGGCGCCCGCTCGGCGAGGGCGTCCGCGAGGAGCCGGGTGGCGGCGGCCAGGGCCTGCCGGTCGTACGGGATGTCCAGGCCGGTCGCCGCGTTGAGGTCGTCGGTGTGCGCGATCAGCTCGACAGTACGGGTGACCAGGTGGTCGCCGAGGCGCATCGAGCCGGTGCGGGTCGGCAGCAGCCGGTCGGGATCGGCGGGGCCCACCGCCGCCTCGAAGCGGGCCGCGACCTCTCCGTACAGGGCGGCTACGTCGGGGTGGGCGGCGGCGAGCGCGCGGGTGTCCTCGTCGACCCGGTCCGCCCGCGCCGCCGTCGAGAACGGCCACTGGACCGGGGTCAGTTCCGGCTTGCCGCCGCGCGGCTCCGGCAGCTCCAGGTTCCGGGTGACGGCCGAGAGCGCCTCCGTGAGATGGACGGCCAGCTCCCGCACGGTCCAGTCGCCGAGCCGCGTGGGCAGCGCGAGTCGGTCGTCGGTCAGCCCCGCGACCGCCCGCCCGACCAGGGCGAACTGGGCCAGTACGGCGGTACGGGTGCGGTCGGGGTCGTAGCGGCGGGCGCGCTTGCGGGACGGCGGCATGGCAACGAGCGTACGGCTCCGAGGGGCGTCGGACACCGGAGCCCCCGGGTCCGTCCCGGAACAGCGCGATGCCCCCGCCCGGCGGACCGGACGAGGGCATCGGCGTCACGTACTCCGGGAGGACTCAGGCGAGGAGCGCCGGAATCGTGCCCTCGTGCGCGGTCCGCAGTTCGCTCAGCGGAATGCTGAACTCGCCCTGGACCTCGATCTCGTCACCGTCCACGACACCGATGCGGGTGACGGGAAGACCCCGAGCGCCGCACATGTCGTTGAAGCGGAGCTCCTCGCTGCGCGGCACCGAGACGACCGCGCGCCCCGCCGACTCGGAGAAGAGGAAGGTGAACGCGTCCAGACCGTCCGGGACGACCAGCCGGGCACCCTTCCCGCCGCGCAGGCAGGACTCGGTGACCGCCTGGACGAGACCGCCGTCGGACAGGTCGTGCGCGGCGTCGATCATGCCGTCGCGCGAGGCCGAGATCAGGATCTCGCCGAGCAGCTTCTCGCGGCCCAGGTCGACCTTGGGCGGCATCCCGCCGAGGTGCTGGTGGACGACCTCGGACCAGGCCGAGCCGCCGAACTCCTCGTGCGTGTCGCCGAGCAGGTAGAGCAACTGCCCCTCCTGCGCGAACGCCACCGGGGTGCGCCGGGTGACGTCGTCGATCACACCGAGCACGGCCACGACCGGCGTCGGGTGGATCGCGGTGTCACCGGTCTGGTTGTAGAGCGAGACGTTGCCGCCGGTGACCGGGGTGCCCAGCTCCAGGCAGCCGTCCGCGAGACCGCGGGTGGCCTCGGCGAACTGCCACATGACGTCCGGGTCCTCGGGCGAGCCGAAGTTCAGGCAGTCCGAGATCGCGAGCGGCTTGGCGCCGGAGGCGGCGACGTTGCGGTACGACTCCGCCAGCGCGAGCTGCGCACCGGTGTAGGGGTCGAGCTTCGCGTAGCGGCCGTTGCCGTCGGTCGCCATGGCCACGCCGAGGTTGGTCTCCTCGTCGATGCGGACCATGCCGGCGTCCTCGGGCATCGCGAGCACGGTGTTGCCCTGCACGAACCGGTCGTACTGGTCCGTGATCCACGTCTTCGACGCCTGGTTCGGCGAGGAGACGAGCTGGAGGACCTGCGCGCGCAGCTCGGCGGCGTTCGCCGGACGGGGCAGCTTGCCGGCGTCGTCGGCCTGGAGCGCGTCCTGCCACTCGGGGCGGGCGAACGGGCGGTGGTAGGTCGGGCCCTCGTGGGCGACGGACCGCGGCGGAACGTCCACGATCTGCTCGCCGTGCCAGAAGATCTCCAGCTGGGAGCCCTCGGTCACCTCACCGATGACGGTGGCGATGACGTCCCACTTCTCGCAGATCTCCAGGAAGCGGTCCACGTGCTGCGGCTCGACGATCGCGCACATGCGCTCCTGCGACTCGCTCATGAGGATTTCCTCGGGCGAGAGGGAGGAGTCGCGCAGCGGCACGGTGTCCAGCTCGACGCGCATGCCGCCGGATCCGGCGGAGGCCAGCTCGGACGTGGCGCAGGAGAGCCCGGCGCCGCCGAGGTCCTGGATGCCCGCGACGAGCTTCTCCTTGAAGATCTCCAGGGTGCACTCGATGAGGAGCTTCTCCTGGAACGGGTCGCCGACCTGCACCGCGGGGCGCTTGGCCGGGCCGGTCGACTCGAAGGTCTCGGACGCGAGGACCGAGACGCCGCCGATGCCGTCGCCGCCGGTGCGGGCACCGTAGAGGATGACCTTGTTGCCGGGTCCCGAGGCCTGGGCGAGGTGGATGTCCTCGTGCTTCATCACGCCGATGCAGCCGGCGTTGACGAGCGGGTTGCCCTGGTAGCAGGCGTCGAAGACGACCTCGCCGCCGATGTTCGGCAGGCCGAGGCAGTTGCCGTAGCCGCCGATGCCCGCGACGACGCCCGGCAGGACGCGCTTGGTGTCGGGGTGGTCGGCCGCACCGAAGCGCAGCGGGTCGACGACCGCGACCGGGCGGGCGCCCATGGCGAGGATGTCGCGGACGATGCCGCCGACGCCGGTCGCCGCACCCTGGTAGGGCTCGATGTACGACGGGTGGTTGTGCGACTCGACCTTGAAGGTGACCGCGTAACCCTGGCCGACGTCGACCACACCGGCGTTCTCGCCGATACCGACGAGCATCGCGTCGTTGGCGGGGACCTTCTCGCCGAACTGCTTGAGGTGGACCTTGCTGCTCTTGTAGGAGCAGTGCTCGGACCACATCACGGAGTACATGGCGAGCTCGGCGCCGGTGGGACGGCGGCCCAGGATCTCGCGGATGCGGGCGTACTCGTCCTCCTTGAGGCCGAGTTCCTTCCAGGGCTGTCCGGCGTCCGGGGTCTCGGCCGCGTGCTTGACCGTATCCAGGCTCATGCGTTGACCAGCTTCTTGATGATCGAGGTGAAGAAACCGAGGCCGTCCGTGCCGCCGGTGCCGATCAGCGGCTCCACCGCGTGCTCGGGGTGCGGCATGAGGCCGACGACGTTGCCGGCGGCGTTGCTGATGCCGGCGATGTCACGGAGCGAGCCGTTGGGGTTCACGTCGACGTAGCGGAACGCGACGCGGCCCTCGGCCTCCAGCTCGTCGAGCGTGCGCTCGTCGGCGGTGTACCGGCCGTCCATGTTCTTCAGCGGTACGGAGATCTCCTGGCCGTCCGCGTAGTCCGCGGTCCAGGCCGTACCGGCGTTCTCCACCCGCAGCTTCTGGTCGCGGCAGATGAAGTGGAGGTGGTTGTTGCGCAGCATGGCGCCGGGCAGCAGGTGCGCCTCGGTCAGGATCTGGAAGCCGTTGCAGATGCCGAGGACCGGCATGCCCGCCCTCGCCTGCTCGATGATGGTCTCCATCACCGGCGAGAAGCGGGAGATGGCTCCGGCCCGCAGGTAGTCGCCGTAGGAGAAGCCGCCCGCGAGGACGACCGCGTCGACCTGGTGCAGGTCCTTGTCGCGGTGCCAGAGCGATACGGGTTCGGCCCCCGCGACCCGGACCGCGCGCAGCGCGTCCTTGTCGTCGAGGGTGCCGGGGAAAGTGACGACGCCGATACGAGCGGTCACTTCGCGGCCTCCTCGGACTCCACCTTCACGACGAAGTCCTCGATGACGGTGTTCGCGAGGAACGTCTCGGCGAGTTCGTTGATCCGGGCCAGGGCGGCGTCGTCGACCGGCCCTTCGACCTGAAGCTCGAAACGCTTCCCCTGGCGAACGTCGGCGATTCCCTCGAAGCCGAGACGGGGCAGTGCGCGCTGCACCGCCTGTCCCTGCGGGTCGAGGATCTCCGGCTTGAGCATGACGTCGACTACGACGCGTGCCACTGGCACTCCCAATGGTGTGGTGCGGCTGGGTCTCCGGGGGGTTCCCCAGACCCCGGCGGGTCCAGTCAGCGTACCTGCCGGAAATTTCTACGCGGGTAGACAAGGATCTGCGGATCGCGTACGGATATCGATCACCACCGGTCCGGGGAAAAGTCCGCGGAAAAAATCAGTACCGATTGCGGACGGACACGCGAAACAATTGAACGGGCTTCACAATGCCGTACCACCGCTGTACAAATGATTACCAAGGAAAGCATCACGGCTCGAAGAACACCGGAACACCGACGCCTCCGGATCGGGCCGGAGCCCGCGAGCCCGGCCCGATCCGACGACACAAACCCCAGGCAGCCGGAAGGCCGGCGGCCGCGCACGTCAGACGCGCGGGCGCCGCAGGAAAGGACCGATATCCGTGGCGCAACGCGTAGTGGTCACGCTCTCCGACGACATCGACGGAGGACAGGCGGCGGAAACGGTTGCTTTCGCCATCGACGGGAAGTCCTACGAGATCGACCTCAATCCCGTCAACGCGAAAAAGCTGCGGAAGACGCTGGCTCCGTACGTGGCGGCCGGTCGAAAGCAGACAAAAGCCGGAAAGCACGGCAAGACCCCCGTTTCCTACCGCCACACCTCCCTCGCCCCCGATCCGGCGGCCGTCCGCGCATGGGCGCGGTCGCACCAGATGGACGTGCCGGCCCGGGGACGCATCCCGAAGAAGGTCTACGAGGCTTTCGAACAAGCGAGTTGAGCACCGGACGGAACCGGGCGGCGGCGCCCGGAGGTCCGCAGGGACCTCCGGGACGGCCCACGCGGGGCCTCGCGGCGACATCCGCGGGGGAGCCGACTTGCGCTTCACCCCCGCAGTTCGGATAGAGTCTGGATCACGCCAAGGGGCAAGGCCGAAAGGCCCCAACCACAGCAGCGTGCGGGTGTAGTTCAGTAGTAGAACACCCCCCTTCCAGGGGGGAGGCGCAGTGTGCGATTCCTGTCACCCGCTCTGCATCGCTTTCCGACCACTCCGGTGGATCGGGTAGAGTGGTGCTCGCGCCGCCCGGTGAAAGCCGAGCGGAGGCAATGCGGACGTAGCTCAGTTGGTAGAGCGCAACCTTGCCAAGGTTGAGGTCGCCAGTTCGAACCTGGTCGTCCGCTCCAAAAGAAAGGCCCCGGTCGTTCAGACCGGGGCCTTTCTCGTGTGCGCGGGATGCAGGTACGGGGCCGGCGCCGGTCTTTTTCCTATTCCGGGGTCCGGATCCGCGGCGCCGGAAGCCGTGTCCGTCATGACGGATGTCATGCGGGGTGGTGACGGCTCGCACTGCCGCCGGGCTCCGGCCCCGGCCAGCCTGGACACATGACCAGAGACGACGGCCACGGCGGCATGCCGACTCCAGCCGGTACGGCGGTGATCGAGGCCCATCAGGTGCGACGGCGGTACGCGGGCGGCTTCGAGGCCGTCTCCGGGATCTCCTTCTCCGTGCCTCGCGGTGAGCTCTTCGCCCTGCTCGGCACCAACGGTGCCGGGAAGACCTCCACGGTGGAGCTGCTGGAAGGGCTCGCGGTGCCGGACGCCGGGACCGTACGCGTCCTCGGCCACGACCCGTACCGCGAGCGGGGCGCCGTCCGGGCCCGGACCGGGGTGATGCTCCAGGAGGGCGGCTTCCCGTCCGAGCTGACGGTGACCGGGACCGTGCGGATGTGGGCCGCGTGCACCAGTGGTGCCCGGCCCGTCGGGGAGGTGCTGGAGCTGGTGGGGCTGACCGGCCGCGCCCGGGTCCGCGTCAAGCAGCTCTCCGGCGGTGAGCGGCGCCGCCTCGACCTGGGGCTGGCCCTCGTCGGCCGCCCGGAGGTCCTCTTCCTGGACGAGCCGACGACCGGGCTCGACGCGGAGGGCCGGCGCGACACCTGGGAGCTCGTCAGGAGCCTGCGGGACGGCGGCACGACCGTGCTGCTGACCACGCATCACCTGGAGGAGGCCGAGGCGCTCGCGGACCGGCTGGCGATCATGCACGGGGGCCGGATCGTGGCCACCGGGACGACCGCCGAGGTCACGGCCGGCCGGCCGGCCCGCATCAGGTTCCGGCTGCCCGGGGGTGTCCCGGCCGACCGGCTGCCGACGGGTCTGCGCGGCCCGGAAGCGGCGTCGGTGGGCGGGTGGATCGAGATCCGTACTCGCGCCCTCCAGGAGTCGCTGGCCGCCCTGCTCGGCTGGGCGGCCCGGGAGGGTGTCGTCCTCGACGGGCTCGACGCCCGGTCCGGGTCGCTGGAGGAGGCGTTCCTGGAGATCGCCCGTACCGGGAGCGGGGAGGTTCCCGGGGACGGGATCACCGGGGGCGGGGAGCGGACCGGGGCGCGACGGACGCAGGGGGCGGCGGCATGAGCACCACCACGACGGCGGACGGCTCCACGGGTCGCACCGCGGCGGGCGTCTCCACCACGCGTACCGCGGCGGGGCGGCGGCTGATCGCCCTCGCCCGTGCCGAGATCACGCTGCTCGCCCGGAACAGGACGGCGGTCTTCGTCGCGCTGCTCATGCCCCTGGCGATGACGGTCGCCCTCAAGTCCTCACTGGACCGGGTCGATCTCGGACCCGCCGGGATCTCCGTCGCCGGGGCCGCGCTGACCGGTGGGATCGGGGTGGCGCTGATCCAGGTCGTCCACATGAACCTCGTCTCCACGTACGTCGCCCGGCGCGAGGAGCTGGTGCTGAAGCGGCTGCGGACCGGGGAGATCCGGGACCTGGAGATCCTCGGCGGGACGGCGCTGCCCGCAGCCCTCCTGCTGCTCGCGCAGAGCGCGCTGATCGTGGCGGTGGGCGGTGCCGCGCTGGGGCTGGGGGCGCCGCAGCGGCCCGCCCTGCTGGTGGCGGGGCTGCTGCTCGGCTGCGTCCTGCTGGCCGGGCTCGCGGCGCTCACCTCGGCCGGTACGCGCACGGTGCAGACGGCGCAGCTCACCACCCTGCCGTTCTTCCTCGTCTCCGGGATGGGCTCGGGGCTCTTCGTCCCGCTCGCCGTCCTCCCCGACCGCCTCGCCGCCTCCTGCGAACTGCTGCCGCTGACCGGGGTGATGACTCTCGTCCGCGCCGGATGGCTGGGCGGCGAGTCCGGCGGTGCGCTGGTGCGTGCTGCGGTCGCGGCTCTGGCCTGGACCGGGTTCGCCGTGTTTGCTGGGCGGCGGTGGTTCCGATGGGACCCGCGGCGCTGAACCACGGCGGCGACGGCACGGGGGACGGAGAAACGGTGATCCGGCGTACGAGGGAGTGGCGGCGCCGCTGGCAGGGGCGCGGGCGGCTCCAGCGCATCGACCTCTACCAGCGGGCGACGCTGGAGACGATGCCCTGGTTCTTCCTCCTCTCCTGGGGCCTCGCCCCGCTCGCCGCGGACCTGCGCCACGATCCGCTGCCCTGGGCGCTGGGCGGCCTGTTCACCCTGGTCTGCGCCGCCCAGTGCGCGTACCTGCACCGGACCCTGCTCCCGGCGCACCGGTCCTACCTGGGCCGGGGCACCTTCCCCGCGCGCGGTCTGGCCGTGCCGGTGGCGCTGCTCGCGGCCGGGCTGGGGCTGCTCGTGGTGCTGGCCGCCGTGCACGGGATCGAAGGCGACGGGCTGACGATGTTCGCCCTCGACCTGCCGGTCGCCTTCGTCACCCCGTACGTCCTCCTCGTGCCGGTCCGCCGCTTCCTGCTCCACTGCCTGGGGTACGCGGCGGTGAGCACCGGGCTCTTCGCGGCGGTCGGGGTGCGCGGCGGGGCGCTGGCCGGGGTGGCGTGCGCGGGACTGCTCAGCGGGCTCCTGATGCTGCTGGCGGTACGGCCCTCCGCGTGGAGCCTGAGCGTGATGTGGCAGGCGGAGGAGGCCCGCGACCTCCAGGCGCGGCTGGCGGTGGCGGAGGAACGGCTCCGGTTCGGCCGGGACATGCACGACGTGCTGGGCCGCAATCTCGCGGTGATCGCGCTGAAGAGCGAACTCGCCGTCGAACTCGCCAGGCGCGGAAAGTCCTCGGCCGTGGACCAGATGGTCGAGGTGCAGCGGATCGCCCGCGCCTCCCAGCAGGAGGTCCGCGAGGTCGTACGCGGTTACCGGGAGGCGGACCTGCCCGCCGAACTCCATGGGGCGCAGGCGGTGTTGCGGTCGGCCGGCATCGACTGCACGGTCGAGGAGGACCGGGCGGCGGCGGACCGGCTGCCCGCCGCCGCCGGATCGGTGCTCGGCTGGGTGGTGCGCGAGGCGACCACCAACGTGCTGCGCCACGGCGACCCCCGCCACTGCCTGATCCGGCTCGCGGCGCACGAGGGGTCCGTGCGGCTGGTCGTGGAGAACGACGGAGCGCCCGGCCCTGCGCCCGGCCCCGCCCCCGGGGGCTCGGGCCTGCCGGGGCTGCGCGAGCGGCTCGCCGCGCTCGACGGCTCACTGGAGGCGGGGCCGGCCGGGGGCGGGCTCTTCCGGCTCACCGCCACGGTGCCGGTGAATGTGCCGGTGCCGGTGGATGTGCCCGTGCCGGTGGATGTGCAGGTGCCGGTGGATGTGTCCCTGCCGATACCGGTGGGTGTGCCGGTGCCCGAACTCCTGGAGGAACGTTGACCGCCGTACCCACGCCCTCGCCCCTGCCCGCTGCCGCCGAGGGGCCCCCGCCGGTGCGCCTGCTGCTCGCCGACGACGAGCATCTGATCCGGGGCGCTCTCGCCGCGCTGCTCGCGCTGGAGGACGACTTCGTGGTGGTCGCGGAGGCGGCGACCGGGCCCGAGGCGCTCGCCATGGCACTGGCCCACCGGCCCGATGTCGCGGTCCTCGATCTCCAGATGCCGGGGGCCGACGGTGTGAGCGTGGCCACATCCCTCAGGGCCGAACTGCCCGGCTGCCGCACCATGATCGTGACGAGCCACGGCCGCCCCGGGCATCTGAAACGCGCCCTGACCGCAGGGGTGCGCGCGTTCGTGCCCAAGACGCTCAGCGCTCGCCGGCTGGCCGAGATCATCCGGATCGTGCACGGCGGGAACCGTTACGTGGACCCGGAGTTGGCCGCCGACGCGATCTCCGCCGGGGACTCGCCGCTGACCGCCCGGGAGGCCGAGGTGCTGGAACTGGCGGCGGACGGCGCTCCCGTCGCGGAGATCGCCGCGCGGGCTTCGCTCTCCCCCGGAACGGTCCGCAACTACCTCTCCTCGGCGGTCTCCAAACTGGGCGTGGAGAACCGTCATGCGGCAGTGCGTTTCGCCCGGGCTCAGGGATGGGTATAGTTGTCATCGCGCTCAGGCGCAGATGCGAACGTAGCTCAGCTGGTAGAGCGCAACCTTGCCAAGGTTGAGGTCGCGAGTTCGAACCTCGTCGTTCGCTCCACGTGAGAAAGGCCCCGGTCCTCAGGACCGGGGCCTTCTTCGTGTCCGGACGCCCCTCGGAGCCGTACCTCTTCTCAAGGGAGACGCGCCGCCTCGGGGGGTACGCGGGGGATACGCGCCGCCTCGTGGGACACGCCGCCCCATGGCAGACGCGCTTCCCGCCGTCCCCTCGTGGCGGGGGCGGCGGGAAGCGCGGGGCGGGCTACTTCCAGCTGAGGCCGGTCAGCCGCTCGTACGCCTCGATGTACTTGGCGCGGGTCGCGTCGACGACCTGCTGCGGCAGTGCGGGCGGCGGGGTCTCGCTCCTGCGGTCCCAGCCGGAGGCCGGCGAGGTCAGCCAGTCGCGGACGAACTGCTTGTCGTACGAGGGCTGGGCGTGGCCCGGCTCCCACTCGGCGAGCGGCCAGAAGCGCGAGGAGTCCGGGGTCAGCACCTCGTCGCCGAGGATCAGTTCCTCGACGCCGTCCGCGCCGGCCGCGTAGCCGAACTCGAACTTGGTGTCGGCCAGGATGAGCCCGCGCCCGTGCGCGATGTCCCGGGCGCGCCGGTACACGTCGAGCGTCGTCTGCCGCAGCAGCGTCGCCGTCTCCACGCCGACGGTGTGCGCGACCGCCTCGTAGCTGACGTTCTCGTCGTGGTCGCCCACGGCGGCCTTCGTCGCCGGGGTGAAGATCGGGCCCGGGAGTTCGGAGCCGTCGACGAGACCCTCGGGGAGGCCGATGCCGCAGACCGTGCGGGAGGCGTCGTACTCGATGAGCCCGGAGCCGGTCAGGTAGCCGCGGGCCACGCACTCGACCGGGACCATCCGCAGCGAACGGCAGATCGTCGTGCGGCCCTCCCAGTCGGCGGGGGCGCCGGCCGGCACCTCGGTGGAGATGACGTGGTTCGGCACCAGGTCGCCGAGCTGGTCGAACCACCAGAGCGACAGCGCGGTGAGCACCCTGCCCTTGTCCGGGATCTCGGTGGGCAGCACCCAGTCGTACGCGGAGATGCGGTCGCTGGCGACCATCACGAGGTCACCCGCCTCGTTCCGGTACAGCTCACGCACCTTGCCGGTGTGCAGGTGGGTGAGGCCCGGAACCTGTACGGGCTCGGGCTTTTCTACGAAACCGGACACGCTGCCTCCGCGTAGGTTGATCCAAGGGTCGCGGGTCCGATTGTCCCGTATGCCGGTGCGGGCCCGCCGCGTGGGGCGGGCCGGAGGTGTACCCGCGGCGGGCACGAGGGGCCCGCCCGCCCGCACCGACGGGTCAGTCGCGCTTGCAGATCCGGTTCAGCAGGTTGGCGGTGGCCTGCTGGATGCGTTCGTCGGTGTGCCCGGGCCGGTCCAGCGCCGGCGACCAGGCGAATGTCCCGGAAGCGAAGACGAGAGCCCCGGAGGGCGCCTGGTAGAGCGAGGTCTCCTGGTGACGCCGGGCGCCCTCGGAGTCCTCGTACGGCGAATGCGCGAGCAGGATGCGGCTCTCGTGCTCCGGCAGCGCGGTGCGCGGGTAGTACCGGTCGGCCTCACCCGCCACCAGACCGGCGATCTCCTCGCCCTCCCCGGCCCCGGTGCCCCGCCAGAGCCAGTGGTCGGCGTTGCGCACGATCAGCGGTGAGGGCTCGGGCACCCGGCCCGCGTACTGGATGCCGAGCAGCAGCTGCTCCGGCCTGTCGATCTCCCGCCAGAGCGCGGCCTTCCCCGGCCCCTGCCGTTTGCGGCAGGTGAGGAGGCGGTCGGGCACCCCGGACGGGGATGCCGAGAGCGACACCTGCCAGTACATGGTGTTGGCCGAGAGGAAGACCAGCGAGGTCCCGGTGTCCCGCGCCAGCTCCGCAGTGCGCCGCATCGGGACCGACCAGTACTCGTCGTGGCCCGGGAAGACCAGGCCCCGGTACCGCCCCGGGTCGACGCGCCCCGCGTGCAGGTCGCGGGCGTCCGCGTAGGCGAGGCTGTAGTCGTACCGCTCGGCCCAGCGGATGAAGTCGTAGGCGTGGCCGACGTGCAGCGGCAGCCCGGCGCCCGCGTACGGGCGGTCGAAGGAGACCGTCACCGCCGCCTCCTCCTCGCCCAGCAGCCCGCCCTTCTCGTCCCACGCGTGGTAGAGGCTGGCGCCCGTCACACCGTCTTCGGGATAGAGGTTGTACGCCTGCCACGTGATGTCCGGGAGCAGCAGCAGCAGATCGGCCGGATGGTCGTCCCGGACCGTGAACGGCACGTGCGAACGGTGCCCGTCGACGGTCGTCAGCACGGCGACATAAGCCCCCACCGCCCACTCCGCCGGGATCTGGAGCCGCCAGGAGAGCCACCAATGGTGGCAGGAAACAGTCTTGTCGGCGGCGAGCGGAGGAGGCTGCACGATGCCCGACTGGCGCGGAACGGTGGTGATCTTCCGGGCGCCGTCGCCGCCGTAGTGACCGATGCGGTAGATGTCGACGTAGAACGGCTGGGGCGGATCGACCGTGATGTGGAAGTCGATGGCCTCACCGGGCGCCGCCGCCCCGGGAGACGCGAAACCCTTCACCTGTCGGTGCACGTCGTCGGCGGTGCGCGGGCCGCCGCCGCTCCGCCCCAGCTCGGGATCGGCGTACCAGGGGACCACTTGTCCCGTGTCGTTGAGGTAGTTCTCGCTGTTGCGCAGCCAGGGCAGCGGCCCCTGGCCGAACGGATCGCTCACGGCGTGCGCGAGGGCACCCGACTCCCATCGGCGACTGTGCTCCGCCCCCATGACCGGCCCCTCCCTCACGTCCCCCGTACCACTCCGGTGCGCCCTGTGTCAGGGCTGATCCCAGCACATCACATAACGCATGCGGCTCGTCACCGTTCGTCGTGAATTGACGTGAACGGAACCTACCCTTCCGGGTATTGGGCCCGTACCGAGGTCCCCACGAGCGCGCGGAAGGCGGCGTGCGCCGGACGAGGGCGCGTGCGCGGGGCGCGAAACAGCGCCCCGTCGGCCCCGCTTGCGCGGACCGATTGCGTACACGGTGCCATATTTCCGTATACGGAGGGCCCGTTGCGGCGGACCGGGACACATTTCCGTATCCGGGGGGCGTGTTGGCTCCGCACGGGGCGCACGTACGAGCCCGAGCGCCGGGTCGCGCGGTGGTGAGCGGGTGCGGTGTTCTCCGCGGTGCCGTCGTACGGGAGTGCGCCGCCAGTCGTACGCGGGTACGCCACCGGTCGCGGTCGTCCCTGCGCCTCTGGTCGCGGTCGCCCCTGCGCCTCTGGTCGCGGTCGTCCCTGCGCCTCTGGTCGCGGTCGCCCCTGCGCCTCTGGTCGCGGTCAGACCAGGCGGACCGGCTTGTCCTCCCGGATGCCCAGTTCGGACAGCCAGGAGCGCAACGGCTCCGCGTCGCCGTCCTCCACCAGGCTGAGCACCGGAGTACCCAGATCCGTCCGGCGCAACCCGTCGACCAGCAGTGCGGGGCCGTCCAGCCAGTCGAGGCCGGGCGCCGCCCCGGCCGTGTCCACGGCGGCGCAGCAGACCATGGCCGTGACGTGGTCGGCGAGCAGCTCCGTGCCCGTACGGGGCGGCTGGAGCGGGAAGAGCGGGAGGGGGCCGGGGCCCCAGAGGTCGAGCGGGTCCACGGCCTGGCCGCTCCCGCCGGCCGCCCCGCGCCCCGCCGTGCTGCCGGCCGCCGCGGCGTTGGCCGTCGTGCTGCTCGCCGTCGAGCTGCTCGCCGTCGTGCTGTTCGCCGTCGAGCTGCTCGCCGTCGTGCTGTTCGCCGTGGGGGGCGCCGTGTTCTTCGCCGTACCGGTGACGGGTGATTCGGCCTCGGCCCGGGCCGCCGCGTCCGCGGCCTCCTCGCGCGCGACGGCCGCTCCGACGGCGGCCGCGAGCTCCTCGCCGCCGCCCCGGCCCGCGAGGTGGTCGATGACCCGGGCCAGCGTCGGGGCTCCGGCCTCGGTGGTCCGTACGGCTCCCTGCGCCGAGTGGCGCGGGGCGGCGGACCCCGCGGGAGCGGGTGCGACCGGGCCGGGGGCCGCGGTGCCGAGGGCGTCCATGACGCCGTGCAGCCGGGCCGCCTCCGTACGCCACTTCCGGTCGACGACCTCTTCCGGGTACCGCTGCCAGTCGACCGGCGACCACTCGCCGCCTCGGGCCGGGCCGCCGTGGAAGAGCCGCGCGGCGAGCAGGGACGCCGCCTCGTCGGCCAGGCCGGGCTCTTCGAGGAGATCACAGGCGGGGCGCTCGCCCAGGCGTGCGGCGAACCCCTCCGCGAGCCGGTCGCGCCGGGACAGCTCGGTGAGCGCGGAGACCACCCCCGCGTCCAGCCGCGCCGGCCACCGGCCCATCCGCCAGGCGGGCAGCGCGACGCGGGTCAGCAGCCGGTCCCAGCCCGCGTAGACGAGTCCGACCTGCTCCTGGGCGACGGCGCGTACCCCGTAGTCGACGCCCTGGGCGCGCAGCGAGGCGGAGAGCGCGACGCACCGCTCCATCTCGGCGGCGTGCCCGCGGCAGCTGCGGAGCAGCAGCCGGGCGGCCCAGCCGGTGAAGGCCCGGGACATCCGGCCGAACACGCCGACCAGCGAAACGTTTGACCTCGCGGGCCCGGGGCGGGGTCCTCCGGCGTCCGCGACGACTCCGTCGAGGCCTCGGACGAACCGCCGGGCGGCCGCTATGTCGGGGTGCGCCGCGAGACCCGTACCGGCGACGACGGGGGCGAGTACCGCGCGCAGCTCGCCGACGCGCATCCACCACAGGAACGGCGACCCGATGACCAGCACCGGCGCCGCCCGTTCCCGGTCGCGCCGGTCACCGGACGGCTCCTTGGCGCCGGCGGCGGGGCCGGTCCGCGCGGAAGGGTGGGTGCGGTCCTCCAGCCAGCTGTCGCAGTCGGGGGTGAGCGCTATCGCCGAGGGCGCGGGCACGTCCATGCGGTCGGCGAGCTCGCGCACGAGCCGGTAGAGGTCGGGGGCGGACTTCTCGTCCACGGCGACGGTCGGACTGAGCGCCGGCCGGGCCCGCGCGACGGTGACGGCCACCCCGGCGGCCAGCACCAGGAAGACCACGGCCGTCGCGCCCACCACCCAGCGGGCGGTGTTCCAGCCGACGCCGGCCAGACGTCCCTGCGCGGTGGCGGCGATCATGACCACGGCCACCGCCGCGGGCAGGATCGCCAGCGCCACCGCACGGCTGCGGATGCGCAGCAGCGCGAGGGCCCGCGCCCGGGCGGCCCGCATGCCCAGGTCCTCACCAGTCTCCGTACCGGACACGACCGGAAGTCACCCCCTCTGCCCCCGCGACGGTGTTGTTCACTCCCCCACTGTGGCACCGCCCTCGGACATCGCAATGTCAGTGGGCCAAGTGCCGGAATCCTTGCGCCGCACCCTAGTTGGGGGTTTCGCGGCCGTCATCCGGATGGCCCAGCCGTCACCCGATGGAATGGCTTTGGGTAAAGCTGCTGACTTATCGCCGCAGATGGGCAACGCCCTCCCCCGCGCACGCAGCGCATACGCGGGGGCGTGCTCCGGCGCACGGAGCGGCTCGCGATGCGACGGCGGAGATGAGGCGGGCGGGGCGAATGGGGCGGATGGGGCGGCGGCGTTACGGCGGCGGTGAGTCGGGCGCGGAGGCGGAGGGCCGGGTTCGGAGGCGGAGGGGCGGGCGCGGAGGCGGAGGGACGGGCTCGGAGGCGGAAGGCCGGGCTCGGAGGCGGAAGGCCGGGCTCGGAGGCGGAAGGCCCGGCTCGGAGGCGGAAGGCCCGGCTCGGAGGCGGAAGGCCCGGCTCGGAGGCGGAGGGCAGCTGTCCGGCCTGCGGATACGCCAGTGGCGGCCGAGGTGTCGCGCTCGGCCGCCACTGGGGGTCGTACAGAGGGTGGGACTCGTAGGCAGGAACGGACTCGCACGCAGAGGGCGGACTCGTACGCAGAGGGCGGAGCGGGGGATCAGACCCCGGCAGCGGCGTCCTCGGCTGCCTTCAGCGCGATGTCCGTACGGTGCTGGGAACCGTCGAGCCGGATGCGGCCGAGGGCCGTGTACGCGCGCTCGCGGGCCTTGCCGAGGTCCGGCCCGGTCGCGGTCACCGAGAGGACCCGGCCGCCCGCGCTCAGGACCGTACGCCCGTCCGCCTTCGTACCGGCGTGCAGGACGTACGCGTGCGGGGCATCCTGGGCCGCCACGTCGGCGAGACCCTCGATCGGGTCGCCCGTACGCGGGGTGTCCGGGTAGTTGTGCGAGGCGATGACCACGGTGACGGCGGCGTCGTCGAGCCAGTTCAGCGGCGGCACCTCGTCCAGCGTGCCGTTCGCGGAGGCGAGCAGCAGACCGGCGAGCGGGGTCCGCAGACGGGCCAGGACCACCTGGGTCTCCGGATCGCCGAAGCGCGCGTTGAACTCGATGACGCGCACGCCGCGCGAGGTCAGCGCGAGGCCCGCGTAGAGGAGGCCGGAGAACGGCGTACCGCGTCGGCGCAGCTCGTCGACGGTCGGCTGGAGAACCGTGTCGAGGACCTCGTCGACCAGCTTCGGGTCCGCCCACGGCAGCGGGGAGTAGGCACCCATGCCGCCGGTGTTCGGGCCCTCGTCGCCGTCGAGGGCGCGCTTGAAGTCCTGGGCGGGCTGGAGCGGCACCACGGTGGCGCCGTCGGTGATCGCGAAGAGGCTCACCTCGGGGCCGTCGAGGAACTCCTCGATGACCACCCGGTCGCAGGCGAGCGCGTGGGCGCGGGCCGCCTCGATGTCGTCGGTGACGACGACACCCTTGCCGGCGGCCAGTCCGTCGTCCTTGACGACGTACGGGGCACCGAAAGCGTCGAGCGCGGTGTCGATCTCCTCGGCGGTGGTGCAGACGTAGCTCCGGGCGGTCGGGACGCCGGCCCCGGCCATGACGTCCTTGGCGAACGCCTTGGAGCCTTCGAGCTGCGCGGCCTCACCGGACGGACCGAAGCAGGGGATCCCGGCCGCGCGCACGGCGTCGGCGACCCCGGCGACAAGCGGCGCCTCCGGGCCGACGACCACCAGCCCGGCACCCAGTTCGGTGGCGAGGCGGGCGACGGCGTCACCGTCGAGCGCGTCCACCGGGCGCAGTTCGGCCACCTCCGCGATACCGGCGTTGCCGGGAGCGCAGTACAGAGCGGTGACCTCGGGGTCGAGGGAAAGAGAGCGGCACAGGGCGTGTTCGCGGGCGCCGCCGCCGATGACGAGGACCTTCACGGGGTGCAGCCTAACCGCCGGTGGCCGGACGCCTCGACGGCCTCCGGTCCGTGGACTGTCCGTGAGCTGTCCGTGGACTGTCCGTGGGCGACGGGGCCCGGGGCCCCGGGTTCCTTCCGGGGCCGGATCCCCACGGCCCCGGCTACTCGTTGGTGAACTCCTCCACCACCGTGGCACCGAGCTCGCGGACGATCAGCTCGTGCCCGGAGAGCGCCGAGTCGACGAGGTCCGGGTCGTCGGCCTCAGGGGTGTCGTCCTCCGGCGCGACCGTGTGCACCGGCTCGGGCGCGGACCGCTCGTACGCCGCGGGCCCCGGTCCGGAGCCCCCCGGCCCCTGCCCGCCCTGCCCGCCCTGGGACTGCTGGGGCGGCGGGGACTGTGGGGACGACTGGGGCTGGTACGACTGCTGGGGCGGTGCGGCGGGCGCGGGACGCTGCTCGTACGACTGCTGCGGCGGCGCCTGGTACGCGGGTCCACCGCCACCGGGGCGTCCACCGCCGCCCTGCACCGGCTGGCCGCCACCGGAGGGATCGACGATCGCCTCGACGCGCCACTGGGCGTTGAACCGCTCGGCCAGCGCCTGCCGCAGCACTGCCTCGCTGCCGCTGCTCGCGAACGTGTCGCGGGCACCCGCGTTGGCGAAACCGATCTGGAGCGTGGTCCCGTCGAACCCGGTGACCTGGGCGTTCTGGCTGAGCAGAATCCAGGTGAAGCGTCGATGGTTCTTCACCGCCTCCAGGATCTCCGGCCAGATGCTCCGCACCTGACCGGCGCCCTGCGCCATGTCCTGGCCCCCGGCCGGTGCGGCAGCGGGCGCCTGAGCGGCGGGAGCGGGCGGTGCGGCCTGTACGGGAGCGGGCGCGGCGGGGCGGGGCGCCCCGGCACCCGGGGCCGACGCGGTGGGCCAGCCGCCCGGACGACGGGCCTGCTCCCCGCCACCGGCAGCGGCCGGGGTGGGCCAGGCGCCGGGCCGCTGAGCGGCGGGCGCCGCCTCGGCCGCGGGCTGCTGCCCGTACTCGGGGGCCGGGGCGGGAGCCTGGGGCGCGGGGGTCTGGGCGGGAGTCTGCGGTGCGGCGCCCTGGGGCGCGGGTGCCTGCTGCGGCGCGGCGTACGGTGCCGCGGCCGGCGGAGCGGCTGCAGGCGGGTCGTACGGGGCGGCGGGGGCGGCCGGCATCGGCGGGTGCGCCTCGGGCCCGGGCACGTACCCCAGGGCGGGCGGCGCGGCCTGGAACGCCTGCGCGCCTCCCGCCGCCGCCACTCCCCCCGCTGCCGCCGCGAAGGCGCCGCCGCGTTCCAAACGGTCCAGCCGCGCCTGGAACGACCGCTCGTCGTCGAAGGCGGCCGGCAGCAGCACCCGGGCGCAGATCAGCTCGACCTGGAGGCGCGGCGAGGTCGCGCCACGCATCTCCGTAAGCCCCTGGTTGACGAGGTCGGCGGCACGGCTCAGCTCGGCGGCGCCGAAGACGGACGCCTGGTCCGACATCCGCTCCACGACGTCGGCGGGGGCGTCGATGAGCCCCTTCTCCCCGGCGTCCGGCACGGCCGCCAGGATCACCAGGTCGCGCAGGCGTTCCAGCAGGTCGGCGACGAACCGGCGCGGGTCGTTGCCGCCCTCGATCACCCGGTCCACGACCTCGAAGGCCGCGGCACCGTCACCGGCAGCGAAGGCGTCCACCATCGAGTCGAGCAGCGACCCGTCCGTGTAACCGAGCAGCGAGGTCGCCATGGCGTACGTCACGCCGTCGTCTCCGGCACCGGCCAGCAGCTGGTCCATGACGGACATCGAGTCACGGACGGATCCGGCCCCGGCCCGTACGACGAGCGGCAGCACACCGTCCTCGACCGCGCTGTTCTCCTTGCCGCAGACCTCCGCGAGGTACGAACGCAGCGTGCCGGGCGGGACGAGCCGGAACGGGTAGTGGTGCGTGCGCGACCGGATCGTGCCGATGACCTTCTCGGGCTCGGTCGTCGCGAAGATGAACTTGAGGTGCTCCGGCGGCTCCTCGACCACCTTCAGCAGGGCGTTGAACCCTGCCGGGGTGACCATGTGCGCCTCGTCGATGATGTAGATCTTGTATCGGCTGGAAGCCGGCCCGAAGAACGCCTTCTCGCGCAGGTCGCGGGCGTCGTCCACGCCACCGTGCGAAGCCGCGTCGATCTCGATGACGTCGATCGAACCCGGGCCGTTGCGCGCGAGATCCTGGCAGGACTGGCACGTCCCGCACGGCGTCGGCGTCGGCCCCTGCTCGCAGTTCAGGCAGCGGGCGAGGATGCGCGCGCTGGTCGTCTTTCCACAACCACGCGGCCCGCTGAACAGGTACGCGTGATTGACCCGGTTGTTCCGCAGGGCCTGCTGGAGCGGGTCAGTGACATGCTCCTGACCGATGACCTCGGCGAACGACTCGGGGCGGTAGCGGCGGTACAGCGCAAGGGACGACACAGTTACGAGGTTATCGGGACGCACCGACAACCGACTCCGCATCGGGCCCCGGCGGCCGGGGACCCTGGTCACACCGGGGCGTGGCCCGGGCGACGAGATGTAGATCACATGCGATCGCACGCGCGGCAGAGCGGCCGGAGGCGACTTTCGCGCGCCCGAGCGAGCCTCCGGGGAACCCCACCCGAAGCGGGTCGCCCCGACGGCGACCGAGCGGGCCACCGAGACGGCCCGGAAAACACAAGGGCCCCCCACGCACCCGCCAGAGCCAACCTACCCTTGCTGCCTTCCGGCCCTGGGGGAGTTCAGTCAGATAGCGCCACGTGAGGGGCTGACGCCCACCTTAGCCGATCCCCACCCCTCCAGGTCCACCCGCCCGGGTCCGGGGTCCCTCCGATCCGCCCGGGATCCGTCCGCGCGACCTCGCTCCGACGATCTTCCGGGGAACGTGTTCGCGAGCACCCCTCAACGTCTTGTATTGTTTGCGGCGGAGGATTCGCCTAGTGGCCTAGGGCGCACGCTTGGAAAGCGTGTTGGGGGCAACCCCTCACGAGTTCGAATCTCGTATCCTCCGCCATTGCTCTCACCGGGCAATACGTCGAAGGGCCCCGCAGCTTGCTGCGGGGCCCTTCTTCGTTCCCAGTCTCATCCGCAGTCTCAACGAGACCCTTCGGGGCCCTTCCCGTCGCTGTCGACGGGGTCGCCGGCCACTTCCCAGATGAGCCCCCCGACCCGCTGCGCGACGTCGGCGAGGATGCCGCCCGTCACATGCTGGTACCGGGCCGCCATCGCCGTGGACGACCAGCCCATGATCTGCATCACGACCCGTTCGGGTACGCCGAGGATGAGCAGAACCGTCGCCGCGGTGTGCCGGGCATCGTGCAGACGCCCGTCCCGAACCTTCGCGTCGGCGAGGAGTCGCTTCCAGGTGTCGTAGTCCGTGCTCGGCACCAGCGGCTCCCCCACGGGCGAGGTGAAGACGAAGCCGGTGTCGCGCCAGTCCTCCCCCGCTATCGCCCGTTCCCGCCCCTGCTCTCTGCGGTGCAGTTCCAGCAGCCGGACCAACTCGGCGGGGACGCCGATCACACGACGGCCGGCGCGGGACTTCGTGTTGGCGGTGTCCTCGTTCTTCCTGACCCGCTTCTTGCAGTACCCGGGCTTGGCGCCGCATCCGCCACCGCACCCGTGCAGGTACTTCGGGCGAAGGCGGTTCTTCCTGACGCGCAGAACGCCAGCGCCGGTATCAAGATCCGTCCAGCGGAGCCCGAGAGCTTCACCCTGCCGCAGTCCCAGCGCGAGCGCGATGGACCAACGCGCGCTGTTCCGGAGCTTGGCCGCCTCGGAGAGCAGCCGCTGCACTTCCTCGATGTCGTACGGCTCCACCTCCTCTTCCTCGATCCTCGGAGGGACAGCGAGTGTGGCAACGTTCCGCGTGACGTGACCGCGGCGCATTGCGTGGTTGAGCGCGGTCCGGATCGTGCGGTGCGCCTGGTGAGCCGTGGCGGGCTGGCTGCCATTCGCCAGCATCCGGCCATAGAAGCGCTCCAGGTGCTCCGGCTCCAGCTTTTCCAGCCGATGGGCGCCAACGCCCGGAACGAGGTGCACTCGCACGGCCACCTCGTAGCCCGCATACGTGTTCTCGCGGACCGACGGCTTGGCGATCTCCTCCACCCAATGCAGCAGCCACGCCTTGACCGTCCAGGGGCGCCCCGCCTTGCGCACCTTCCCCTCGTCGCGTTGCTTCTCCAGGGCCCGAACCTTTTTGATCACCTCCCCTTCGTTGACCTTGCTCATGACGTGGCGCCGGTCCGGCTTGCCGTCATCACGGATACCGACGGTGACTCGGCCGTGCCAGTAGCCGTCACTGCCGAAGTAGATGGACGACGCCCCATCCGGGCGCTTGGGCCGCTTGGTCATAGCTTCTCCCTACGCCGCGGCGTGGTGGTCGGAGACCTGCGTGTGCTGGTTCAGGTAGTCGCTGAGCACCTGGACGGGGACGCGTCGGCTGCGGCCGAACGGAACGGTTCCGACCGCTCCGTCACGGATGAGGCCGTACATCGTGGTCCGGCCGATGCTCAGTCGGCGGGCGGCTTCCTCGACGGTCACAGCGAGGAGCGTGAGATCGGTGTCCTGCGGGTTCTCGTTGTTCTTCAGCGATTCGAGCCGAGACATGGCACTCCTCGGTGCGGTCGTGGGCACTGGTACGTGGTGAGTCCGCATTGCGCTGTGTCGCGACTCAAGCGACTCAGCGGCCGTCCGTAGACGGCTTGAGTCGCTTGAGTCGCGACACGGGCTATCGCGGATCGAACGGCGAGAGTGTGATCCCGGTGTACGTGGGCACCTGCCGGCCGTAGGCATCGCGGGGACGGGCCCGGTGCAGTTGCGGGACGACGGAGAGCAGGTTGCGGCCGAACATCTGCTTCGTCCCGACGGCCCGCACGCCGTTGTCCTCGGCCCACTCGCGCCAGACGGCCCACAGGGTGTCCACCGGTACTTCGCGGTCCGGTCCGACGGTGCAGCGCTCACGGATGAAGGCGCTTGTGGGGGATGCGGTGTCCTGCATGGTGATCACCGCTTCCCTGCTGGAAGGCGGCTCCGTGATCCGGCCGGCGCGCTCCAGACGGGCGAGCCCGTCAAGCGCCCAGTTGATGATCCCGGGCATCTCTGAGGCGAGTTTGTCCGTGAGGGAGGTGTCTTCCTTTCCGAGCCAGGACACCGTCATGTTGAGCACCACGAACCGGCGCGCGATTACGCCCGAGGAGTCACCGAAGTGCGGCAGCTCGTTGGTCAGGATCATGAGCCGGGTGGGGAGCTTGCCGGTCCACGGGTCGCGGTACTTGCGATCGATGTCGATGGTGTCCTCACCTGAGATGGTGAGCAGGCGCTCCACGACCTGGCCGCCGTCGTGGCCGGAGAGGCGCGCGTCCGAGATGACCGCGAGCGGCTTGCCGAGCAAGGACGAAAGCCCGAAGTTCGTGCCGAGCCCGGCGAGAGTGGGACCGGCGAGGTTCTCGCGGCCGACGAGTTCCTTGAGGACCCGGGCGATCGTGCCCTTCCCGGACCGGGAGGGCCCCTTGATCAGCAAGATCTTCTGCTGATCGGTGCGGCCGGACAGGACGTACCCGAACCACTCCTGCAGAGCCCGGATGGCCGGTTCATCATCGGGCCAGATCTGCCGCAGGAACCGTTCCCAACTCGGCGCGGTGGCCTGCGGGTCGTAGTCGTAGGGAACGGACACGAGGTTGAAGAAGCCCGGTGAGTGCGGCAGCAGGGCCCGGTCCCGGATGCGGAGCAACCCGTTCTGGCACGCGACGATGGGACTCGTGTCCTCGGTCGCGTCGTCCTCGATCCAGTTGGGAGCGTCCACGTCGGTGGGCAAGAGCGTGATGGCACCCAACGCGTCCAGCAGATTGCCGATCTTCTGCTTGGTGGGCGCCCAGTCCCGGATCTCCGGCTGACCGTCTTTTCCGGGGGTCGTGTAGGTCGCGTACTCCAGCCGCTTGTAGAGACCGGCCCGCATCTGCTGCTCGTCCATCTCGCGCCAGCACGTACCGGTCCAGCGCATCCATGAACCGCGCCAGCGTCGGCACAGCAACCGCCCGTTGGGCGTCTGCCAGTCCGGGATGACCCGTCGCGCCACCGCCATTGGGTTGGTGGGAGCAGGGAGTTCTTCAAGGTCACTCATGCGGCCTTGCTCCCCTCGCGGCTGAGCAGCGGGCAGGCGTCGGGGTGGCGGGCATGGGCAGCGATCAGCGCGAGGACGTCGTACCGGCCGCGGGCCGTCCGCTCGTAACCGCATCGGCACCACGACCGGGCCGCCGCGAGAGCGGCGGACGAAGCCGGGGCAACGATGTGGAGCCAGCGCACCGCCTCCCGGGGCCCGTCCGGGGCGGCGTCCCGCGAGCCGGAGGGGACAAGGCGAAGCGGACGGCCTACGGCCGGCGACTTCCGCTCAACTACCGCCCGCACCGTGCGGGGCCGGGGATCAGGGGCGTCCGGCAGACCGGAGAATCCAAGCTGCTCACTCATGCGACGGCCCTCCCCGGAGGAGACGAAAGCCCGTTGGCGACGGCCCGGACCGCGTACGCCTCCGGAACGCCCACGCCCACCGCGGCGGCCACCACCTCGTAGCCGAGGGCTTCCAGCCCACACGGTCCGGGGCACTGGGTGTGCTGCGCAGCGAGGAACTGCGCGACGCCGAACGCCTGCGACCCTGCGCCGGACTCGGTACGGGCCCGTACGAGTGTCAGGCCGCGTTCGAGACCGGTACGGACGTACCGCTCGGTGTGACGGCAGCCGGTGGCAACGCTGCGATCCCACACGGCCCGGCCGGAGGGCGAAGAGACCACCTCCCCCGGCGGAGGAGTGGTCTCTTCCTTCTCCACCAGGGCGCGGACGACATCCGGCAGACGGGTCATGTTGCCCGTCCCCGGTCCGAGCCACCGGGCGTACTGCATCGCAGACTTGACGTCGACGCCGGACCGGACAGCGTTCGCGGACCGCATCACACCCTGGTAGATCCAGTGTTCCCCGCGCGTCGTCGGGACGGTACGGGTGGCGGGCAGGTTCTGGCGGGCCCAGGTGACGGCATCGACGGTGTCGAGGTCCACAACGGTGAGCCCGGCTCCGCCGGGGTGGTAGGCCACGGCCTGCGCCTGTGCCCATGCCCGGACCCACGTGGGGGAAGCGAGGGTGTGGGGGTCGGTGGTGGCGGCAGCCCAGCCGTGGCAGACGTCGGGGCACGCGCACGGTCCCGGCGTCTTCATGACCGGACGACCGCCGCACGCGTTGGCCTTGCAGGAGCGGCAGTTTCCGAACGGAACCTTCCCGGCCCGTAAGGGCAGCGTGGGGACAGCTCGGGCCGCCAGGTCAAGTGCGCTGCCGAGGAGAGGCGGCAGGTGGACGGCCTCTCGCCGGAAGGGGGTGGGTTGGGTCATGCTGGGGGTTCTCCTGTTTCTGTCGAAGGGACGGAGAGCCGGGGCGGTCGCGGTCTTGTGGTGAGAGGCGACCGCCCCGGGCGTATCTACTGGTGGGCCCAGAGGGCGTACTGCTGGCGGACGTAGTGGCGCGGGTCGCAGATCAAGTCCGCGCGGTCGATGTCCACGAGGCGGCGGGCGGCTTCGGTAGCCAGCTCGCTCGCATCGGCGGTTGCGTTGACCCGCTCGTCCTTGAGGGCAATGCGGTCGAGGAGCGCGGCCTTGCGAAGCCAGAACTCCCGGGCGTCGTCCCCGGGGGCCCGGGACGAGATGCTGCGGGCGGTCTCGGCGATCCATCCGATCTCGCGGATGATGCTGGGAGCAAGCGCGTACGCGGTCTGCGGGTTGGGCCACGACGGCGGGTCGCCGCCGGGGTTCCCGGTCTCGACGCTGTTCGTGCCGACGTCCATGGGTCAGGTCTCCTTCGTGTCCGTGAGCGGGAGTTCGGGGAGCCCGGCCGCTTCGAGTGCGCCGGGGTCGAAGCCGGGCAGGGCGGCACGGGAGATGAGCGCGGTGGCGAGCTGCTCGGCGTAGGCCGCGCCGGAGCGAGCTACCTCGATCTGCGCTCCGGCGCGCAGTGCTTCGACGCGCTCGATGTGTCCGTGTTCCTCGCGCCGCACTGTGGTCTGCCGCTCGTGAGCGGTGGTGGTGCGGCGGTCGGTGCGCCAGTAGCGGGCGGCGATCCCGTAGGCGACCGCGGTAGTGACGGCCCACAGCAGGACGGGGAGGGACCATCCGTCGGCGTATCCGGCGACCCCGGCGAGAGCGAGGCTGCCGGAGGTGGCGAAGGCGGTCCCGGCGAGGACTCCGTCACCACCTCCGCGACCGGCCGCGGCGAATGCGCCGGCCGTCGCGGAACCGGCCGCGAGGACGACCATCAACGCAGCGTTGCCGATGCTGTGTTCTGCGCCGTTGGCGTTCCAGATCCTTCCGAGGATGAGCACGGTGGACGTGGCGATGGCCGGGGTGACCTTGGGGGCAGCGAGGGCGGCCCAGTGGTGTTGGGTGAGGGGTTCGTTCATGGCGGCCTCTCTCACAGGTTGGGGATGGCGTCGATGACGGCGGTGGTGAGGTCGTTGATGGGACCCGACGCGCCGGTGGAGGCGAGGAAGAACCCGAACATCACGGCGATGAACGCCGCGCCCCAGCCGAGGGACTTGGACCGGAGCAGGAAGAACAGGACGAGTCCGAAGAGGAAGACGAGCGAGACAGTGACGGCCACGACGGGAACTCCTTTGAGGCGGCTTGGGAGTGCTGGGTAAGGTGCGTGGGCCCCGGGTGCTCGCAAGCACGGGGCTTGGACCGGCGGTCACGCTGGCGAGCGCCTGACATGGTCGGGATCGCCTCAGGGCGGGTGACCGCTGGTCCCCTGCTGCGGAGGGTCAGCGGGTGCCGTCGCGGTGGAGACGGGCCGCGACGTTGTAGAGGTGGCGCCCGATTCGGATGCGTTTGCCGGTGGCCTTGCAGCGGCGGCAGTCCTTGCCCCGCTTGGTGCGGCCCTTGCGGTCGGTCTTCATAGCGAAGCCGAAGCCGCGGCACTTGCGGCAGTTCCCGAACGGCGAAGCCGCACACAGGCCGCTGTAACTCAGGGTGATGAGCAGGAGAAGTGCGCTAGCGAGCAGGAGGAGAGTCATCCAGGGCCTCCCGGCCTGTTTCGTGGGTTTCCGCAGGTGGGGTGCTAGTGACTAGCGTGCTGATCACACGGCAGATGGGGTGCTAGCGGTGCCGCTAGACCTAGCGGGGTTGGCTGCTAGGTCTAGCGGCGATCATGGCTAGCTCGCGTCCCGCTTTCCGTCACGCTCTGCAATGGCGGTGAGGATGCGTGCGCGTTCGATGCCACGCCGGTTGGCGCCCTTCCCGGTGTCGGTCTTGCCCCAGACCTGGCCGGTGGGGACACCGTGCGGCTTGAGCGCGGTGGCCAGTTGCTCCGGCTCCCACCCCGCGTACACGTCGGGGCGGAGGTCGGTGAGACGGGCTACGACGGTCTCGGACCACAGCTTCGGTTCCTCGGCCGGCACGATGGCGAGGATGTCGGCGAGCAGGTCGAACCCGCTCGTCTCGTGGTCCTCGAACGATTCGCCCGTGGCGTGGCCGGTGAGGGTTCCGGCTGCTTCGCGCAGGCGACGGGCGCGCAGCCCGATCACTTCGGCCGTGGGCGCGTCCACGTAGACGGACGAGACGATCCGGGCATCGGAGCCTTCACCGACGAAGTAGTGGATGCCCTTGTCCTTCCAGCTGAACATCGTGGCCCGGATGCCCCGCTTGTAGCTGCTGGTGCCGAGAACCATGTCGTTCTCCAGCTGGCCCATGACCTTGAGGCACCACCGGGCCGACGCGTTCGCGCTGATCCCGGTGGGCAGGGCCTTCGCGTCGGGACGCTGGGTGGCCAACAGCAGGACGATGCCTGTGGCCGGGCCGCGCTTGACCAGGTCGGTGCAGATCTCCTCGAACTCGGCCCCGTGCTTGGGGTGCTCGAACCACACCTGGCACTCGTCCACCCCGATCACGATGGGGTGCAGTCCGAGTTCCTTCTTGTTCGCCAGCTCGGAGGTGACCTTGGACTCCGGGCAGATGTCCCGGGGCAGGGACCGGATCATCTTCGCCCGCCGGCGCAGCTCGGTACGCAGTTCCCGCAGGTCGGCCAGGGCGTATTCGATGTCCTCATCGTCGTCTCCGGCCCGATGCCGGTGGGAGACGCGTTCGCCGACGGGGTCGAGGTCGCCGGTGCCCTTGAGGTCGTAGGTGTGCAGCTCGGCGCGGTTGTCGAGGGCGGCGATGAGCAGGAGCAGGCGGAGAAGGAACGTCTTGCCCATGCGGGGGATCGCCCCAATGACACCGGCGATGTACATGAGGGTGATGTCCACCCACCGGCCCCGCTGGTCCGTTCCGAAGCTGACGGGCTTGAACAGGTCGACGGAACCGCCCTTGAGCAGCGGCCACGCGGGCTTCGCCGCAGTCGACATGTCCTGATCGCCGACCCAGAGCACGAGACGACCGGTGTGTTCGTCCGGTACGGCTTCGGGCCAGACGCAGCCGAGCGGGCGCCGCAGCCCGGAGGCGAGCTTGTCGCGGCGCTCGATCACGTCCGTCACGGTCACCCCGTAGGGGAGGTCACCCTCCGCCCGCCAGCCGGGGCCGTCGCGGGTGATCGGGGCGGTGAACGTGAAGCCGTCCCGGCCTTTGCTCTGTACCTGGTTGATCGCGGTGATGCCGAGCGCGCCGAGGGCTCGCAGCACGATGTCCGAGGTGAGCTTGGGCGCCTTCGCCATCTCGACCGCGCGGGTGATGACCGGGGCATCGGCCTGCGTGCCAGCCGCTCCGAGTGCCAGCAGGACCGCGCCGACCGACAGGGCTTGCAGCCAGCCGGGGGCGAGGACGTAGATGGCGAGCGCGGCCCCGAGCCCGATGAACAGGCCCAGCACCGTCACGAGCGTGCGCAGCCTGACCCGGCCGTCGCGCTGGCGCGACAGCTTCAGGTACTCGGCCGCGTCCTCGCGCCGGACGGACGCGAGTCGGACCGGCTCGCCCTCGCGGTCGGCGACCCATCGCATCGTCCCGCCCATGAACTTCGCTGCCCCGCGCGGGGACTGGAAGGTGAGGCGTGCGGCGTAATACGGAGAGCGGAGCGCGTGGTACCCGGCGAGATGACCGTAGTACCCGGCCGCCCACTTGGTGGCGGTGGTGAACTCGGTGCCCGACCGGAGCCAGCCGGGGACGATCGCCCGCCGCTTGGCTCCGACGATCCGGCCCATGAATCCGGGACCGGCCGGGGCCGGGGAGTCGACCATCACGGTGGCCGTCGGGTCGCCCGACCCGTCATCCGACCGGGAACGCTCGGGGTCGGCCGACCGGTCGGCGGTCGAGTCGGCCGACTCGGTACGGGCGGAGCGCGCCTTGTCGAGGTCGACTACGTCCCCGCCCGGGTCGGGCTGCGTGGGGGCATTCATATCGGCTTCGAGTCGGTGGAACAGTTCGCTTTCGTCGTCGTGATGCACTGACTGTCCTTCCCGGACAACAGAGGTGGGAGAGGGGTCCGGGCGACACTGCGGACGGTCTGCCGTCCGGACCCCTCGGGAGTCGCGCTGTACGTGGGGAGCGCCGCTAAAGTCGCGGCATGGGTGTGTCGTTCAAGCTGGTGAGGGAGCCGCCGGTCTGCCGTTGGTGCAGGCGGCCCGTCGCGCCGCGCAGGTGGTGGCTGCCGCGTCGGTTCTGCAATCGCTGGCACCAGGTGAAGTTCCGGACGGTGTCGTTCGTCGCCCGGGTGCTGGACCTCTTCTAGGGCTTCAGCGGGTCGGGATAGGCGCAGGCCGGGCACATGCCGAGCGAGGTCGGGATGCAGTACCCGGCGTCTACGCGGCACTTCGGGCAGGTACGGCGGGCGCGCATCGCCTTGGCGAGCGCGGCCGTGCGGCCCGGGGTCATGGGTCGGACGGGCTTGGCCAGGTCGAGGCGGTACAGGTAGGCGACGCTCACGCCTGCCGTGCGGCGGCGGGAGCTGCGCATAACCTGCGCGGCGACTTGCTGGCCACCGGGCCGCAGACCACGGGCGCGGAGCTGGCGGCGGGTGGCGTACCCGTCGGGGGCGTACTTCCACGGGAAGGTCGGTATCCCGTGCATGGCGCCGGTCGGGTCGTAGCACTTGCCGAACCTCGGGGACATCAGGCGGCGTCCCGTGGGCTGGCAAGGGCGGTTCCGCGTCGGCCGGCGCGACGACCGGACCACGTGGCGAACAGCCTGCCGAGACCAGCCCGCCGGACCCCGGCCCGGCCCTGCTTGGCCGCGTACATCGCTTCGTCCGCCCGCCGGAGCAGAGCGGATAGGTCCTCACCGGGGTGGTCGGCTGCACGGACCCAGCCGAGGGACACCGTGGTGTGCACCGTGGGGTCCATGCCGTCGGCCGGGCGGGCGAGCACGCCGTGCAGGACCGCGAGCAGGTCCCCGACGGTGCCGTGGTCGTCGATGACGACCGCGGCGAACTCGTCACCGCCGAGCCGTCCCGCGACCCCGGCCCGGCCGACGTAGTGCGCCAGCCGGTCCGCGGTCGCCTTCAACAACGCGTCCCCGGCCGCGTGGCCGTGGCGGTCGTTGATCTGCTTGAACCGGTCGACGTCCGCGAGGACGACCACCGCGCGGGGATCCCTGAGCAGGGTGGTCGCGCGGTGGGTGAAGCCGTCACGGGTACGGAGCCCGGTGAGCGGGTCACGGCGGGCGCTGCGCAAGGAGCGGCGCAGCCACACCGTGTGCACCGACCACCCGGCCGCGAGGGGCCCGGCTGCGGCGAAGGTGGATAACAGGGCGCTCATGCCGCCACCGCCCCAGCGTCCACGCTTTCGGTGTCCTGCTCGGTGGCCACGGAGTGCAGAGGCTGAGCGGCGGTGCGTTCGGCCTTGAGGGTGTCGCGCAGCATCCGGGCGGTGGCCTGCGAGACATGGAGCGCGGTGCGGATGCCGTCGGCGGTCAGTGCCGCGTCCGGCCAGGCCGCAGTGACCTCCCGCGCCTCCGCAACAATCTCGGCCGGAGACCGCTTCGGCTTCGCCTTGGCGGCGGGGCGGGAAGTGCGCTTGGCCGGCGGCTTCGGGGCGGGCGCGGGAGTGATCGGTTCGGGCGCGGCTGGGGTGGGTGTGGGCGGTGCCTGCTCGCTCGCGGGACTGTGCTCCCCGAGCTTGAGCAGGACCCGTGCGGGTCGTGGTGTCTTCGAGCGCCAGCGGCGTCCGTGTTGCTCGCGCAGTTCGGCACGGGCCAGCAGCCGTTCCCGCTCCCGGGCGAGCGCGTCGGCGTAGGAGGTGACTTCCCACAGCGTCATCCGGCGCCACAGGGCGAACGTGGACGGGAAGGCCAGCAGCCACCGGGAGGCACGGATCTTGTCCATGCGCCGGCCGGTCACCGCGCCGATCCGGGAGGCGTAGATGTGCGCGCCGATCTCGGAAAACACCACCCACAGCAGCGGCATCGTCCCGTGTGCCACCTTCGCCCACATGCCCTGCCCTGCCGAGACGTTCAGTCCGCAGGTCACCAGCGTCAGGACCCAGGGCACGAACCGCACCCAGGCCAACGCCATGTCCATCCGGACCAGCAGCAGGTTCGCCACGGAGAACACCGGGATGGACACGTCCATCCCGACCGGCACCATCCACGCCTCGCTGAACCCCCACCGCTCAGCCGCGGCGGAGACCGCGTCGAACGAGGAGATCAGCCCCAGCGCGCCGACGCCGGCCGCAGCCAGGGCACCGACTCCGGCCAATCCCATCTCCGGCCGGGTCAGCGGCGGAACCGTCGGGCGGTCGCTCACCGGGATGGTCGTCATGCCGCCACCCCGTTCCGGTACCCGCGGCGGCGGCGCCGGGCCGGGGCCAGCGGGATCACGTTGAACAGCTCCGGCGCGAACGCCTCGATCGCCTCCACGGCGACCCGGCTCACACGGTCGGGGAAGTCGGGGTTGTCGGCGAGGATGTCGCGAGCCGCGTCCATCCGGGCCGCCCGCTCCATCTCGCTCTCGCCCTCAACACCCAGCCACAGATCGACCGGGCTACCCAGGGCCAGTTCCACGAACTCGGTGTCGCTGACGGCCTCATGGCCGCCGATGAACATACGCATGGAGCACTCCAGAGGAGTCGAAGGGACGGAAGGAACGGCGCGGCCGTGGCCTGGTGGTGAGAGGCGGCCGACACCGGGAAACGCGCCAGCCCAGAGAACTGGGGGCGCCGCGCCCCGGCCGGGTATCGAGCCCGGCCGGGGTCATGGAGATGGGGCCACGTCCGAGACGCGGCCGACAACGAGCAGGAATTGCGCGGACAGGCCGTCGCCACGGCACGCCCACCCCGAACCTGAGATCGGGCACGTCATCGTCACTGCTCTGACGCCAGCAGAGCGGCACGTACCGGGTGGCACCCCATGAGGGTGTTCTCCAGGGCCGGTACGGAGAAGGGGCCGCCGACGACATCACCCGGCCGCCGCGGGGACGGGGACTTCCACCCCGCCGTTCGTACTTCGCACTCTGTTCAGTTCTCAAAGAGCCAGCGCTTCCTTTGGACCCGTTTCGCGGGGCCCTCCGGGCGCAGGTGGTGCCGACTGCTGCGACGACCTTGAGGCCGATGCAGTACCTCTATTACAGGTACTGCACCGGGAAGCGTCAAGCCCGCCGTCGGGGCTTTCGGGTTTCACGCCGGGGACTTGCTGGCGTGCCTCAAGCATCGTTGCTGGTCAGGGGAGTTGGTCACCCTCTACATGGACAGCTCAGGTTGATCTGGCTACCTTCAAGAGGTCCCAAGACGTCCCATCGGGGGTGAAGATGTCGAACGAGCGCTTACGGTCGGCCCTGCTCGCTCAGGGCATGACCGTGCACGACCTCGCGGAAGCCATCGAGGTCAACGCCAAGACGGTGGAGCGCTGGATAACCCAGGAAAAGGTGCCGTACCGGCGGCATCAGTACGCCACGGCCACGGTGCTCAAGGTGGACGTGACGACACTGTGGGACGACGGACGGGCCGTCGACACCGCTACTGACCTGAGCAAGGCGGAGATCGTCACGGTGTACCCGCACCGCCACATGGTCCCGACCGGCCTATGGAGAGAGCTGTACGCGCGGGCGGAGAACCATCTCGACGTGTTGGTCTACTCCGGCCTCTGGCTCTCCGAGGACCCGCTCTTCCACGAACTCCTCAAAGCCAAGGTCGAGGGCAATGCTCAGGTGCGCATCATGCTCGGAGACCCCGGCTGCGACGCGGTGCGGCAACGGGGCATAGACGAGGGTCACCGCATCATGGACGGCAAGATCCGGAACGCGTTGCCGAACTACCGGCCGCTCTTCGCGAGCCACCCGGACATCGGCTTCCGGCTCCACGACGCGACCCTGTACAACTCGCTCTTCCGTTCGGACGACGAGATCCTTGTGAACACCCACGTCTACGGAATCGGCGCCTACATGGCTCCGGTTCTGCACCTGCGCCGTATGCCGGGTGGTGGCCTCTTCGACACCTACGCCCGCAGCATCGACCAGACGTGGAATGGCGCACGCCCCATCACGGACAACGACTTGGCAGGTGCCTGAACATGGGACGCATTGACTATCTCCACGACCCGGACGCCCCGCAGGCAAACTCGGTGGTGCCGTCGGTCGTGGCGTTCGTTCGGAATGAGGCAGGTGAAGTACTGCTGATCCAGCGGTCGGACAACGGGCGGTGGGCCCTGCCCGGTGGCGGCCACGATGCCGGCGAGACCATCAGCGAAACGGTGGTGCGCGAGGTCTGGGAAGAGACCGGCATCAAGGCGGAAGTCATCGACATGTCCGGGATCTACACCGACCCCGGGCACGTGATGCTCTACGACGACGGTGAGGCTCGCCAGCAGTTCAGCATCTGCTTCCGCGCTCGCCCCGTCGGCGGTGAGGTCCGCACGAGCGACGAGACGACACAGGTCCGCTGGGTTGCCCCAGCGGACCTGGCTTCGTACGACATCCACTCGACCATGCGGCTCCGAATCGAGCACGCCATGGACAACGCCCGGCCAGCGCCCTACATCGGCTGACGCTTGACCTCTGCGAGACGCAGGACGACCCGGGCGGTACAAGCCAGGATCTCCGGCTCCGCGCGACGGATGAACGTACCGATGAGGCTGTCGGGCCCATACCGGCCGGCAATCTCGTTCACCCGGTCCACGGGGTTCGTCGAGGTGCCGTCTGGGGTCGTGTTCATGTCGCAGTAGCAGAGCGCGTCGGCAAGGTCAGGGTGCTCGCGGGGGAACTCGGCCTCCAGCTCGTCCCGCATCCCGCGGGCTTCTGCTTCCATCCACGCGCAGGAGTGGTGAGCGACCAGGCGCACGATGCGCTCGTCCGCGTGCGCGACGTCCCGGAGGTATCGCGCACCGTCCAGCGGGTGGAAGCCGGTCTTTGCCAGGTCTGGGGCGTAGCCGATGTCGTGCAGCAAAGCTGCGGCCTCTAGCAGCTCGGCGTCCCCTCCGAGGATCGGGGCAAGCGTGCGGGCCCGCTCGGCTACGCCCTGGCAGTGCGCCCATCGGCGCGGCAGCGGTTCGGCGAGCAGCTTCTCCGCGAGGGGATAGGCCCAGGCGATCCAACCCTTGGTCGTCACGATTCCGGCGACTCCGTTCGCTTCGGGAGCGCCCGTACGGTGCGCTGCTTCCCCTGCCGACCTTCGGACAGCAAGCCCGTGGCTTCTAGCTTGTCGAGAGCCCTGCTCACGGTAGGACGCGAGACGCCAAACCGAGCGCAAAGCTCAGTAGTACTGGGGAATCTTTCCCCCACCGCCAGCCCGTCATCCACGATGACGTTCGTCAAGCGATCGGCCAGTGTCCTGCGATCCACGTCCTGCCCTGGCCGGACCACCCTCCAGCGCCCTCCGGGAACAGGCTCTGCGAGACCATCACGTCGAAGGGTCGCAAAGACTCGGAGAGCAACGCCGCGCGATACGCCAAAGTCACGCATGAGGTCAGCGGCCGACGGCAGCTCAAGCATCTCGCTGTCCGAACTGATCTGAACCCGGACCGCATCAGCGATCCTCAGGAATGTCCCTCGCGGACTGTCCTGCTGAGTCACCCGTTCCCCTCTCTCATGGTCCCGGTCAAGCCTGCCACGCCCTTCCCACTGGGTGAAGGTTCAGGTTGCAGGCTGGAGAGCCCGCCACTCGTAGGTCGAGCACTACTCCGGACCAACTTGTGATCATCTCAAGCAGATCACCTCCGCAGCGCCACCCGAACCGAAATGCCGGTTTCCCTTCCCTGAGATCGTTCTGTCACTAGCATCGCCTCATGGAAACCCGACACCTACTGGGCGACGACCCGGTAAACGCTTCAGGCGACGGACTCGATCGCCATCGATTCAGCAACCATGTGATTCAGGTGGTGAATCGCGTGCGCCAGCAATCCGAATCCAGCGTAATTGCCCTAATCGGGCCGTGGGGATCCGGTAAATCTTCTCTCCTTGAGATGGTTACCGATTCCATTGACGACATAACACGTACAGACGATCCGGACAGTCCACAATGGCTGGTCGCAGACTTCAACCCATGGATTCACAGCGACCCTGTTTCGATGTACGTAGGGTTCTATTCAGAAATCCGCTCCTGCCTGCCCGGCCGAAGGCAATGGAGTGAGGCCAGAGAGTCAATTGGCAAATGGATACAGAACGCCGCACCCATCGGGAAACTCGGAGGAATAGCAAAAATTGACGCAAGTTCCATGCTCGAAAAGCTAGCAGAGAAAATATCCGGGGACACAAGTGCGGCCAAGAAAAAGGAGCGAGTTGAAGCAGCACTAAAGGATTGCGGTGTTTCCATCCTGGTTGTAATGGATGACCTTGACAGACTTACGCCTGAAGAGCTCCTTGAGGTATTCAAGCTAATTAGGCTCGTAGGGCGACTCCCCAACGTGTACTACCTTCTTTCCTATGACGAAAAAACTCTTATGGATGTACTATGCCGCACCGACCTAGCTTTTGGGCAAAAAATCGCGCAAATGACTACCTCGAAAAAATAATCCAGGTCCGCCTGGACCTGCCCCAACTCACCGATAAACAGAAGGTGGATCTCGTCGACGCATCGCTGGAAGTGGTACGCACCAACAATGACATCATCATGAGCGAAAAGGCTTTGCAGTCCATTGCTGCCCTGTGGACTGAAACCCTTTCACTTAGATTGAGCACTCCTCGGACCATCCGCCGGTTCTTTGCACAGGTGGATGCAAGCTATGTAACCGTGGCACAGGAGGTAAGCTTTGAGGATTTCCTCGCTCTGACTTTCCTGCGTACGCACGAACACCGCGTCTACTCTGAAATACAGAACCGGGCAGATGAGTTGACGATGCAAGGTTTCCGCCCGTACCGGCATGAAAGCCCCAAGGAGCAACTAGAGCGTTGGAAAGAACGCCTCCGCGACTGGGAGGTCTCTGAGGACAACCTGCAAGGCGTACTACAACTACTCAGCAGGTTGTTCTTGCCCATAAGGTCGGCTCTCTCCGGAATGGAATACAGTACAGAGTGGCTCGGTGACATCGCCCGCAAGAAAGGAGTTGGACACGCCGACTACTTCACTCGGTACTTCTTCTTCGGTGTTCCAGACGGGGACATCCCTGACTCCGCAATTGCTTGGGCCATGAATAAACTCAGCGATCCTTCAGGGGCGGCATCTGCCGCTGAAACACTGAGTCAAGCCCTTAAGTCCGACTCCGATCGAATAATCAGAAAGATTCGCAATTTCGGCACCCTTAACGAGTGTGCCACCAAACGGCTGCTCCAAGTACTGGCCGACATCTATCTAGACGTGCCAAACAACATTGGATTCCTCAGTTCACATTCAAGGGCTTCGCTGGAAGCGCTCGCAGAAGATCTACTTAAGAGCAGCACCATTCCGTCATTGCCTGATATGGCGGATCAGTTGAGCCAATCCGATGGCGGATACTGCCTCACGGTGCGAGGACTCAGGCGCGCGATCGTGCGAGCCAGAAGGGGGGATCGGGTCGAGGAATCCAACGGTTTCAACCTCATGTTGATCGAAGTTATTTCCAATAAGTTCCGCGAGCTCCACGATGCACCCATCGAGGGAATTGAGCAGACAGTATTTGGCACCGTTCATCAATGGATGGAAGCCGACAAAGAATCTGCGCAGGCTTTTCTACGGAATCAGGTCGAAACTGGCAAATGGCAGCTACTCCAGATACTGGAAAAGCTTGTGAATCGTGGCACCTCTACCGCACATACAGGAATCTTACTGATGGGCCTCGAAGGCGAAACTGTAGAAGCTGCTCTCGGCCTGAATTACGTTTTCGATCGACTTTCCCGGGAAATTGATACCGCATCGACAGATGTCCTCATGGAAGGCATGCCGGACACTCCGGAAAACCGTCGCTCAGTAGCGCTCGCAGCGTTGAGTTTTGCTAGGCAGCGAATGCAGGGAGACTCCAACTAGCCTTGTTTGGCGACCTTGCCGTGCTTCCGTGCATCTAGAGTGCGCCTCCCTCTTGTGACAGTGAAGTGGAAGCCTTGCTGGCATCCGAAGTTTCCTTGCCTCAACGAAGGGTTTCAGAGTGGCATCTCAGTCCAGGTGTGGCGCACGCACCCAAGCAGGTACGGCTTGTCGGAACCTCGCAGTGATCAACACCTCTCGTTGTGCGAAGCATCAAGGTTCGTGGTCGGAGTACGGGGTCGCTCAGCGCAAGGAGAAGGAAGCCAAGGAGAAGAAGCGCAAGATCCGCAAGAAGCGGTAGGCGCCGGGGGGGCGCCGCGGCGGCGCAGTCTCATCCGCAGTCTCGTTCCCCGTCGTACGCGGTTGTTCACCCCCCTGGCGCCTCTGCCTGTGACCTGGCGAATGAACGCGTGCGAACCAAAGCACACGCCCCCGTGCAGAGTTGGAAAGCGTGTTGGGGGCAACCCCTCACGAGTTCGAATCTCGTATCCTCCGCCATTGCTCTCACCGGGCAATACGTCGAAGGGCCCCGCAGCTTGCTGCGGGGCCCTTCGACGTTCCCAACAAGACCCTTCGATGTTGGTGGTGGACGCCGCTCGAACCAGCGTCAACGAGCGGCTGGGGGCGGCGTGTGGTCCGGACGCCTCTCTGCCCCTGAAGAACGAGAGGAGCGAGCCCTTTCCATCGTGACCCGGAGTCGAGTTGGACCGCGCTCGTCTCTCACGCCAGCCGAGCGGGGTCGTGGTGGGGAACGAACCACGCACGCGCCGAGCTCATGTAGCTGTCGGTCCGCGACGTAGGTCTGTCCAGCTGCGCCACGAGCGCAGCCCGATGGGAGAGCAGCGCGGCGCGCAGATCCGGATCCCGCTCAGCCGTCATCTGGAGAGCCGCAAGAGCACGGGCACTGCACCCAACGAGTTCGGGCCACGATCCGTCCGGGGCCCGCAGCTCGCTGGTACGCCCTTCCGCCGATGCGTAGGCGAAGGCGGCGAAGACCGAATGGGAGCCGGAGATCGACGGCCGGATGATGTGGTCGGCCACATCACCGAGGATCTCCTGAGCCCATTCCTGGTGGGGAAACCACATCGCACCCCAAGCAGCGGCATGTCGGTAGGACAGGTTGGGCCTGCGCTTCGGCGCCTGGCGGGAGAGCAGCTCCGCCTTGTTCATCATGTGCAAGGAGCGCGCCATCCAACCGATCTCGTTCCAGTGCTTCGCCTCGTCGAGAACTACCTCACGCTGCATCTGCCTGCTGATTGCTTCGGCGACGGCAGGTACCAGGCGATGGGCGAAGTCCGGTCGCACCCTGAGCGCGACGTCCAGCAGCACATCGATGGAATGCGGGTTGAGGCGCTTCACCAGTGATGCGGGCTGCAGACGCTCCAACGTGTCAAACGTGCAGTGGACAGCCTCGTCGGCTTCGGCTGTCACCAGCAGCGACAGCAGTGAGGGCGTGTGCATCAGGTCCTTCACCCGCGCATAGTCGAGCCTTCTGACCAGCCGCTGTACAGGGATGTCGGCGGCCAGACGGCAAGCCCAGTCCATATCCCAGATCAAGGCCATCCGCAGGACGTCGCTGAGTGCGGCCGGGCTGGTCACCTGCATCACCGTCACCTGATGCCGGGTACGGAGCTTGTCCACCCACTTCGAGTACACGCCTCCCGGCCGCAATCCGAGCGCCACCAGTTGACGGACGACCTGGTACTGCTGGGTGGGGTGCTGGATGTGGGCGAGTTCGCTCGTGAAGGCGTTCCAGGCTCCCGCTTCACCCTGCAGGTCGCGCATCAGACCGGCACCGGCACCCGTGGACACCCGCTCCACCGCCGTCAGCAGCCGGGCTGCCTCGACGGGGTCGTTGTACACGGCCTGGCGCACCTTGTCCCGCAGCAGACCGTCATTGCGCCGGGAGAACGAGACCTTCTTGTTGTTCAGGTAGTCGAGGGTCGCCAGGGCGCTGTCGCCGTTCAGCCCGGCCAGCACGTTGATCACTTCGGTCACCTGGCTCGTACTGGCTCCCCGACCGATCTGCGCGCCCCAGCGGCGGCCTATCGAATCCGCGGTCTCGGTTCCGTCCTTCCGCAGCACCCACAGTCCGGCGTCCCTCGCCGGCACGCCCCCGTCGACGAGGGTCCGCGCTGTCTCACGCGCGCACAGCGCCGCCGACGAGGGTGAGGCGGCGGCGATCTTTTCGATGAAGCCGGCCGCGTCGTGCTCGTTGACGTACTGGCTCGGCAGTCCTTGGTACATGGCACGGCCGAGCTGGTGGAAGTAGCGCCGGGCGTCCGCAACGGGCGCGTCCTTCATCCCGTCGAAGAGCTTCCTGTCCGGCACGTGTCGGCCCAGTTTCTCAAGGAAGGCCGCTCCGAACTCTTCGTCCTGTCCGAGGAACAGGGCGGCCTGCGGGCCCCAAGGTCGCATCGAGCGGTTCAGCGCCCTGGCGACGACATCCACGAACAGGTCGAGGCATTCCTCCCGGAAGGAAGCGTTGGCCTCCCAGATCCCCTTGATCAGGTGGTACTGGACGGAGATCCGCGGGTCTTCCTCCAGCCGGGCGCTCACCCAGTCCCTGCCGAGTTCCTCGGCGAGGTACTGGCCGAAGCCCTTCCTTTCGGTCAGGAACAGTTCGTCGACGCGTGCCGTTGCTGACAGGAGCAGACCGGCGCCCTTGGCGTCCTGGTGGCCTCTCACCTGCTGGGCGAGGGTGCGCGCCAGACCCGCGTCGGGACGCTCCGCACGGTCGCCGTACAGCGCATGGCGGGCGGTATTGTCGTGGATCTCGCTGGTCGTCCGGAGCAGCAGGGCCGCGTCCGTCGGGGTCGCGGTGCGCAGGGCCCTGTGGATGGCGGCGCCGAAGCCCTCACCCTGGTTGAGCTCCCTGTCGTTGAGCATCTTGGTGACGAAGGCGAGTTGGTAGTCCCGGGCCTCCTCCAGCGCGAACCGCAGGTCCACCGCGTCCGTGTGCCGCAGCGCCTGCCGGACCCCGACGCGCACGTCGTGCCGGCCAAGGATCGTGTCCCAGTCCTCGTAGTCGCGGTCGTAGCGCAGCCGCAGGACGAGGTTCGAGAGGTACAGGGCGATCCCGCGAGTCGGATCCGGGTCGTGGTCGAGGAGCTTGCGCACCTGGGCCTCGTTCTGGACCCAGGAGGCGTAATCCGGTTGGCCGATGTCGTTGCTGGCGCGGCGCACCAGGCGTTCGACCCGGCTGATCGTGCGGTAGTCAAGGGCCTTGTCGGGATTGAGACGGATCAGGGTCGCCGATCCGTGCTCCGCCACGACCCGGTTGAGGCGCTCGTGGTGGAAGCGGCTGAGCTGCTCCAGCACGCTGTACAGGCCGTCGTCGGGCCTCGGTCTGTCCTCCAGGATCTCTCTGAACCGCTCCACCATCCACTCGGCGAGGGAGTCGAACTGGGGGTCGCCGAAGCGGTGCCGGTGCCGGTGGATCGCGCGGACCACGGCCAGTAGGGAGCGCGCGGACCAGGAAGTGGTCCGCGGCAGCACCTTCACGAGGGTCTCAAGGAGCTTGCCGATCATCTTCTCCCCGAGGGAGGAGTCCATCGCGAGCAGCACCAGCGCGATGCCGACCGGTGACGCGTTCCGCCGCCACGTGGCGAAGTCGTCCTCGTGGTCGGGGTGCAGCAGGCGCTCCGCGAGGCTCCGGCAGACCCTCTCGTCGTATATGCGCGCGCCTCGGAGCATGGGAAGCAGTCCGCTGCGGTTGTCGCCCAGGTCGCGGAAGAACTCCTTGGCGACGAGGTCGGCGACGATGTCGTGGCGGCGCGGCCGGGTGGCCTCGTCCGGATAGACAACCTCGGCGTAGGCGCCCAGGATCGTGCGGCAGTCGGTGGTGCTGGGGAAGCGGAGCCGGTCCGGGGCTCCGTCGGGAGCCGCGCCGATCCTGTAGAGGTCGGGGTGTTCGTGGTCGGGGACGCTCACGTTCCCGCCGAGCAGGGAGACGGCCGCGACGACGGCGGCCAGGTCCTGCGTGTCGGCCCCCACCTCATCGGTGAACCTCTGACGCAGCTCTTCCTCAAGGCGCTCGGGCCTGTCGTTCGGGCCGCGACAGTCGCACAGGCCCTTGACGAATCCGGCGAGGTCGTGGGGGAAGCGGCGCACCAGGGCGTCGACGAAGCGGGGATTGGTGGCGATCTTGTCCCCGTGAATCTCCCGGGCGCGCCCGGCCAGGTCGAGGAGGGCGGCGGGGCGGACGATGGACGGGACGACGGTGAGGTTCGCCGCCTGCCAGTCGTGGAACGAGTTGAGGTCGTACCCCAGACAGGCGAGCACGCTGACGCCGAGCTCCGCCGACACGGCGGGCAGCATGCGGTCGACATCAGTCTCGCCCATCGGCCGGATGCCGTCGAGGATGACGACGGGGCAGCCGGTCTCCAGCCTGTCCAGGGGGGCGAGACTGCCGAGGGCGTGCCGTACGACTGCGGCGAGGACGTCGCCCCTCGGGAGCGACCGGTCGTTGGGGGTGAGCATGATCACTTGGCGGCCAGCCTCGGCGAGCGACCGCGCCGTGCACCGGGCGATGCAGCTCTTCCCGGAGCCGGAGGGGCCTCCCAGCACTGCCACCTTGCGCTCCGGTTCCTGGAAGATCGCCACGAGGCTGTCGACCTGGTCCGTGCGGATGTCGGGAAGCGGCTGGTCGTCGGGCTTCGTCAGCAACCAGTCGGAGAGGCTCCATTCGAGGGCCTTCAGGGCGCTCTTGTGCCAGTTCCGCGTCCACGCGTCCCAGGCCGCGCCCCAGTACGCGCGGGCCGCGCCCTCCAGGGTGAGGCCGGGGTCCGCGACCGCGAGCGTCGGGGTGCCCCCGGGGGAGGTACGGAACCAGCCACCGCGGCCGGGATGGACGAGCGTACCGTCGCAGGCGTCGGCGCGCAGGGACGCCTCGGCGGGCTCCATGGGCTGGAACTGCATCGTCGCGCCGAGGTGGGACGACGCGTACGCGCCGGCGGCCGACATGCCGGGTGCGGGGTGGGGCAGTTCGGGGGCGGCGAGAGTCCGCGAAAGGAGTCGCAGGGCAGAGGGCAGGGTCACCGTGGTGTCGTTGACGCGGCTGGGCGGCAGCAGGCCCTGGACCGCCAGTCTCGGCTTCGGGTCCCCCGCGAGTTCCTCCTCGCGCCCCAGCCGGAGGAGCAGGTTCCGTACGGGCCCGGCGCCTCCGTCGGAGGCCCTGTTGGTGGCCGGGGTGACGGACCGCCATTTCCTGGTGATACCGACCAGTTCCCGGACCGTGTCGTCGTGGCCGGGGGCGTCACCGGCCTTGCTCTCCAGGGCGAGGCGGGCCGCCCACGCCGTTGGCGGCAGGTCCGGGTCGGCTTCCGGGCGGAGGACGGTGACGTCCAGGAACTCGGCGGGTGGGCCCTTGGGAGCGGCCGTCTCCTCGGACGCGCCGTCCTCGGGCGGGTCGTCCTCGGGTCGGCGCTGCTCGGGGACGTATGGGCCGCTGCCGGGTGCACTGGCCCGCTCGTAGAGGGCGACGAGGTCGTCCTCCATGCCCTCGATACCCTTGATGTGCGCGACCACTTCGGCGTACGGGCCTTCGCACGCCTCCGGGTCCAGGAGCATGAAGACCAGCCGCTCGAGGCTGGTGCGGACGGGGCCGGCCACGAACCGGTCCGGGATGCCCACCGCCGCGCCGTTCAGTCCCCTCCGCTCCGCTTCCGCCAACAGGGGCCGGACCCCAAGGGCGTGGAGCCGTTCGAGCAGAACGCCGAAGGACGTGCTCGGGACTGATTCCTCCCGCTTCGTCAGGATGTCGTCGAGGGCGAGCAGTGCGCCGACGACACCTTCACGTGCCGAGACGGAGTTCAGGGCCGTCATCTTGCCTCCTCACTGCGGTCGGTCGGGGACGGGCAGGGTGGATCGGGGTCGACCGTGTCCGGTCGGGACGGATCAGGGCGGATGTCGAGGCAGAACACTCCTCGCAGATCGGTCACCACCAGGTAGGAACCGTCCGCGTCGAGGGCGAGCGCCACGGGCTGGTCCGGCAGCGGAAACCGGGAGACCGGCCGCTCGTCACCGGATGCGGTCGGGAGGAGGCACAGCCAGGGCCTCCTCGTACCGCCGGCCGCGGCTACCACGCTGTCGCCGACAGCGAACGCGAGCGTTCCGTCGCGCACAGCGGGGATGTCGAGACTCCTCGTCCCGTGGTTCTCGTCCCAGACGAACAGCCCTCCGCCGCGCTCGAGCATGCCCACCGTGCGACCGGTCGACGACACGACGGCGTGCTGCGTGGAGGGCATGAGCAGCGGTTGGCGCCGTATCGCCGGCGTGCCCGTGTCTCCCAGGCGCGCGGTCACGGTGCCGAACTCGGTGGTGGCGACGAGCCGTCTGTCGCCGGCCTGGCCCCCCAAGTGGACCTGGGTGACCCGGCTCGACCCCGGCACGACGAAGGACCTGGCCCGCCCGGTGGCGCCCAGTTCGACGACCTCGATCCGCGTGCCCGCGGCTACGGCCAGCAGGTCACCGTGGAGCGAGAACACCGTCGCCCCGTCCAAGGCGGCCAGGGGCTCGGGGGCCCGATCCGTCAGCGGCCGCCACAGCAGTCCTGCGCCGTCCGCGACGAACGCGACGAGGGGCTCGCCGTCGACGACGGCGAGCGCCAGATGCGAGGCGATGCCGTCGTCCTCGGACCGCACCGCCTCGACGAGCAACCTGCCGTCCGCCAGGCTCCACAGCCGTATCGAAGCGTCGCCGTGGGTGGTCACCACGTAGCCGGCGCCGGACGCGTCGGATGCGACCGCCAGGAGGTCGGGTACGGACACGTGGTCCCGGGTAGCCCACAGGATGTCGACTCCGGCGCCGGCTCCGCGCAGGTCCAGACCGCGCCCGTCGCCCCCGGACCTGAGAAAGGCGAGCTTCATCTGGAACGCCCGCTCCGCCGGGTGGAGCTCGGGCGTCTGGGCCCGCACGCCCTTGACGACCCACTCCGGAAAGAGCCTGGTTCCTCCGGCGACCAGTTGTCGGGCGAGGGCACTGCCGGGCAGCGCCGCCCAGAAGCCCATCGAGGACAACTCGGTGGCGAACTTCTGCTCGAAGGGGCGGGCGGCGGCCGCGAACAGCGCGGTCAGGGCCGTGTCCGCCGCCCAGTCGATCCCGGGCACGCCGGACGCTCCGGCCGGCTCGGCTCCGGACCCGTGGACGGGCAGGCAGTCCCGTACCGCCGCGGCGAACTCCTGCCCATGCGGATCCCGCGTGACGGGGCTGGCGAGGCGCCACGCCGGGGGCGTCGCGGTGCCCCCGCCCGCAGCGGTGCCCCTCACCGCGGTGTCCGTCACCGAGGTCCCCAACAGCTCCGCCGCCTCCCTCGCCTCATCGGGGCTGTACGTCCGGCCAGAGCGGTCCGCGGCCGTGGCGAGGGCCGCCCAGTGCTCGGCCGTCAGGCCGGCGTCGTACCCGCACGCCGCCGCGGCCCGCACCGGCTCCAGCATCGCCCGGCACCAGTCCTCCGGGCGCTCGCGGGAGGCGAGCAGGCTGCGGTGGAAGACCGTCAGCCGCTTGCCCGCCGCCTTCCGCGCCTCCGCCCCGGCGTTGCCGTTGCGCGAGGTGCCGAGGAAGGCGTCGACCGCGTCGACCGCCGCCCCGAAGTGTCCGTGGCAGGCGGCGGCGACCTCGCCGGCACCGCGTGCGCGGGCATAGGCGCGGACGCCCTCGTCGTCGGTGCCGAGCTGGAGCACGCGCAGTTGGAGTTCCTGCCACACCCCGTCGGCGACGTGGTCGTGGCCGGCCGAGGCGATGACGGTGGTGCGCGCGTACTCGGTCAGGAGGTCCAGCAGCTCCGTGACCACGGCCGCGATGCCGTCGTCCACCAGATGGAGGTCGTCCACCAGAACGGTCCGGGGAGGCAAATCCTCCAGGGCCTCGCACAGCTCGTCCGGAGTCGGGGCGCTGCCCAGGTCGATGCCGAGTGCCCGGGCGATCCGCTGGGTCATGCCCGAGACAGTGGCGTGCTCCGCAGACACCAGCGCGTGCACCGAGTCGTCAGGGAGGATCAGACCGCGCCGCGCTACGGGCGGCAGCAGTCGCCGCCACTCGGACTTCCCGCACACGGCCAAGTGTCCGAAGAGCGCGCTCTTGCCGACTCCGGCCGCGCCCCGGAGGATGAGCGTCCCCGACGGTCCATCGCCGGCGATGAACTCATTGAGGCGCTGCTGTTCCTCACGCCGGCCGGAGAAGTACCAGCCCGCCTCGTATCGGGCCCTCCGGCCGCGGGCGAGGTGGGACCACTCGTCGAGATCCCGGTCGAGCCATGCGGGCGACGTCTGCGGCATGTATGCCGGATCGGGCAGCGCGCGGCAGCTCCGGCGGTCGACGGAGGACACCCAGACCTCCTGGCTGTCCGTCGGCAGGTAGCCGTTGAGCCGCTCCACGAGGGCAGAGGGCTCGATGAACTCCTGCATGCCGCCGCTCTGGGAGAGCGCTTTGGCGAACGCACGGGCGAAGGCGAGCTGTTGGGCCTGCTGCGCCTTCCGGGCGGTGGCGATCACCCACGCGTCGTACTTGGCGCTCCCGACGGCGGCCTGACGCCGACGGGCCCCCATGGCTTCGTCCGCGCCGGGCTCGGAGTAGCAGGCGTCGAGGACGACGACTGCCTGCTCGAAGAGCTCCTTCGTGCGATGCCGACCGTCCCCGTAGAGGGTATCAATGATGGCTTGCGGATAAAGGAGACCCTCGCTCTTCACCCACGGGTCGTACGTCGGCAGAGCCAGGCCCCACGTGGCGTCGTTCGCCCGCTCGCCGTGCCCCGTGCAGTAGACGAACAGCGACAGCGGCGGCTCCTGCTCGCCGCAGCCCACCCCTTTCAACCATGTACCGAGCTCCTTGCACACCTCGTGCAGGCCCCGCTCCCCGACGGACCCCTCGGGCCTGGGGATCTCCCGCATCCCGAGGCCAGTGAGCGTGCGACGCATCAACTTCAGTTCGTCCGGGACGTTTTCGAGTCGCGCCAAGCCGGTCTTCTCACCGTATGCGCCCTCCCCCGCCAGGAAGAACCACCGCTCACCCAAGAGCTGACTTGACTGCTTGTGCGGTCCGCAGGTTGGCCAAGTAGAGGGTGCAGTCGTGCATGTGGCGCAGGGGGTTGGTGACGACGAAGTCCTCGACTTCTCCGGCGTAGAGGGTCTTGATGCGCTTGCGCAGGGCGACGACGTCCTGCTCGGCGGCGACGTTCACCCAGCGGCGCACGGACGGCGGGCGGCCCGGTTCCGCGTGTGCCGTGCGGGCCAGGCGGCGCCGGATGGACTTCAGCCCGAGCGGCGAACCCATGGTGACCAGGGTGTCGATCCGTACGTCTTGGAGGTTCCACAGAACCTCGTAGGCGGCCACGCTCCCCAGCGAGTGGGCGAGGACCACCCGCGTGTCCCCCTGGATCGCCGTCTCCAGCTCGCGCCGGATCTCCTGGCCCAGGGCCGGGTCCTCGAAGTACCGGTGCACTTGCTTGATCTGGCGAATGATGATCGAGGCCGTCATCCCGCCGAGGTACGGCGTCCTCTCCAGGATGTCGAGGCACGCCTGCGCGCCGCGGACGGCGAGCCCCTTGGAGGCGGGCTCGGCGCTGTTCTCGTCGAAAGCCGCCGGGTCTGCCTCCCGGGCCATCGCCTCAAGGAGCTCGTACTCGAAGCCTTCGGCCACGTCGGCGGCGGTGTAGAGCACGTCACCGCCGGACTTGCCCGGTCCGCCGTTGTACAGGTGCCCGTAGAAGGCCGCCTCGAACGTCACCGCTCCGGCGTCGGGATACCTGACGTTCCGCAGCCCGGTGCTCAACGCACCGTGCCACGTCTCGTGCATCTCCTCGCGTGACTTCCAGGACCAACCGATGCCGTGTATGCCGACGATACGGGCCACGCTCGCCTCCCCTGTTAACAGACCAGCACCTCAAAAGGGTAGCGCCTGAGCGTCTGGTGGCCGGTGCGCAAGCAGACGTCTCCTGCACCCGCACCGGATGTACGCGGAGGCTGCCTCTCAACCCGGGTTCTGGGCAACCCGTCACTGAAACGACGCACCGTCATATAAGGTCGACACGAAGGGTTTTGTTTTCTCGGCGGCGCCAGGCTTGCGGCCTCTGCCCTCGCCTCCCTCACCCCCGGTACGGGGGGGGGGGGCCCCCCCGCCCGTGGGGTGGGGCCCCCTCCAGGCGCGCCCAGAAAAAAAGAGCGCTCGTCACACCACCAGCCAGAAATCC